>DAICYC010000010.1:0-429 GCA_027311865.1 Candidatus Saccharimonadota bacterium
TTACTTCGAGGAACTTGCCGTTGAGTGTCGCCCGTGAGAAAATCTGGGCAAATTGCGGATCGAGGCCAGGCGTCGTACCAGCAATATGAGCGATATTGGCGGTCGGCGCAATTGCCATCAAGGTGGCATTACGCATGCCGCGCTTTACTTTCGGCCGCAGAGCCTCCCAGTCTAGGCGCTTAGTACGATTAATCTCGACTGGCACCCGGCGATCTTTGGCTAGTTCATCTACAGTATCAATCGGCAGTATTCCCTTACTCCAACCACTTCCCTTGAAGGTCGGATAAGAGCCGAGTTTAACGGCCAAGTCAGCCGATTCATCAATCGCGTGATAGCTGATATATTCAGTCAGTTGATCGATCAAATCATAAGCCGGCTCGGAGTCGTAACTATAGCCCAGTTTTTCAATAACGTCAGTAAAGCCCATCA
>DAICYC010000010.1:439-21984 GCA_027311865.1 Candidatus Saccharimonadota bacterium
CCCAAACCCAACGCTCGATTTTGCTGATTACTACGCATTGCCTCCGGAACTGGCGTATTGGTAATGTCAACCAAGTTGTCGAGCTGTCGAACGGCACTGCGCGTACTGGCTGCCAACCGATCCCAATCCCAAGTCTTGTCGTCTTTCAAATGAGCCGCTAGGTTGATGCTAACCAAGTTACAAACAGCCGTGTTGTCTTTGTCCTGCGGAAGAGTGATTTCGGTGCAAAGATTCGACAAATGTATCGTTGAGGTATTGTTATTCAACGCTCGAACATTAATCGTATCTTTCCAGGTCAGCCACGGATGGCTAGTTGCTTGAAGCGTAATCAAAATCTGACGAAATTGCTCACGAGCTTTGGTTTTCTGGTAGTCGCGTAATTTACCTTGATCGGCCAACTTGATGTAACGACGATAAGCTTTAGCGAAGTCGTCACCATACAAATCAGTCAAATCGGGTGTGTCGGCCGGATCGAATAAATACCAGTCCTCGTCAGCCTGGACGCGACGCATAAATTCGTCACTAATATAGACTGCCGTATTGGCGATGCGAGTTCGCAAATACGGATCACCAGAGTTTAGCTTCAGATCGAGAAATTGAGGGAAATTCAGGTGCCAGTTCTCCATATAAAGAGCGGCCGCACCGGCTTTTTTGCCCTTACGAGAAACAGCAAATAAAGCTGTATCAATCATCTTCATAAAAGGAATCGGTCCAGTTGACTCGGTATTTGTCGTCCGAACTGGCGATCCGGCGGCTCGTAATCGATTCAAGCTAATGCCAATACCCCCAGTGCCCTTGGCAATCCACATCACATCGCGCACACCTTTGGCAATCGACTCCATGTCATCTTGGACTTCGATTACAAAACAGTTCGATAACTGCGGAAAAGACCCGCCGGCGTTGACTCGCGTCGAACCGCCTGGAACGTAGTCCAGCTGACTCATATGATGATAAAAGTCGAGCGCCGCGGCAGTTGGATTCGAATCGTTCAAGCTCAGACCCATAGCGATACGCATATGAGTGAATTGCGGCACTTCGAGTGGTGCGCCGCTCTGTTTACGAAGAGCGTAGCGATTCTTGTTAGTGATCACACCGAGATAAGTACTTAAATGGTCGTTGGCGGGCTCGAGAGCCTTGGCTAGTTGCTTCAAGTCAAAGATTTGGTTCATCCGCTCGTCGAGCAGACCATCTTTGGTAGCTTGGGCAATGAATTTTGGAAACTGCGTTTCATGAAGTTTCTTAAGACTCTTTTTGTCACTATACTCACCCAATATCGAACGATACATGTTTTTAAGAGCTAAACGAGTCGCAATGATATCAAAATCAGGATCGTCTTTGATGTTCTGCAGAGCCGTCTGGATGACAGCTTCATCAAGCTGTTCGGTTGTAATGCCATCAAATAAGGTCAATTGCAGCTCTGACGCTACCTGGACAACTTTGGCGACCTGGTCGTTTAATCCTTCGGTCGCTTCAACTAGCGCTAAGTTAATCTTGTTAGCGTCGAACGGCTCTTTCGAGCCGTCGCGCTTGGTAACTGTTATTCCCATTTCCCCTCCTTTCGCGATTCACACCACCACATGCTAGTCGCGTTACTTAAGCGACGTTAATAGACCTCGGTCGCGAGTCATTATCGACGCTTGTGTGTTTGTTTTTCTGCGAGCACTGCTTACATATATAGTGCTTATGACTGAATATATGCCACTATATATAGGATTTCAAGCCAAAAAGCAGGTTATTTTTGCTACAAACAGTTTCACCTCTGTCAACAAATGTAGTGGTGTGTACAGAAATACAACGCTAGATGTGGTGTCTGCCGTATTGATATAATTAAGACATGAAGAATATGTCGGCAATTATAGAAGAGCTGGTAGCCGAGCTTCGACTTGCTAACAATCCCGTCGTGATAATGCCCGTCGGTGTCCCCGGCAGCGGCAAGACGACACTCATGACGCAGTTGGCTAATGAAATGACACTTCAGCGCATCAGTCCGGACAAAATCAGGCGTGAATTAACAGGTTCGATGGCCGACCAATCGGCCAACCGGGCGGTTTGGCAGGTGGCTGAACAACGAGCCAAGGACTCCCTGTCGTCTAATAAATCAGTCATTATTGATGCGACCCACGCCGATGCCAAACAGCGAATAGCAGCGATTCAAAAATATCGTTCATTCGGCGCCCAAACTGTTTACGCGATTGTCCTGGATGTTCCGCTAGCCGTCAGCCTGGAACGCAATCGGCAGCGCAAACGACGCGTACCAGAATCGGCGATACGTCGGATGTACAAAAACTTGAAACACCAGCGGGTATCAACCGAGGAGGGGTTCGACCGAGTAATTCAAGTGAGCTTATAAAAATAGACTAGTAACTATTCCTTATCCAAACCCGCTTACTGATCAAAAATAGCACCCAGTAGATGCTATTTTTGGCGGAGAGGATGAGATATCGCAAGTAGACTTACTCCTCCGCTCATTCGCTCAAACATGTAAACACGTTTTCGCTTCATTCACTACGCCATCCTGACGTCGCGCCAGCAAGCTGACGCTGTGAGTTCGAATCATCGATACGACAAAATATTTGCGCAGACCATTAAGGTCTGCGCGAATATTTTGGCGGAGAGAGAGGGATTCGAACCCTCGAAGGTATTACCCTTACACGCTTTCCAAGCGTGCGCCTTCAACCACTCGGCCACCTCTCCACGTTGCTATATTATATCAGTTGTCATTTCCACTCCAGTAAAGAGTTGTGTTCAAAGCAATTTGCTTACATAATATAATTATGAAACCTTCGAATCCGCCAGTTATCCGTCTGGAAGGCCTAAAAAAGAGCTTTGGTCTCGGCGATGCCGAGCATTTTGCTCTTGATGGGGTGGATTTAACGATCGAGAAGGGTGAATTTATTGCCATCATGGGCCCCAGTGGCTGCGGTAAAACTACGCTCTTAAATATTCTAGGCTTGCTGGACACTAACATCGAAGGGCTCTATGAAATTAACGGTAAGTCAATCAAGACTCTGAGCCAGCGGCGCAAAGCTTTGATTCGAAGCAACCTAATTGGCTTCATTTTTCAAAATTTCAACCTTATTCCGCGACTAACGGTATTGGAGAATGTTGCCCTGCCACTCACCTACAAAGGCGTGCCGATGGTCGAACGCCTCCAGCGAGCCAGTGAAATCCTGAGCTCCTTCCATCTCCAAGAACGTGAATATTACAAGCCCCACCAACTGTCTGGCGGTCAGACTCAGCGCGTGGCGATTGCGCGAGCGCTCGTCAACGATCCGTCGATTATTCTAGCCGACGAACCAACCGGCAATCTCGATTCACAGGCTAGCCATATCATCATGGAAGAATTGGCCGACCTGCACCGTCGGGGTAACACTATCATTATGGTAACGCACAACCCGCAACTAACAACCTATGCCAGTCGAGTCATTACAATGCTCGATGGCAAAATTGACACCGACACCGGCGAGGCTTTTACCGATACGCCAAAACCAATCGTCAAAACCAAAACTAAGCAAAAGCGCAAAATCAAAGCTCGACCATACCACAAGAAAGGACGCCGTAAATGAGACTACTCATAGTCGCTCATCTCCAGAATGCTCGCGAATCACTTCGGAGTCATCGCTTGCGCAGCTTCCTGACGATGCTCGGCGTCACCATTGGCGTAGCCAGTATCACCGCCATCTTGGCCCTCGGCGATGGCGCCAAACAAATCATCGCCAATCAAGTCGATGAGCTGGGTGGCACTATCGCCATCGTTCGACCCGGGGCCGCCGAAAGTCGTTTCAAGGATTATGTACCACGTTTAAATAACCAGCATCAGTATGCCACGAGTACCTTAACCACCCAGGATCTGACCGAGATACGAGCTTTACCACAAGTCGCCGCTGCCGCTCCACTGATGATTCTGACTGGCGCCGTAACTGGCGAACACGAAGCGCCAACTGGCACGCCAATCGTGGCAACTAGCCCCGAGCTCGAACAGGTTAACGAAATCGAACTTCACGATGGCGAATTTATCCGCGAAGGACTGAGCGTCAAAACGGCTGTCGTCGGTCATCAATTATCGGTCGATCTATTCGGAACCGAACAGACAATCGGCAAAACGGTGCGCATCAAAGGTGAGTCCCACACCATCGTCGGTGTACTAAAGCAGACTGACACGCCAGTCAATTTCAACAACATTAATTTCGATAAAGCTGTAATTGTCACAACGGAGAGTGGATTGAAACTGACTGGTGGAGCCGGCCAGATTCAACAGATCAATGTCCGCGCTAAAGCCGTCGACCAACTTAATCCCATGGTTGTCGAAATGAACAAGATTTTACTGCGTAATCACTTAAATAATGTCGACTTTAATGTTCTCGTCGGCAATGAGGTCTCACGACCAACCAACGAACTCTTTACCATCATCGCCGGCGCAACCGCCGCGATTGCCGCTATTTCGCTCATCGTCGGTGGTGTTGGCATCATGAACAGTATGCTGGTCGGCGTAGCCGAGCGAACTCGTGAAATCGGCATTCGCAAAGCCCTCGGTGCCAGCAATCGTGACATCGTTGCGCAATTTATGATTGAATCGTTAGCCTTAAGCATCGGCGGCGGTGCCTTGGGATTGGTATTGGGTTACGTGGCTGCTTTTGGCTTGAGTATGCTACTACCCTTCTCGCCTGTCTTTAGTTGGGCGACCGTCGGCATCGCCGCCGCTGTATCGGTAGCGGTTGGATTCCTGTTTGGGCTGTATCCAGCTATTCGGGCTTCACATCGTGATCCGATATCAGCACTCAAGCAATACGATTAAGCCAACTCGCGCTTTAACTGTTCAATCAAATCCACTGGCGTTGGGTTAATTCCGTTCAAGACAGCCAGATAGATACTAGCGTAGTCCGCCAAGATACTTCCCCACAGCAATTGAGCTACCAAGGAGTCGCCAGCCAAATCGATCGTCCAGGCCTTTGGGCGTCGACCGCTCAGCAGTCGATCAGATACTTCGAAGCGCTTGTTTATTTGGAGATGGTCAAGTTTAGACCGTAGATCAAACACAGCAAAAGGCTTATCGACGGGATGAGACGCCCAGCCCATAAACTCATTATGATTAAATTCGGGATATTCGTTCCAAAAAGCAACGTTTTTGGCATTCTCGTTCCAACTAATTTTCCACTTATACGCAACTGGTGACGTAATTGAACTACCATAAAAGACAGCCGTCTTGCCGGCCGCGTGGTCGGCGATCTGTTTAGCCAAATTATCCTCAAAAGCCACCCCGGCGTTCCAAGCTGACGTTTGTTCGGCTAGCCAGTCGCTTAAGGACTCTAGCTCGGCTGTTTTATTTTCGACAACGCCAAAATTCTCCAAAAGCTTCACTAAAGATCGCAGATTATACAACACTGCCATTCGAGGCTGGAAGCCGGCGGGCAATTTAACATGAGCAATGCCAGCGGCCTCGGCGATGTCAATCAACTGGCCGCCAGAGGCAATCACTCCAATTTGGGCATCACGCCGACGAGCTTGGTCGAGAGCCGACAGTGTCTCTTCAGTATTGCCAGAGTAGCTACTAGCAATGACCAGGGTGCGGCTATCAACCGATGCCGGCAAATCATACCCCCTAACAATCTCAAACGGCATAGTCAGCTCTTGTGCGAGCCAGGCCTTAACGACGAGTGCCGCTAAAGCCGAGCCACCCATACCCGTTACGACGACGTTGTTAATCTCACGACTATCGTGTTCGGGACACGCCACGACGGCTGGAAAATTAACCTGACGAGCCTGCTCAGCGGCCACACCTAAAGCATCCTGCGGATCACGCTGATTAATAATTTGTTCGTTATCAAGTACTGTGTGCATTTGTTGCCCTTCCCTTTTATCTTATGATACAGTATTAACTAAAGAAGCTTAAGCAATTTAAATGGGGTGGGCATGGATATTTCTCCACAAAACACGACACAACAAACTATCAGTGACGACCAAGAGCTAGCCAAGGCCTTAGCTGGCGTACTGCCTGATGAGCCACAAGCAGACACGACCCAAGCTGATTTAGCCTCAGCAACTCCTGAGACCGAAGTACCGGAGGTGCCGGTGCTTGACTTTGAACAAACACCAGCTCCGGGCGATAATAATGACGAATCAAGCAACGCCGAAGCGGCGGAGCCAGAGATGCCAAGTCTACCGCCAATGCCAGAGATGGCGCTACCGCCGATTAACCAGGTTGACTCAAATACCGAAACATCCACAGACAACAACCTCGACTCATCGGAGCAAGTTGTTGATCCTAATCTAGCTGGCACTGAAAACGCTCAACCTAACGAAGAGTTGCAGGCGATTAAGCATGATGCACTCGTCGAGCTTCGTCCACTCATGGACAAAGTTAATTTACCGGCTGATGAAAAATTCAATACTTACTTGATGCTCATCCGCAGCACCGATGACGCGACCTTGATCGGTCCAGCTCACGAAGCTGCCCAAGCTATCGAAGATGAAGCCGTTCGCGCTCAGGCCCTACTCGATATCATCAAAGAAATCGACTACTTGTCGCGCAACAACCAAACAGCCGCTTAGTTTCCATAGCTTTGCGCTACAATAGAAGCAATGCCTGTTCGCTATGCCACTGCTAACGAGATTGCTCGCTGGGACGAGCTAATTCTCAGTCGCCCCGATGGCGGCAATATCTTTTCGAGCAAAACTTACGCCGAACAAAAAGTCGAACAAGGCCACTACCAGGTTCGCTATATCATGGTTGATAATCAACCAGTCACCGTCCTCGAGAAACATCCATTTGGTTTTGGCCGCTACTGGTACCTACCCAAAGGCCCGAACGTCACAACCGTTAAAGATTTCGATAATATACTCAGCCAACTTCGCCCGTTTGCTAAAGCTAATCGAGTGTTTGTTATAAGGGCGGAAACTGAGCTTGATCGAACCAATCTCGACACTCTGAAGCAACTTGGCTATCAACCGAGTCGCGCCATTATTCCGAATCCTTCGACTATAACCCTGACACTGGAATCAGATATCGACGAAATTATGATGGGTTTACCGCAAAAAGGACGCCACGCCATTCGACGAGCCGAACGAGATGGCGTTGTCGCTGAGCCAGTCGCCGCCACCGATGAAAATTGTCAAATAATGTACGACTTGCTGAGTGCCACCGCCGAAGGTCAATTCGGCATTCGTCCGTTTGAATATTACCGATCATTCTGGCAGCGCTTTGAGTCGGCCGGACTCGGCCAACTTTTCTTTGCCAAGGTTGACAATCAGGTCGTCGCCGGTGCTTACGCCATGATTTACGGCACCAAGAGCACCTACAAAGACGGCGCCTCAGTCCGCAACCGACCAGCTTATGGGTCGAGTCACCTTCTTCAGTGGCGGGTTATCGAATGGGCCAAAAATCGTGGATCTGTTTGGCATGATTTTTGTGGCGCACCACCATCTGACCAAATTAATAACCCAGACCATCCCCACTATGGCATTGGCCGCTTCAAATTATCATTCAGCAAGAATGTTGTCGACTACATCGGCGACGTCGATGCTGTAATCGCCCCAACCCGTTTTAAATTATGGCAAAAATTCGGTGAGCGATTATTTCACAAGCTTTACTACCTGAAACATCACGACTACTACTATTAGACTATTAGACGACGAGGAAATTAATGAATCTAATTAATCAAACTGTTATCATGTCCGACACGCTTAACTTTAGTGCCGAACAAGCAATCAATCCGTACTACGCCGACCCGTCGGTCGATCACAACCTTGCCGCCGCCGAACACGCCGCTATTTATGACGGATTGACTGAAGCTGGTGTCCGGGTTATTAAGGTACCGTCACCAGTGGGCAGCCAAGATGGGGTCTACACCGCCAACTGGGCCCTGGTGCGAGGTGATAAAGCCGTTCTAGCTCGCTTACCAAATGTTCGCAAAGTTGAAGAGGATTACGCCGAAAAAATCCTACAAGATCTCGGCAAGACCGTCTATCGGGTACCGAATGACTGGCGATTTAGTGGTCAAGGTGACAGCCTGCCGTGTGGAAATTATTTATTTTGCGGTCAAGCCTACCGCAGCGATCCAGAAGCCCAAGCCTTTGCGGCCGATATTCTCGGCTACACCTCGATTCAACTGCAAACCGTCCCTGAATTAGATTCAAATGGTCTTCCGGTCACAAATTCAGTTAGCGGTTGGCCAGACAGCTTCTTTTACGACATCGACCTTGCGCTGGCAGTCATAAAGGCTCCATCTGCTAACGAGAATGGTCTCATCGCCTACTGTCCGGAAGCCTTCACCGATGACAGCAACGCCAAAATCGATCAATTAACCGACATCGACAAAATCATCGTGTCGCTTGATGAAGCCCAGCATGCCTTTGCCACCAACCTGGTCTCGACTGGTGAAACCGTGGTCATGAGTGCCCACGCTCCAAAGTTAACAGCCGAACTACGAGGTCGTGGACTTCGAGTTATCACACCTGAAGTCAATGAGTTAGCCAAGGGTGGTGGTTATATCCGTTGTACGACGCTCAGCCTGAACTAATTTTTAGACAGCATGGCTTCGATTGCTGTTCGAGCGACATCTGTCTCATTCCACGGATACTCGCCGTCAGCGCGCTCAATCGTCTTTTCATGCCCCTTGCCGAGCATCACCACAACATCGTCAGGTGACGTAGCCAGGGTCATCGCGAAACCGATGGCTTCTTCGCGATTGGCGATTTTATACAGATTTTCGCCGTCAGTTTTACCGGCCCGACGAGCACCAACCGCTATTTCTTCTTGAATTTGAGCGCCGTCAATATCGCGATCATCTTCTTCGGTGATAACCACAATATCGGCATATCGTCCAGCGATTTCACCTTGGACTGGCCGTTTGGCTTCGTCGCGTCGCCCCGCCGAGCCAAATACGGCGATCAGCTTACCTTTCGTAATGGGACGCACGCTTTGAAAGAGATTTTCGAAAGCATCAGGTGTACTAGCAAAGTCGATAATAACTTTAAAATCTTGCCCGGCGTCAATGACGTTCATCCGACCTTCGACAAACTTCAGAGCAGCAATACCCCTTTCAATCTGTTCGACGGTCAATCCAAGCACTCGCCCAACCGAAACGGCCGCCAAGCTGTTACTGACGTTAAATTCGCCCGGAATATTGACCCGAATCCTATATTCAGCGTCAGTGGCCTTAGCTAAGTATTGCGTGTGATCGGAGTTTAGCTCAACCGACTCGGCCCGTATGTCGCCAGCCGACAGACCGTAGGTCGTGTGATTTTGAATGCTATCGACAAACTTTTGCGCATTAGGGTCATCGGCATTAACTACACCATGGCGCAGACCATGCTTATTTGCCAGAACAAACAGCTGTCGTTTCGTGTCGAGATAGCGCTCGAATGTGCGATGGTAATCTAGGTGATCATTGGTGACATTCGTCATGACGGCAATTTCATAGGGCACGCCCCAGACTCGATACTGAGCTAGTGAGTGACTCGACGTCTCGACCACTACCCAGTCAACTCCAGCTTTGACGAATTCACGCAGACGACGCTGTAGTACGCTCGCCTGCGCTGTAGTGATATGCTCCATTTGCGGAACGATGTCGTCGCCCACCCCGTTGGCAACTGTTGTAAGAAGAGCAACCTTATAGCCAGCCTCGTGTAACATCCGCTGAATCATGAAACTGGTAGTCGTTTTGCCGTTCGTTCCAGTCACACCAATCACTCGAAGTTTGCGTCCCGGAAATCCATAACGAACATTCATGATAACTGACTCGATTAGGTGTCCGTAGGGCTCAATCGCGCTAAACAAATTACGCGGGATCACCTTCTTGACCAAAGTACGTAAATTAGACATAGCCATATTATACCGACGACACCAACAATCAACCTAATTTCGAAGGTCGAGTCGGTCGACGGCTCAACCTTGTTTGTCGAATTACTGAAGTTCGACAGATGTCTAGAGCCTAGTATTGACCAATCGACTGGCAAGACGAGTGGATCATCAGGAATAGCGACACTACGGGCGATCTCCAAGTCGGTGCCCTGAATTTCTTCGCTCGATATCACTCGGGGCTCAGCTACATAAATCGTTTGATACAATTCAACCGGCTGACCATTCTGAGTCTCACCCGAAACGATTAACGTATGATAACCGGACGATAGTGACTCTGGTAGTTGAATCATCGTTTCGAGAACGCCTTCAGGATCGACGGTCGTCACCATCAATTGAATCGGGTCGGACTGTATCGATACCCGAACCACCGAATTCGGTGCGAAAGTAGCGGTTGTCGATAATCGACAACCGTCGTCGCAAACTGTCTTAATCATGTCAAATTGAGTCGAAACTACACGTCGGGCCGGAGCTTCGGCGAACCAGTAGTCGTTATCATCATCACATTCGGCGCCACAAGTCAGATTCTCACCGGCCAAATATGAGTCGATCCGACCAGCCAATAATTCGTGGCCGGCTGGTGTTGGATGGAACGATTCGTTGCCAATCAACTTTAGTGGAAAGAAACGACTAGCCAAGCCGAAGTCGTCACCCAGCCTCAAACCATTCATTGCCAAAATTTGGCTACGACTACACAGCTCCGCCCCTGCAAACGCCGTGGAGACGTCAATATAGTCGATGCTAGACTGACTCGCGGCAGATGCGATGACCTTGTTCAAACGGATAACGGCCTGATTGAGAAACTGCCGTTCCCGAACTGAAAAAAGATTAGCCGTGATGATATCGCACGGCCCACGCGGCACGATCGACAGCGGATAACCTACGACAACCAAACGACTCGTTTCTGACATAATTTGCTTCAGGCGACTTATCAAGTTCTCTAGTCGATCAGCCAAACGATCGATTTCAACAGCGGTTTGATAGCGCAGATTATTATTCACCCAACGACACTCGCCTGGTCCAGCACAAGCTCGCAGCTTGTCCATCAAGCCCGAATCGTTGCCGCCAATACTAAGCGTCACTAAATTCGGTTGATACCTGGCAACGAAATCAATCTGTCGACGCCGACCCGGTATAAACTCATCCCAGGCTTGGTTCTGTCGGTCGATATGATCACTGCGCAACTTTAATCGCTCGTTTTGACCCCAGTAGGTTGATGATCCGGCGATATCATCGATTTTGGCACCCGAACAGGCGATATTCTTTCGCTCATAATTCACCGTCTGTAGCAAATAGGGATATGATCGTCGACTGACGTGACATTTTTCGTCAGTTAGATTTGTTGATGGCAGATAATATTTATCCTCGAGCTCACCTTCACCACTCGTGAACGAGTCACCGAGTGCCATATACAACTTTGGTACGATTGGCGGGTCGGGCGGCTCGGTTGTCGGCCCGTTTCGTTTTAACAACACGGCTTGTCGGTGGCCGTCGTAGCCGATTACCACTAGATTCAAGGATTGACTGTCATTCGAAAACCTCAGCCGAACCGTCGACGCCAAGCCCCCAACTTGTTCAATAACACCCCAATCCGACTTCGAGCAGTCGGCCACAGCTTCACTATCGAGATCAATTCCGCAACCTTCGCTTACCTCGATTAGACCAAACCCCACGTTTCCTCCACCCACCGCAACCGTACGACCGTCGTTCGCGACGGCAAACTCATAGCGCGGATTATAGCCGCGGTCGTAAAATCGGGCCTCGGACGATATTTTGACAGCCTGTCGACTATTGATATCTAGAAACAATACTCCACCCTCGATTTGTTCAATCGCCGCCCACCGGCCATTGGTCGATAGGCCGATTTTACCTGTCACCACCGGAACACCAGTCGGATTCTTCAAAGCCCACGATAAATTAGAGTCGTCATTGAACTCGTAACTGGCTTCCCGACTAACGACTCTCTGCGAGAATAATTCATGAATCGACAACCTCAGACTGAAATGATCGCCATAACTCTGGTCAATTAAGCGATTATTCGACTCATCATAATGACAAGCCTGTCTGGCCAGACAGACGCCCTCAATTGGCAAAAACTCGCTCATCACCGACGACCGCCAAGCCACACGATTAGCCCCGTTGAAGAAAAAACTCGCCAACTGACTCTGACGACCCGACACGCAGGCTGTAATTGATGAGCCAGCGTAAACAATCTGCTCTCGCCGCCCCTGACAATAAGCCACATCAACCGACGAGTCATCGACAACTTCAGCAACTTCCCATGGCTCAACCGCCAGAACGACCGACGACAAGTGACCGACCAGCAAGGCCAACATTAAACAAACACCAACAACCCCACCCACGTAATGCGTAGTTTTCACCCGAACCTCCTGTTTTTCGTTCTAACCCTATTGTGAATCGGACTCGTCGACAGAACAATCGGAACCCGGTTCGAGTTAAAAATGATACAATGTACCAGATGAGAATACTGGGAATTGAGAGTAGTTGTGACGAAACTGCCGCGGCGATTGTTGAAGATGGTCGACGGTTATTATCGAATGTCGTAAATTCACAGATCGATATTCATGCCCAATATGGTGGCGTTGTGCCGGAAGTAGCCGCGCGCAGCCACATCGAAGTTATCAATCCAGTTATTAACAAGGCCCTAACTGACGCCAATCTCGGCTGGAACGATATCGACGCCATCGCCGTCACCTACGCGCCAGGCTTGATTGGCTCACTACTGGTCGGCACCTTAGCCGCTAGAACACTAGCCTTGGTTCACAACAAACCGCTCTACCCGATTCACCACGTCGAAGCGCACGTATACGCCAATTTCATTACCGACCAAGCTAATAATCTGAATCTCGAACTACCGGCCAAGCAACCGACATTCCCGATGCTGGCCTTGATTGTCAGCGGCGGACACAGTCAGTTGGCTTTATTTCAGTCACACGGCGATTATTCACTCCTTGGTCAAACTCGAGACGACGCTGTTGGTGAGGCCTTTGACAAGGTTGCCAAAATTCTCGGCCTCCCCTACCCGGGAGGACCATCGATTGCGACCGCTGCCGAGCACGGCGACGCCAATAAGTACCGACTACCAAAATCCAAAATGGACAATGCTTACGATTTTAGCTTCTCTGGGCTCAAGACAGCCGTTCTGAGGGCCGTTCAGCGTGAAGTCGGTGTCGATACTACTTTCCCGTCCACCGAGCTGGCAGGGCTTCTAAACGAACAGCAGCGCTGTGATTTCGCCGCCAGTTTCCAAAAAACAGCTGTCGAGACATTAGTCGACAAGACCGTCGCGGCTTTCCGCAAACACTCCCCTGCTTCGGTCGTGATAGCCGGCGGGGTAGCCGCTAACCAGGAATTACGTCGCTACCTAGCCGAACAGCTACCGATCGCCATCAATTATGCGCCCATGAGTCTCTGTACTGACAATGCCGCTATGATTGCAACGCTTGGTTACTATGTTTCAACAGAGGTGGAGCCAACACCGCCAACCGAAATGACGGTTCAGCCGAGTATATCAATGAATCAGACAGCCTGGTCTAAGCGCGACGCTTAATTTTCTGAAGAACCTGCTTGAACCACGGCAGGGCCTTTGTCCAGATTGGATACAGAGGTGAGAGAGGCTTATCAAACGTGCCGGCAAAGACCGTCTCTTCGGCAGCCCAGCCATGCTTGAAATTCGCAACACCGCCAGCGACTAATCCACCAAAGTCATAGTTAGTTATCCCCCACTCTTTCATCTTCTGAATAGTAGACCATTTGAGTGTATAGTTGGCTCGCATCCGTTGACCGACCTCTGTTACGCCACCATATAGTTCGTAGGCTGTATCGGCACTAAGGGCCATCCAGAGAAAGCCAATCGCTTCTCCCTCGTACTCAGCCATAAAGATCGGAGCGTGCTCACCCATTTGCTCGAAAATATCGAGATAGTATTCCTCTTTGTGTAGATTGAATCCCGCTCGATCAGCCGTCTGATGATAAATTTCTAAACAGCGCTGAACGTCATCGTGGTTCCGTGCTCGACGAACGGTTACGCCATCAGTCGCTGATTTGCGAATGTACTGACGGGTCTTTTTGGACATATCGGCCAGTAAATCGCCTTCGGAACGGGTCAAATCTAACAAAATCGTTTCACGTGAAAGCACGTTAACAGATGAAGGCTGAAAATCGCTTGTACAAAACGTTTCACGTGAATTAGGTTCGACCGATAGAGCGACTGACTTGTGGTCCTTTTTGACAATTTCGGAAACCAGCTTCACGAATTCGCAAAAATCTGCTTCCCGACCGATTGGTCCGCGCGGCACGTAGGCAAAGGACATAAACGGAAAGGGTAGTCGACGTACCAAAACCTGAACGCCGACGACCGTCTCACCATCTTGGATGCCAAAATAACGACGAGATCGCCAGCCGTGACGAGACTTGACCTGACCCCATCCCCAAAGCTGTAGGGGATGACCCTCGTTCTCAAGCACAAAATTATCCCAAGCGTCTTTATCGCGACAACGTTCTACCTCAATCATTAGCTTATTATACCGCGTTCGCCATGAACCTGTCGTCAACCAATGACTCAGCAGGGGAGTCCATGCTATAATCACCTCAGTATTTAGAGCCAATCTAACCGAAATTTCCAGGAGAAACCGTGAAGCTAGCCAAGGCCTATGAGCCCAATCAGTACGAACCGAATATTTATGCCCTGTGGGAAACCAGTGGTGCCTTTCGACCGTCGGGTAAAGGTCCGACTTTTAGCACCGTCGCCCCACCGCCTAATGCCAACGGTAATCTCCACATTGGTCACGCACTTGACCTAACGACCAAAGATATTGTCGTTCGCTATAAGCGGATGAAGGGCTTTGACACCATCTACATACCCGGAGCCGATCACGCTGGCTTTGAAACTTGGGTCGTTTATGACCGTGAGCTCCAAAAGAAAGGTCAGAGTCGATTCGATTTTACACGCGAGCAGCTCTACAGCCAGGTTTGGAATTTCGTTGATCAGCAGCGAGGCAACATGGAGCTTCAGGTTCGCGCGCTTGGCGCTAGCACATCATGGGAACATCTCGTCTTTACTCTCGATGAAAAAGTCATCAAGACGGTCTATGGGACCTTTAAAAAACTGTGGGACGAAGGCCTCATCTACAGAGGCGAGCGGATGGTCAACTATAGCACCAAATATCAGACCAGTTATGCCGATATCGAAGTTGAACATCGCCAGGAAAAAGGTAAGTTATGGCATCTAGCTTATCCATTGATTGATAAAATTGGCGAAATTGTCGTAGCGACGACCCGACCGGAGACCATTTTCGGAGACGTTGCCGTGGCGGTTCATCCCGATGATGAACGCTACAAGGATTTGATTGGATACCACGTGTTGTTACCCCTCACCGGTCGAGAGATCCCGATTATTGCCGACGAATACGTCGATCCGGAGTTCGGCACGGGTGCTGTAAAGATTACACCGGCGCACGACCCAAATGACTTCGAAGTTGGCAAGCGACACGACCTCGAGCGAATTCAAGTTATCGACTTTGATGGTCGGATGATTAATGTTCCCGAACAATTTCTCGGACACGATGTTGAATCGATTCGCCCCAAAGTTCTGGCGGCCCTAAAGGCCGATGACGCCATTCGCAAAGAAGAAGACCACGAGCACACCGTCGGCTACGACTACAAGAGTGGTCTGCCGATTCAACCGCTTATCAAGGAGCAGTGGTTCCTAAAGATTCAACCACTAGCCGAGCGCGCCCTAGCCGCTTTGGATAATAACGAGATTCGCTTCTGGCCAGCCAGCAAAGCCGAGGTCCTCAAGCAATACCTACGCAACGTCCATGACTGGAATCTATCGCGCCAAATACCCTGGGGAATCCCAATTCCGGCTTTCCAAAACGTTGATGATCCAGCCGACTGGATATTTGACGAACGCGTCGACGAAGAATTCATCACAGTTGACGGCAAGCGCTATCGTCGCGAAGAAGACACTTTTGACACCTGGTTCAGTAGTGGCCAGTGGCCTTTTGTGACAACCGACGCCCTCGACGGGGGAGAGCTGGCTCGCTTTTACCCGACCGACCTGATGGAAACTGGCACCGATTTGTTGGATCGTTGGATCGCTCGCATGATTATGCTGGGCCTGTATCGAACCGACCAAGTCCCATTCCGTGATGTTTATCTCCACGGCATGGTCCTCGATGAAAACAGCCAAAAAATGAGCAAGAGTAAGGGCAATGTTATTAATCCGATGGACTCGATCGCCGAGTACGGCTCAGATGCCCTGCGCCTCGGCTTGATTGCTAGTCGCAGTCCAGGTCAAAATCAAGCCTTCTCGACGGACCGCATCATTTCGGGTCGTAACTTCTGTAACAAGCTCTGGAATATCGCTCGGTTCGTCGAAAACCTTCTCGGCGACCATTACGAACTCGCCACCCCGGTTCCAAAAACCCTAGCCGATCACTGGATCATCAGTGAGCTCAAAACCGCCAACGATAATATCGAGCGGTCGATCGACTCATATCGATTCGCCGAAGCAGGGGAGAACGTCTATCACGCCATCTGGGACAGTGTCGCCGACTGGTATATCGAAGCTTCAAAACAGGAGCCAAATCACGACCTCTTGGCCTGGGTTCTTAATACTTCACTCAAGCTGGCGCATCCGTTCGCACCATTTGTAACCGAGACAATCTGGCAAACACTCCCTTGGAATAACACCATTCTGATGACCGAAGGCTGGCCAACCATGATTAATTACAGCGAAATTGCCGCCGGCGAGTTCGCCCGGGTTCAAGAATTGGTCACCGAAGCCCGGTTTGTAGCCAACTCACTACCCGGCAACCAGCGTTACAATCTGGTTTACTTCAAAGATAGTCTGATTGAAGACAACCAGACACTTATCAAGCGACTCGCCAAACTAGGCGATATCGAATTGGTCGACCAACCTCGAGGCGTACGACTGGCGGTAACCGGTCGCGACGCTTGGCTCGACGTCTCTGCGGCAACCCTGGCTGAGCATCAAACTAATCTCGAGCAACGCTTGGCTAGCACGCACAGTGATGTTCGGGCCCTCGAAGCTCGACTTGGCAATGAGAATTACGTCGCCAAAGCACCAGCTAAACTGGTCGAGGAAACGAAAAATCAGCTCCAGGATAAGCAGGAGCTGATCAAGCGACTACAGCAGGAACTAGAAGTTCTTCAGTAGTCCTAAGATGATGGCCACAAGCTGATTGAGCCGTCGCCGCCGACAACACAAACTCGACGGTTCAATTGATATTTCTTTTCGTCATCACGGGGAGCAACTCGAGGATTAGGGGTTCGCATGGCTTTCGAAAACTTCGGTGCCGAAACCTTTTTAGCGTGGGTATGAGGATCGCTCGGGCGAACGCCATAATCGACACCGCTAGCAGCGATAACTGTCGCTGGCATGAGAACTGCAAATTTAATTGCGTGATCTAATTGAGTGTCGTGAACGACAACGCCAAAGGCTGTCGCCAGGGTCATTGATAAAGTTAGAGGGTGTAGTAATTTCAATAGCATGTTTGTTTTATTTGGTTGTACTGGCTTATACTAGCATAAGCTTTACAATTTGTCAACAAGCTATCAGACTATGGGTGATGGTAGCGACCGCCCCGGACGATTTCTTGAGCACGGTAGATCTGCTCGACGATGACGACCCTGACAATTTGGTGGGCCAGAACCATGGGCGATAGAGACAGAACCTTATCGGCCTCTCGACGAAGGTCATCTGTTACACCGTACGCACCACCAATCACAATCGCCAGGCGTCGTGACTGGTTGAGAGTCTGTTCCAGTTGATTAGCAAACTCGATTGAGTCGAGTGCTTGACCGCGCTCATCGAGCAGCCAGACTTCATCATAGGACTCTAGACGTTTATACAGCCTGTCTGACTCTTCCTGACGGGCGCTGGGGCCATCGAAGGACGAATGTGGCAAAAGTACCCATTCAATAGAAAAGGGCGCTTTGAGACGCTTCTCAAGGCTCGAAATTGCTTGCCCCGCCCAAGCTTCGTGCTTTTTACCGACGGCAACGATAGTTAACGGCATAGATTAATCCGTAAAGTACAATTTCTGAGCAAGCTCAGCTAGTCGACTATGGTCGGGTTCGTCGGTTGATTCTCGGTTGTAATAATCAGCTGCGTCATCGAAAGGGATTAGATGAACGTGAGCGTGAGGAACGTCGACACCTATAATCTTTTGGCCGATACGTGCCACGCCGAGGACTTCGCGCAGATGCCGGGCGACTTTCTTGGTGGTTGTCATCAGATTTTGGTAATCTTCGTCTGACAAATCCCAAACATTCTCAACGGCCACTTTCGGAATTACCAGGGTATGACCAGTGGTGGAAGGGTAAATATTCAAGAAAGCCAGCGTCTGATCATCTTCATAAATTTTGTGACTCGGCAGCTCGCCCCGAATAATTTTGCCAAAAACGGTATCAGATTCAATCATAGCCCCATTATAACAAAGGACCCGCTTAATCTTCGGCGGCCATCATCTCTGAGCGACGATCAAGGGCGGCCAGTTCAGTCTGACGGACACCGGCCATGGTTCGAAGAACGCTGTCGGCCATCGCCTGGTGACCCATAGCGGTCGGGTGACCAATAGCTCGAGGATTATCCAAGTCATGGTGAAAGGCCCGACCAAGGCTACGACATATATCGATATCACTAGGCGGCTCAGAGTAGTAAATCGCCGAGCCCTCTTTGGCTACCGATTCAACAGCTCCGGCAATAGCACCATTCAGGCCGGCAACGAATTTCATGACAAAATCATCAACGTCTTCGCGCACCAGGGTACCGCAAAAGGCCCCAGTATCGATAACTGATGGATAGCCGACCACAATTAATGAAGCCGAGGGGGCGGCTTCGAGAACGGCTTGATAAGTGCTCGTCAATCGGTTACGAAAGTCGTCGGATCGCAGCGACTCGAACACCGCCGCAATATCGCGATTGTCGGTATTACAATCGCTGGTCATACAAATTTCCAACAAATCGGACAGGTTAGTCACGTTTGCGCCCGTCGTCATCAAAACATAATCGGTAGCCTCGTCGAGCGACTCGAGCTGAGACGCCTGGCCAAACCGGCCATTAATCACTTCTTCGGGTGAAGCACCCGAACAAGCCACATTCGAAAAATCGACTATATCGAGCTGTGAAGCGATCTGATTAGCGTAGCTGACCTCATGTCGAAAACAATCCTCATAAATTCCGTCGACCTGTCCATCAGCGTGACCCGAGGTGTAAGAATCACCCATGGCGACAATTTTAGTCTCTGGCGGCAAATCGGGTCGCGGATCAGGCGCCGAGTTTTGGAGAGCGAATAAGCTAGTGGTTGCTAACACCGCACTAATCCAGCGCCGACGGTTAGGCGAAACAATCTCAGCTCTGGTGACGGGCTGAAGTTCACTCATTACCGATGAGTATAACAAAGAAAAACAGCGATTCTTTAGAATCGCCGACTTTTCTTGGCGGAGAGAGAGGGATTCGAACCCTCGAAGGCTTTCACCTTACCGCTTTTCGAGAGCGGCCAGTTCAACCACTCCTGCATCTCTCCATCTGCCAGCAATATTGTACCAGAAAGCCTAATCATTACGGATACGATATACTATAGACAGGAGATTTTTATGGATAACTTGAACACGCCAACACCGAGAACTGAATCGAAATTTGAACTACCCGGCAACGAACTAGCCGTCATCGGCCTGACTCTGGCCATCATTACCTGGGTGATCATCGTCTCGTCATATGGACTGCTATCGATTTTTAGCTTCGTCACTGCTGTCGCTGGAATCATCGTCGGCGTCATCGCTCTAAAGCGTGGTCAACATCGCAAAATGACCTGGATCGGTCTCGTCGCCAACATCACGGGCGCCTCGCTCAGCTTGATTTTAATTGCGGTGACAGTTCTGGCGATTGCGTTTGGAATTCAGCTGCTAGGTGGATTGTAGTTCGACTGACATACGAACAAGCTGTTTGTAGGTCTTTATGATCTCGTCAACAACGTCCTGTGGACTGGCGATATCAATCGTCACCTGACCGTTGTCCTCGACTAAGTGGACCCTTTCGACATTAAACGGGCCGGCTGGATAAATATTTCTACCTTGCTCAATCCCAAAAACCTTATGAGCAATTAGATTTTGCCAGGGTGTCCAAGCATCGTGAGACTGCATGACAATCGCACCCTGAATTTGCTCGACTAGTGGTAGGACCGCCTCAAACGCCTCAATCGTATTAATCCGCTTGGCCAAACTACCATCATCCATCAGTCGATTTGTATCGTAAGGAGCCTCAACCGCTTCAATCGTAACAACTTTTTCACCAATTACCGCTTCGGCCGTCTGGATCTTGGCCGTTAGGTTATCGCCGTAGTCTACCGGAATCACTGTCGTCTTTTCATCAAATTCCACCCCCAGCAGATCGGTCGTTGCCAGCTTCATTGATTCGAATTCCGATTCTCCAGCTCGAAACCACGCCTTCATGCGCCCTTTTTCAGCTTCGCCAACTGGACGAGTGCCAGCCGTCAAGATAATTCGATTCGTGTCAATCGCTCCCGACTCGATATTTCTTATGGCGTCACGGATTCGCTTGACATTAGACATGCCCGCCGCCCCATTAATAACGATTGCCGCGACTTTTTCCTCAATAGGCTGCAGTTCGCTATCGAGAATACCAATGCTGCGATCGACATCTTCGGTTGGAATACCAACAGTCGTAGATATAAAGCCTAAGTTCTGCGCAACTTTCATAATAGCTTGACGGTAAATTTTATCCCGTTCTGCATATTCTTCTGATAGGCCGCGATCATACTTCTCGGTCGTCTGGTGATATTCTAATGAATTACCGTTTCGTAAACCCATATCGTGACCAATGAAATCAACATTATAGGCAGGATGCTCATAAAGCTGGCTGTCGATTGACATCGTGGGGTCGAATTCAGTTCCGCCAACAGAAAAGAGATTGTGCCTCAACTCAAGGAGTGGATTGATTTGCTTGGAATATCGACTTAACTCCTGATCGACATAAGTCAACAAACGCTCCTTGTGGAGATTTAACTCAGTTGATCTAGATTCAAGGTTGTTCAGATTATCCATGTGTCGTGATTCTAACACTAAACTCTCGTTTGTCAATTTGCAGCTAGAGCCAATCAGGCACTTTTAGCCCGTTGTCATGTGTCAAATAATTGCTCCTTGGCTCTCAAGACGGCTAAACTGAGGCGATCAAGCTCCGAAGTATACGGTGATTTACTCAGACTCTCAATTAGCTCAGTTAAGGTCACAAACTTAACAGACGTGTCGTCAGACTTCAGTTTGTCGATATTGACAATGTCGACTTCAACATAGAGCGAGCGATAATTGTACTCCGTGCCGGCTTCTTGATTCACAAAGCTGTACTGGAGAGATGTTCTCGACAAAAGCTCGGTGTAGCTAATGATCGACAGTCCAATTCCATACAAGTATTTAGCCAATTGTTGACTGAGCGGTGTATTCGGCCTGAGATCCACGCCAAGCACGGAATAAAATTCAGATTCATACAGACGTTCCGAACAGAGCATTAAATATTTGTTTGTTGCAGAATCTTTCACGAGCAAAGAGAGCCTCAAAGGGTTTATGTGCGACAAAAAGGGTTGCGAGAAGTCCTTTTTCATATGTCGATTTCATCACCTGGGGA
>DAICYC010000011.1 GCA_027311865.1 Candidatus Saccharimonadota bacterium
ATACCGGTGACTGCTTCGTAATTCATATGCCAAAAAAATACCCAATTGTTGACAGCCTCCAGCTCGAAAAATTTGTCACCGGTGGTCAGATTCTCGGGCAGTTAGCCGACGGCCGAAAACTTTTTGCCTGGGGCGGACTACCGAATGAAACGGTTGATGTCCAAATCACCAAGAAGAAATCCGCCTACGCCGAAGGAGTCGTGGTTAATGTTCACAAATCATCGCCCGACCGTGTCGAACCGCATGATGGCGACAGCTATCTTTCGACTAGTCCGTGGCAGATACTAAATTTCGAGGTCGAACAATCCACCAAGACGCAATTAATCGCCGAGGCCTTTGAGCTCCACCGCCTGAATTTAGCTGATGCTGTCGAAGTGTACACTGACGGCCAGGACTACGCTTATCGCAACAAACTGGAATTCAGCTGGTACTGGAATCACGAGACCGACGAACTCGATCTAGCGTTTTATCAACGCGGTACTCATCGAAAGATTCCGGTAGCAGGCAGCTCACTAGCGGCCGATGTCATCAATCAAGCGGCGATTCGTTTGCGCGATATTCTTCGATACCGACAGGCGAGGGGGTCGAGTCTCAAAACAGCCCTCATCCGTAGTAATCGAACTGGACAGGTTATCGTCCAGCTGTATGTCAAAGACACAGCATTTCCTAAATTTTCCGACGGCGAACTGGCAGAACTCGATGTGTCTGGCTTTGATCTGATCTATTCCAATCCTCAGAGTCCAGCTAGCGTTATCACCGAATATATCCAACGTCGGGGCCTTCAATCCCTGACCGACAGCCTACTTGGTATCGATTTTACCTATGCGACCGAGGGCTTTTTCCAGATTAATTTACCGGTCTATGAACAAGCGCTGCGTGATATTGCCGACCATGTCGATGAGGCGCGGCCGGTGGTTGACTTGTATAGCGGGGTTGGCACTATCGGCCTGACCGTGACCGACAATCACTTAACCCTAGTTGAGATCAACGAATCGGCGGTTCGAGAGATGAATCGTAACATTGAGGCGTCGAATCGAGCCAACAGTCGAGCCATTTTGTCGGCCAGTGAAAAAGTTCTCGACACTATAGTGTCCGGGTCGACAATCATCGTTGATCCACCCCGAGCCGGACTCGACGACAAGGTAGTTGGTCGACTAAACGAAGTTTTGCCGGAACGAATAATTTACTTATCCTGTAACCCAGTCACACAAGCTCGCGACGTCGCTCGACTAGTTGACAACTACGGCATAACCTATATCAGAGGCTACAATTTCTTTCCTCATACGCCTCACATCGAAAACCTAGTTGTACTTGATAAAAAATCTAGCTAGTCTTTATTCGTCGATAAGTAAACTTGGTGTTTGGCCGCCAGCCACCGGTGCTGTCGCTATCGTATTGATAAACGACACCGGTTTTGACTTCCGAAATCAAGACTAAAGCCGGCGTATACGGAGCTAGTGTTCGATAGAACACGATGTCGGCGCTCGAGATATCGCGTCGTCCTGGAAAAATTTCTCGAAACTTTTGCCGACCAATTTCATCGAAATAGTCCGGTTGACCCCTAGGTGGAAAGTACAACTCGGCCTTTAAACCGGCCCGTGAGACAATCTTTTGAATGTCGGATAAAAGTAAGCGATGCGGGCTATCAATATAAAAATAGAGTTGCTTCTTTTTAGTCAGGAACAACGTTCCGTCACCAGTTCGGCCGACCGGCATTCGACGAGCGATGACCGAGTTAATATCAGCCTCGACGCCAAAATTAGCCCGCAAGGATTTTTCGAGCGCGATATCTTCATAGACTTGCTCGTTCATAACTGAATTGTAGCACCGACGGCTATCTCTGACAAACAGGGGAGAGTGTATAATAAAGACAATGACTTACTCTACTCGCTACCAAAACCTCAATCCGTCCCAGCGTCGCGCTGTCGACACCATCGAAGGACCGGTCATGGTCGTCGCCGGACCGGGCACCGGCAAAACGGAGCTCCTGTCAGTTCGTGTCGCTTCGATACTTGAACGGACCGACACGGCACCGGAGAATATCCTCTGCTTGACCTTTACTGATGCCGGCGCTCAAGCGATGCGGCAACGACTAATAGGCATCATTGGCGCCGATGCATATCGAGTGGCTATCCATACGTTTCACAGCTTTGCGGCCGATGTCATTGCTAACAATCGCGAGTACTTTTACCGCGGGGCTGAATTCGAGCTGGCCGATGACCTAAAACGATTCGAATTAATTCGATCGATTCTGAGCGACCTGCCACACAACGATCCCTTGTCAGCCGTCCACGACGGCGAGTTCACCGAACAGGGTCGAATAACCAATTCCATTATCGATCTCAAAAAAAGTGGCTTGGCCGGTGATGAACTACGAGCGATTATCGACCAGACGCAAATCGGACTCGATCAAACCGAGCGGCTGATTGTTCCAGTGCTAAATGACCGTGTCTCCAAGGCCGTCCTCGACAAAATCGCCCAAATTTTGCCCGAACTAGCGACAATTGCCAATCAATACGAGCCGCTTTATCAGTCAACGCCGATTACGACTGTCGTTTATCACAGCCTACTCGAAGCCTATAACGATGCCGTCGCTGATAATAATTCAACCAAACCAATCAGCGTCTGGAAGAGTAAGTGGCTGACAAATTATAACGGCAATAAAGTTCTGTCGCCAAGAAAATCCCTAACGAAGTTATCTAGTCTAGCTCATATCTACGAAGAATATCTCAATCGGATGGACAAGGCCGGTTGGTACGATTTCGACGACATGATTCTCCAGCTCGTTCACGCCATCGAAGTCAATGAGGACTTGCGCCTAAATCTTCAGGAGAAATATCTCTATCTAATGGTCGATGAATTTCAGGACACCAACCTCGCTCAAATGCGTATCATTCACAGCTTGACTGACAACCCAGTTAATGAAGGCCGGCCCAATGTTATGGTCGTCGGCGATGACGATCAGGCTATCTACAGTTTTCAGGGGGCTGATGTGAGCAATATTCTCAATTTCCGCCACCATTTCCCAGCCGTCGAGATGATTCCACTCATCGACAACTACCGCTCCCGGACTGGTATTCTCGACAAAGCCCGATCGATTATCACCCGCGCCGAAGAACGTCTCGAGAGTCAGGTCGAAGAACTCGACAAGACCTTGACCGCGCATCGTGACGGTGAAGCTATCGTTCATGTCGCCAAGGCTGAATCGTACACCTGCGAAAGGCGCTGGCTGGTCGATACTATCAAGCAGAAACTGACTAACGGCACCCCGGCCGAAAATATCGTCGTACTAGCTCGCAAGCACCCTCACTTAATCGAGCTGTTGCCGCACTTCGCCAATGCCGGCATACCGGTTCACTACGAAAAACAGAACGATGCCCTCGAAAGCGAGACTGTACGAACGGTTGAGCTAGTCGCCCGCGTCGTAACCGCCATTGCGCGATCTGATTTTGATACAGCCAACTCACTGATGCCGGAACTATTGGCTCACCCAGCTTGGGGGCTCGAACCAAAATCTATCTGGCAGCTGAGTATTGACGCCTACAAATCACGACAACTCTGGCTGGAAGTCATGGCCACAAATTCCGATCTTCAGTCTATTCACGAATGGTTAATCAACCTAGCTCAAGCATCACTTCGGGAGCCGCTCGAACCGATGATTGACATGATCATTGGTCAACCGAAGGAAGATGACACCGAAACTCATCGGCCCTTTTACGATTATTACTTCGGCGGCAACAAACTAGCGACCAATCCAGCCGACTATATTGATCATCTCTCGAGCCTACAAGCAATCAGAGCCAAGTTGAGGGAACACATCGACATCACCGACCCAACCCTAAGCGACATGCTGAGCTTCATCGAAGATAGTCGTCGCATCAAGGCTAAAGTCTCAACCAGTCGAACCGTTGGTGGCGACGGCCAAGGCGCTGTCCACCTTATGACAGCTCATGCCGCCAAGGGACTGGAATATCCGACAGTTTTCGTAGTCCATGTTAACGATAACGTCTGGGGTAGTACCGTCAAGCCAAACAATAACCGCTTGACCTATCCGGTAAATTTGCCAATTGGTCCAGCCG
Organism: Candidatus Saccharimonadota bacterium; assembly: GCA_027311865.1. Classification (GTDB taxonomy): domain Bacteria; phylum Patescibacteriota; class Saccharimonadia; order Saccharimonadales; family Saccharimonadaceae; genus Microsaccharimonas. Next base: position 4,080 of record DAICYC010000011.1, read on the forward strand.
GCGACAGTTTCGACGAACGCCTACGTTTATTCTATGTGGCCATCACTCGAGCCGAGCACGAATTGTACCTCAGCTTTTCCGAAACAGGCGACAATGGTAAATCGATACTGCCGGCCAGCTTTTTGGTCGATCACGAGCCAGACCATCACGAAACCACAACCGACACTGAGACTGCTCTCGAGACGGCCGAAGTCGCTTGGTACTATCCGCTCGTTCAACCAAGCGTCGACTTAGCGACAATCCTTCAATCGAGTCTAGAAAAATATAAACTGAGCGTCACACACCTAAATAACTTCATCGACATTCAATACGCTGGACCGCAAACATTCTTAACTAACAATCTGCTGCGTTTTCCGGCTGCTAAATCAGCCGCTTCGGCCTACGGTTCAGCTGTTCATCGCGCCCTACAAAACGCCCACGTCCATCTAACTATTCACGGTGAAAAGAAACCTCTCGAAGATGTCCTTCACGACTATGAAACCCAGTTGCGTCAAGAGCGACTGAGCGATCATGATTTTAATTACTACCTCCAAAAGGGGACTGAACATCTCAGCCGCTTCATCGAACAGCGCTATGATACTTTTTCGGCCGACCAAAAATCAGAATTAGATTTTTCCTACCAAGACGTCCATGTTGGTGAAGCTCACATTACCGGTAAAATTGACATTGCCGAGATCGATCAACCGAATCGGTCGATTCATGTTGTCGATTACAAGACCGGCAAGGCTCCGACTGATAATCGAGCTGCCTTAAAGCTACACAAGTACAAACAGCAGTTACTATTCTATAAATTGCTCGTCGAGAATTCCCGCGACTACCGTAACTATACAGTTGATAGTGGCTGCTTGACTTTCGTCGAAGCCACCGACAGCGGCGAAATAATCGACTGGCAAATTCCTTATACCGCCGAAGATCTCGAACATGTTGCCAACTTGATTCAAGCCGTCTGGCGTCGAATCATCAATCTCGATCTACCCGATACTAGTCACTACCCAAAGACGCTAAAAGGCGTCAAACAGTTCGAGCAAGACTTGATTGATGGTACAATATAAGTGACCTGGCGCACAAATAAGTCATTGACTTTATCATAAATATTTGTTATAATAACAAATGCGCTTGTTTGAGACGATTATTCGTTTCGCGCGCACCTTTACAGAGATAGTGAACTATAGACCGCCTAGAGCCCCATCACCCCCGGGTGACTCTAGGCTGATTCTCCAGTGTTGAGCGCCACCCCTAGCTCGTCCTGACCGGACCAAAACACCGGAGAATCACCCCGAAAAGGGGCCCTCTCGAAGAGACGACAATGGCGTCGATCTCATCATCACACCGAGAGGGCCCCGCCAGGCTTTCCCCACACACAACCAAGGAAGGAAGTGGGAAGATGGGTTTCTTTGACCCGACAAGCAGCAGCGAAATCGACCGACTGACGGCGGCCACCCAGAACGGAACCGCCTCCAGCTACGAGGTAGAGCGACTCCGCAACAACGCCATCGCTCGACAGGCCGGCCCGCAAGGCAAGCGTGCCCGCGAGGCACTAGCTGAGTACGATCGCAAGCGCCGCTGACGAAAGTCGCACCGAGACCGCTCTCGATAGAAATCGAAGCGCAAAAAGCAGGGGAATTTTCACTATCTCTGCGTCTCTCTATTGTCATAGATTCTGTGGCCGTAGAGAGATGGGATCATCAATTTGGCATTCATTACCAAGACCGTTTTATGTTTTAGCACCGATGGAGGCGGTGACTGATATTGTTTTTCGGCATGTCATCGCCAAAGCGGCTCGACCAGATATCTTCTTTACCGAGTTTACTAACACGGCCAGTTACTTTAGTGACAAAGGTCGCCACAGCACAGCTGGACGCCTAGCATTCTCGCCTGATGAGCAACCAATTATCGCACAAATCTGGGGAACCGTGCCGGAACACTTTGCGTTTATGTCGCAGGAGCTGGCGAAACTAGGCTTCGCTGGCATCGATATTAACATGGGCTGTCCAGCTAAAGATGTCGTCAAAACTGGTGGCGGCAGCGGCTTGATTAAAACCCCTAAACTGGCTGCCGAAATCATCCAAGCCGCCAAGGTAGGCGGCATACCAGTCAGTGTCAAAACTAGACTCGGCGACGTCAGAGTCGACGAATGGCCAAGTTGGATAGGCCATCTGCTCAAGCAAGGCATTGATAATTTAACGATCCACCTACGCACCCGCAAGGAAATGAGTGCCGTGCCGGCCCACTACGAACTGATCGACGATATCTTGAAGCTACGCGATGAAATCGCACCTGATACTTTAATCACTATCAACGGTGATATTCGTGATAGACAGCATGCCACCGCTCTAGCCGCTAAACATAATGTCGATGGCATCATGATCGGTCGCGGCATATTTACCAACCCGTACGCTTTTTCCGAGGAATCCGAGCCACGCAGTCGCAAAGAACTGCTTGATTTGCTGCGATTACATCTCGACTTGTTTGATAAATACGCGGCCGAAACTCCCCGGCCATATGATCCGTTAAAACGGTTCTTCAAGATTTATGTGCGCGACTTTAATGGTGCCGCCGAAATGCGTGACGCCTTGATGCATACCACGACCACCGATGAGGCTCGAGCAATTATCGACGATGTCGACGACGCAGTTCGGCCACTTTGAGCCGAACGGTCTGACGATCAATCAATTGACGGGCTTGTTCGAGTTCAATCTGATCATCTGTCTCTTCGCGTAGCTTCAAGGCTCGCTCGAGCGCCGCGTGCGATTCGGCTTCAACGATGTCATCACCGTGATCTGCCTGGTCAACCAGCACCCGAATCGATTTTGGTGTCACCTCGATGACACCACCTGAAATAGCAAAGTACTCCAACTTATCGTCGCCATCATCTTTATTGTGGCGGACCGCCAAAGCCCCTGGCACAGCCACGGTTACTAAGTTTTGGTGATCAGGAAAGACAGCGATTTCACCGGTCGAGGTCGGGGCAATCAACTCATAAATATCAGTATCGAGTTGGACGCCGCTTAGAGTAATCAGCTGGAGATGCATGGGCTAAGCCTTCTTTTTTGCTTGATCACGCAAAGTACCATTGACCATGTAGAACCAATCCTCGGGTTGATCGTCGTACTTACCAGCCAGAATGTCAGCCGTGTCACGAATAGTATCTTCGAGTTTGACGTATGTTCCTGGATTGCCAGTGAACTTCTCGGCAACATGGAAAGGCTGCGACAAGTAACGCTGAAGTCGGCGAGCCCGGGCGACAGTCTTTTTCTGCTCGTCGGATAACTCTTCCATACCGAGAATGGCGATAATGTCCTGAAGCTCTTTATATTGCTGCAGCACTCGCTGGACTTCACGAGCGACGTCATAGTGTTCTTGACCGACAATCTCCGGGTCGAGGCTGTTGGATGTTGAAGCCAGTACGTCGACAGCTGGATAGATTCCAATTTCCGTCAACGCTCGATTCATAACAATCGTAGCGTCAAGGTGAGCAAAGGTCGTGGCGGGAGCCGGGTCTGTAAAGTCGTCAGCCGGGACATAAACTGCCTGAACCGAAGTGATTGACCCCTTCTTGGTACTAGTAATTCTCTCCTGTAGAGCACCCATTTCCTCTTGGAGGTTTGGTTGATAACCAACCGCTGAAGGCATTCTACCTAAAAGCGCTGAAACTTCACTACCTGCTTGAATAAAACGGAAAATATTATCGATGAATAATAGAACGTCTTTACCGTCATCGCGGAACGCCTCGGCCATGGCTAGGCCGCTCAGGGCAACTCGCAGACGAGCTCCCGGCGGTTCGTTCATCTGACCAAAGACGAGGCTCGTCTTGTCGAGAACGCCGGCTTCTTCCATTTCATAATAAAGGTCGTTGCCCTCACGCGTCCGTTCACCAACACCGGCAAAGACTGAGTTGCCGCTGTGGTATTTAGCAATATTGTTAATAAGCTCGGTAATCAGAACTGTCTTGCCGACACCGGCGCCCGCGAACAAGCCGGCCTTACCACCCTTGGCAAGTGGAGCAATCAGGTCGACAACTTTGATACCAGTTTCGAGGATTTCGGTTTTGTTGGACTGATCTTCGAGCGACGGCGCTGGGCGGTGGATCGGTGCCCGATTACCCTTAGGGGCCGGCTTGCCATCGATTGGGTCGCCGATGACATTGAACATACGACCCTGAGTCTCATCACCGACTGGAACTCGAATTGGTGCGCCAGTCGCCGATACGACATCGCCACGCTTGACACCATCAGTGGTTGATAGAGCGATCGCTCGAACGGTTTTTTCATCAAGATGCTGGGCGACTTCTAGTACCAGGGTGCCATTATCGCGCTTCAACTCGAGTGCATCGTAAATTGCCGGCAAGACACCATCGAACGCCACGTCAATCACGACGCCGACGACCTGGGTAACTATTCCGTTGTTCTTTGTCATCTTCATCTCCTTATTATTCACTTATCGCTTCAACACCGCCACTTATTTCAGCCAATTCTTGGGTAATGGCGGCCTGACGGGCTTTATTCATTGCTAATGTTAAATCGTCAATCAAATCGGAAGCATTATCAGTAGCATTTTTCATGGCTAACATACGCATACTGTGCTCACTAGCCCGAGCATCGAGCAGGGCTTGGTAAATCTGGGCACCAACCAATCGATGAGCCACACTATCAAGTAGAGTTGTCAAATCCGGCTCGTACAGAACATCTTCGTTGTCTGATATTGTCGAATCTGGTTCAAAGCCAGCTGGCAAAATGCGCCGAATAACGGCCTGTTGATTGATGCTGCTGATAAAGTCGGTGTAGATAATATCGACAGCATCAACTTGGCCGCTTGAATACAACTCCAAAGCTTGATCCTTGATAGCCTGAAGCTCACGACTGTCGGACTGATCCGATAATTCCTCATAGGCGCCTAAAACCTCTGTGTCTTTGAGACGGGCAACGAACTGAGCGGCTCGGCGCCCAACCGAGATGGTCGTATTTTTAATACCTTCGACATCATCACCGTGTAGCTGCTGAGCATAAAGCTTCAATATATTACTGTTATAGGCTCCGGCCAGGCCTTTGTCGGATGCAATAACAATCAATAGACGCGTGGCAATTGGTCGATGCTTGAAGAGGGGGTGCTGACGGACATTTGTCCGCCGCGACATGGTCGTCAAGAGCTGACGAGCGGCCGTCGCATAGGGAGTCGAAGCCAGGGTCGACTCCTGGGCTCGACGCATTTTGCTAGCCGCCACTAATTGCATGGCCTTGGTGATCTGGCGCGTACTCTTTACCGAGCGAATGCGTGATTTTAGAGCCTGCGTACTGGCCATTAGCGGTCCTCGTAATCCTTGGCAACCGATTCAGCAATTCGAGTAATAGCCGATCGAGCATCATCAGATGGCTTGGCGCCCATGTCGAGCTCGGTCATCAACTTTTTCTCGTCCGACCATAACTTATCGAGCAGGTCTTGCTGGGCTGGCTTAATTTTATCAACCGCGACGTCATCAAAATGACCACCAGTTACGGCCAATATGCTAGCTGCCTGCTGCCAGACACTCAAAGGTTGATACTGTGGCTGCTTCAGAAGCTCTGTGAGGCGTTGACCGCGCTCAATTTGACTCTTGGTCGCTTCGTCGAGATCGCTACCAAACTGAGCAAAGCTGGCCAGTTCACGGAATTGACTGAGTCCGAGCTTCAAGTTTCCACTGACGCTCTTGACGGCCGCCGTCTGGGCCGCACCACCAACCCGCGACACCGACAAACCAGCCGAAATAGCGGGGCGGATTCCTTGATGGAATAAATCAGTTTCCAGAAAAATCTGACCGTCAGTAATTGAGATGACATTGGTCGGAATGTAGGCACTAATATCGCCAGCCTGCGTTTCGATAATCGGCAAGGCCGTCAAGGAACCAGCGCCTTTGTCGTCGCTCAACTTAGCTGATCGCTCAAGCAGGCGAGAGTGGAGGTAGAAAACATCGCCCGGATAAGCTTCGCGGCCCGGTGGTCGACGTAGGAGTAGCGACATTTGACGATACGCCACGGCATGCTTCGTCAAGTCATCATAGATCATCAAAGCATGCTGTGAATTGTCGCGGAAGTATTCACCAATCGCGGTGCCAGCATACGGCGCCAAGTAGAGTAGGGAAGCCGGATCAGACGGGCTAGTCGCCACGACGACGGTCTGGTCCATCACACCTTCTTGCTTCAGTCGGTCGACCAAACGGGCGATCTTCGATAATTTTTGACCGATGGCGACATAGACATTGATGACACCGGTATTTTGTTTGGCCTGATTAATCATGGTGTCGATAGCGATAGCGGTTTTTCCAGTCTGACGATCGCCGATGATCAGCTCACGCTGGCCGCGACCGATTGGAAACATGGCGTCGATTGACATGATACCGGTCATAAGAGGTTCATGAACCGACTTTCGATCCATTACACCAGGTGCTTCTCTTTCAACTAGTCCACGAGCCGATGCCTTGATAGCCGGACCGCCATCAAGCGGCTGTCCAAGCGGGTTTACAACTCGTCCTAGCATCTCTGGACCGACTGGAATCTCGAGAACCGAACCCTTACGACTCACCGACTGTCCAGCCTTTACCAAAGAATCGCTACCGAGCAAAACAGCGCCGATTTCATCTTCCAGCAGACTCAAAGCAAAGGCCTCGACGACCCCTGCGTCAGTTTGGATTTCGAGAACTTCGCTAAAGCCGGCCTGGCGCAGGCCATGGATCCAAGCCACGCCATCACCAACCCTAACCACCACGCCAACTTCGTTCAAATCACCGGAAATTTCGAGATTAGTAATTGCTTGGCGGAGTTCTTTTGATAATTCTGTCATTGATATGTCGCTCATTGTCATACTCCTTCTAAACTTGCTTCAATCCGGCACGTAAATTGGTCAGCCGCTTTTTTATTGATTGGTCGATTTCATAACCCGGTAAACGCACCCGAAAACCACCGATTAGTTCCTCGTCGATAGCCGTCTTCAATAGAACCCGGTCAGCTTTCGTTTGACTGACTATAAATTTTTCAATTGATGAAAGAATCGAATTGGATAACGTATTGACAGAACTAACGGAACCAATAACCGTGCCTCGTTCGGCGAGAATATCTTCCACATCTCGGACAATCAACGAAGCCTCTTTAGTGCGACGAGTCTCAACTAGATAAGCCGCCAACTGATTAATAGATTGGCCGTGATCTTTGTCGAGTCCATCGGCTACATATTCGGCTAGTCGGCGCCGCGAAATCCGTCGTGACACTATTTAGCCTCCCTCAGAACACGCTCAATTCGCTGTCGATCTAATTTATCGGTCATCTCAGCGCCAATTATCTTTTCAGCAGCTAGTGCCACCAATTCGATTGTCTCGTCACGCAATGACTGCCTGGCTGCGGCAATATCTTTATCAATTCGCTGATGAGCATCAGCCACGATTCGTTCAGCAGCCGTCTTGGCTTTGGCCTCACTGGCACTAAGCATTTCAGTCGATTCATGACGAGCGGAAGCAATTATGTCGTGCGCCTCCCGGCGAGCTGAATCGAGTAATTCGGCGACCGCCTCCTTATTCTTGGCAGTTGATTTCTCGGCCTGGGCCGCTGCTTTTGCCGCCGCCTCGATGTTGGCTTCACGCTGGTCGACTTGCTTCATCATCCATGGATAGACCAACTTTTTTAACACGGCCACCAAAATTAGGAACGCAACAATCTGGATTGCCAGCAACCGCCAATCAATACCAAGCGCCCCGAGGAGGCCAGGTTCAGTGGCTGTTTCAGCCGCGAATTGGTGCAGAAAAATCATCAATTTACCTCAAATCACTACTAAATAAAGCGGGCGATAATCGCTACGATGATACCAATGATAGCTAAAGAGTCAACGAAGACAATTGCCGTAATCATCAAGCTACGGATATCACTCAGTTTTTCTGGATTACGAGCGAATCCATTGAGTGCTGCCACGCCGATCATACCAACGGCTACCGCTGCAGCCAGGGCAGGCAAGGCGAATGTCAAACCAAATGCTAATGCTTCCATATTATTATTTCTCCCTTTATTTATTACCTATAATTATATCATTCATGGGCCGTAGCCTCTTTGGGGTGAACAGCTGGAGAATGATCATCATGATCGCCGTGCGATACAGCCAGGGCGGTGAATATGAGCGTTAGCACAAAGAAGACATACGCCTGGATAAAGCCAATAAATAGCTCAAACGCCATAAATAGTGGCAAGACAAACGATGCGAAATAACTTGTCAAGAAAGCGATGACTACCAGAAGTACTTCACCAGCAAAGGCGTTACCAAATAAACGTAGACTCAGAGCGATGCCCCGCGAGAATTCGCCAACTAGTTCAAGGATACCCTCGAAAGCACCAATTGGATCTTTTAAGGGATTCCGAAGATAACGACCGGCATTCGAGAAAACACCGAGATGCTTGGCAGCATAAATTTGGACTGACACGAGGGTGACAACAGCTAGTCCGAGCGTAAAGTTCAGGTCCGCGGTCAAACTTCGGAGCACCGGCACGCCGTTATAACGAATCGAATCGACTCCAGGGATAACGCTTAGCCAATAGTTGATAATCACGAAAAAGAAAATCGTTACGGCTAGTGGAGTCACCTGGCGCGCAATTTTTCGATCGGGGATAATATCGTTAATTTGATTCAACAGGCCGTCAAAAACCCACTGAATCAAGCCAACAAAACGGTTAGACTGACCTCGTTTTAATTTTTGAGCCGTATAGCCCAGCACGAGTAGCGTTAGCAACGTACCCAAAACACCAGTCAGTAGCGCATTGGTAACAGGAAAATTGAAAATCGTAAATAATGGTTCGGCGGCAATCGATATGTGGAGCGAGCTAGCGACGAAATACATACTTTACTTTTTCCTTAATGACTTAAATTGTCGTGCTACCAATAGGTACGCCAGACTGACGCCGATAACGATGCCGCCGATTAATAACCATGGCGACGTTTCATATCGGCTATCGAGCCACAGCCCTAGCAACATGCCACCAACCGTCGGCACGAACATTCGCATCGTGGTATCGGTAGCAGTAGCAATCATAATGACAGCCCCGGATCGAGATCGTGTCGTCGACGTATCATGGTTTGGTGGCTGCGACGGCGGCACTGACATACGGGCTATATTATAACTCAATTGCTAGTAATTGACTAGGCTTACTCTAGGAACAGGGAGGTTGGGCCACTAGAGCGAGACAGGCCAGTTGATCCTCGCCAACGCCAACCGTCAACTCCACCAACTGTTCCGTCAGCATAGCCGTGAAGTGATGGACCGGCGGTCATCATCGTGCCGTCAATTTTGAATATCGTGCCAACTGACGCTGCACCTGGCAGTGCAAATCGAACTCGAATTGACATCGTTCCGGCTGGGGCGGGTATAGTCGTGACGCTCAAACGATCCCACTCTCCAGACAGCGTAGTCGTTGGTCCATAGAAAAACGACACCCCATTAACGGGTATTGCCGCATAAGATGAATCAAGGAACATATATCCGACGCGCCCGGATGTCGGAGAGTGCATGTAGCCCGATATCGTATATACTTGACCCGGCTCAATACCGTCCTGCTCACCAATCTCAAAGCGAGGGACTGGCTCGCCAGAGTCGCTAACATATGACTGGAGACTACTAGTCCCCATACCCGGGAACGGCTCGCCGGCATTTGACATGCCGCCGCCGTAACTACTGATATTATCGAAATTGCTCGTCTCAAAGGATGGGTTACGGAATAGGTTAGTTGCGCCCTGGAAATCGCATTGGCAGTCATAGATATCAGGACTCGGGCGATACAAAGCATCGTACGACAGCAGTGTCGGTGCCGTTGTCCACCAGGCGTTCGTAGCTATCCAACCGGAACCGCTTTCATCAATCCTAGTCCCACCAGACACCTTGTGGGCAGAGAAGAGCACTGCTGCTGGATTAGCAGCCGTGCCACTGTTGTACAACTTGATGCCAACCATATGCGGACCCTTGCTCAAATTTATGCGACTCATCGAAGTGTGGCCGTGACCATCGCTCTTTAGGACTTCAGCGCCATCAACAAAAACTGAACAAGCGTCATCACAGGCTACAGCGAGCTGGACATCCGTCGCCGTCCACATACTCCAGCCACCAGCGTTTTTAGTTCGTAAATAAGTATACGAATCGTTAGGCGAAGATGTACCACTCAAGCTAGCCGGCGTCACCATCCACTGCGCACTGGTATTACTGTTGCTGTAATTAGGCCAGTTTCCCGGTACGCCACCGGTGCGGGTCGTCACATCAACCCAATAGGTCGTTGGATAGTAACCTGGTTCAGAGAAGTCGACCAGCTCACCAGCCGTTACTCGCCAGGATTCGTCCGTCACCATTACTTCCGTATTGTCGCCCGCCCGTGTCAGATTGAGCGTAAAATTAGAGACTCCGCTTAGAGCACCGCCGTTGACCACTGAAGCCATGATCGAATTACAGCCTTGCTGAAGGTAAACATCGGTCTCTGTTATGGTCGTCCAGCCCGATATATCGTGCATCAGAGCACCGTTAACATACAGGGAATGGATATCGTCAGCCTTCGATTTAACCGTGTAGCGACCCTCTTCAGGCACAAAGAAATCTTTGCGGAAATAGACAGGCCCTGGATATCGACTAGAAGTTGTGTTGCTAATTGGTTTGGCTTTTGAGATGCCGCCAAAACCACTGGCCGTCGTTACCGTAGCATTCGACCAGCCGAGATTACTTGGCGTAGCGCCGCTACACAACTCCGGCACAGCTGCTGGCTGAATCGCTTCTTGTTGATAAGTTCGCCAAACGGCCCCATCGGACGCGCGGATTAACTCGACATAGCCAGTCTGAGCGATTAAAGTCGGTCGGCCGGCTGAATCGAGTGTCGGCGGGGGAACGCTGAATGAACTGCGGACACTACCGTCATTCATCACCCAACACTGACTGCTATTTGGACAAGATACACTAGCCGCTGTCACCGCGAATGTTCCACTCGAAGTAAATCGATGAATCCGCATCCCGCGGACACTGCTGATCGTCCCACCAGTCGCGGTGATACCGCTACTCGCCGGATAACTAATAATAACTACACCACTAGCTCCAGATGTACCGGCGGCCGTGGCCGAACCACCAGCACCACCGTGACCAGTATTTGGTCGGACAGTGTCACCTGATCGAAAACCCTCCGGTCCTGGAATACCGGCATTGTTAGTACCACAATTACCATGACCAGCGCCGCCAGAGCCGTAATATAGCATCGTACCTGTTATGTCGCTGGCAACTCCCGGTCCACCATTACCGCCGCGCGACGGACTGCCGTCTAAGCCAGCACTGCCCGCACCGCCACCGCCGCCACCCGAAGCTGTACAGCCAGAATTTGGAAAGCCCGATCCGCCGCCAAAACCCTGGCCATCAATGCCAGTTCCTGATTGATTCATCGGTGAATTTAGCGAACCGCTAGCACCACCACCCGAACCACCATTCCGGCCCGATAATGTTCCACTGAATGAAGCGCCACCACCGCCACCATTTGAGGTGACTCCATTAAACGACGAGTTAGCGCCAGTTCCGCCGGTAGCAGTTGTGCTCGAAGCATACGCGCCGCCTCCACCGACCACGACCGAATAATTTTGAACAGCAATCGACATATTCTTGACAATCTTGACACCACCGCCACCACCGCCACCACCGGCGACACGACCGCCTCCACCGCCACCGGCAACAATCAGTGCATCAACACTAGCCTGGACATTGGAATTACCGTAGCAATCGGTGCCCGGCGTCAGAGGCTTGGAGACTGTCCAGGTGACAGCATTATTATTGGCCTCGAGACAAGCTTTAGCATACTCAACACCAGCTTCGCCAGCCACCTTGGCCAACTGAGAGTAATATTGATTTTTTAAGCTGGTCCGTACCGAAGTAGTAGCCGTAACCGCCAGGGCCAGAACCGCCATTAATACCACCGACGCAATCAGAACCGTCGGCAAGGCAAATCCTAATTTCGACTGAAGACTTTTACTCTGGCCCATATTTGAGTTAATTGTACCATAAGCAAAATGATAACGACTATTGGCCAGCTATCAAAATTACTGTACAATGTATAGTAACTAAACAGGGGAGTAATCATGACTTCGAATGAGGCCAAAGTAATTGTCTATAAAACCAGCTGGTGCGGCTTTTGTAAAACCGAAACTCAATGGCTCGACCAATTAGGTGTCAACTATGTTGAAAAAGACATCGAAGCCGATGCGGCCGCCCACACCGAACTAATGGAAAAAATCGGCGGCAATTTCCGTGGCGTACCTGTCACCGATGTGGCTGGCGATTTGATTCTCGGTTTTGACCGACCACGACTCGAAGCGGCGATGCGATCCCACGACATCCACCCGAAGACAGCTTAACTACCGAGCTGACTAACAGGGGCGTGCTATGATGGCTTATATGCCAAAGGCACGTCCCATTATTATGATTCACGGCTATCGGGGCACTCACCACGGGTTGAGTTTAATTAAGCAGTCGTTTGAACCAAGGTTTGACTGCCTGGTACCAGATTTGCCGGGCTTCGGTGCTGGCCCCCATTTGTCTAGTTACAGCCTGAACGACTACGTCGACTGGCTCAAAGAATTCGTCGCCAAATCGACTAACGGGTCAACCAAACCGATTTTGCTCGGTCACTCGTTTGGTTCGATCGTCTGTTCAGCCTATGCTGCACAATACCCAGGCTCTATTACTGAGCTCATCTTGGTGAATCCGATTGGTGCGCCAGCGCTCCAAGGTCCTCGCAGTATCTTGAATCGCTTGGCAGTCGCTTACTACTGGATCGGCAGCCAGCTGCCTAACCAGCTAGCCCACGCCTGGCTATCATCACAGCTGGTGACTCGTCTGATGAGTGAAGTTATGGCTAAAACGCGTGATTCCACGAAGCGGCGCTATATCCACGATCAGCATCGACGCTATTTCGGTCGGTTTCACAGCCCAGAATCAGTCTATCAGGGCTTTATAACGTCAGTCAGTTACAATGTACGTGATTTCGCCAAGTATATTTCCGTACCGACCCTACTAATCGCTGGCGAAAAAGACGACATAACAACCGTCCAACAGCAAGAAAAGTTACTACAATTGTTACCGCAGGCCAAACTCGTTGTCATACCAAATGTTGGACACTTAACTCATTACGAAACACCACGCGAAGTCGCCGATATCGTTCAAGCATTCGTCAAGTCGCGATAGATTTCCTCAAAGGCGTCCAGGCTGGTGTTCAAATCGTGCGTTCGAGCGATGACTAGGCTTTGTTCAGAAAATTTTTGGCGCAAATCAGCATCGGTCAAAATCTTAATCAAACCATTGGCGATTGCCTGATCATCATCTTTCGGACACAAATAGCCGTTGCGCCCGTCTTGGCAGAGTTCCTTGAGAGCACCGGCATCAACCGCCACGACTGGCTGACCGCTCGACATCGCCTCGAGTGTCGCAATACTCTGAAGCTCGGCTGGAGACGGCATACAGAATACGGTTCCTACCCGATGAAGCTCAGTAATATCCTCGTCACTGACTCGTCCAGTAAAACGAACGGCTTCGGTTAATTCTAGCTCGTTGATCAACACTTTTAGATTAGCGACATCAACCCCGTCGCCGACTAGCAGCAGCTGAGCCTCCGGCACCTCTCGACGAACGATATCAAAAGCACGCACCAGTACCGATAAGTGCTTTTCACCGTCAATGCGTCCAACATAAGACACAATTGGGCGGTCGGGGTCGAGATCAAACTTGCGATACAGATCTATCGCCGGACTGCCTGGCTGAAAACGCTGCAGGTCAATGCCATTAGAAATGGCTTTCATTGGGATCGTCATTTTTTCATAAGCACTGTACATATCAATCGCGGCTTGGGTTGGTAAAGTCACAAAATCAGCCTTGGAGTGAAAACGCGTGCCATAGGCCTGAAGCATATAACTGATTGGCCGCGAAAAAGGCGCCAGCAACTTCAAGTTATCAATCAGATTCTCGGGCATAGCGTGATTGGTGCTAACAATGGGAATACCGAACTTGTTACCATAACGCATCGTTGCGGCACCGAGTGTCAACATTAATTGGATGTGAATCACGTCAGGGTTAAAATCTTCGATAATCCGCTTAACTTCGCGATTAGGACTTAGAGACACCTTGAGATTTTGATAAAACGGAAAAGGCACCGCTGTCGTTCGTTTGATTAAATAATTACCGTCGACCTCATCATGCTTTTTGCCTCTTTGACTGGGTGCGATAACGACAACTTCATGGCCCCGATCAGCCAAACCTTTGGCCAAGTTACGCGAGAAAGTGGCCACACCGTTAATGGTCGGATAATACAAATCCGACGTAATCAAGATTTTCATATAGGCTTCATTATATCACGTGGTCCCTGACCTCTATTGGTCTGTTACAATATAGCCATGAAGCTCTTCTTTGATGCTCGTTATATCAGAATTGATCGTCACGACGGCATCAGTCGATATTCAGCCGAATTAGCGAATGTTATCGCTAATCTCAGCGAAGTCACGTTTTTAATTTGTGATGATCGACAGCGAGATTTCCTGCCCGATAGTTCATCGACTATCAAAATTCACCAACCAACCTCCTGGCGAGAACCGCTAACGGCTCTCTGGTTAAATCAGTACCGGCCGGACGTTGTCTTTTCACCGATGCAAACAATTGGCACGACTGGTCGAGATTACAAGCAAATACTCACGCTTCACGATTTGATTTATTACCGCCATCGCACGCCACCTCATAATCTAGCTTGGCCGATTAAAATCGGCTGGTATTTATATCATTTAACATATTGGCCGCAGCGATTAACCCTCAACGCCGCCGACGCTATCGTAACCGTCAGTCAAACCTCTAAACGATCCATTGAGCGGGTTCGTTTGACGAAACGACCAATTTTTGTGGCACCCAACGCACCGCAACCGTTCGCACCGATCCCAGTTCCCGAAACTATAAAAAACCTTGTCTACATGGGCTCTTTTATGGAATATAAGAACGTCGAGTCATTGATTCGAGCTCTTCAATGGCTACCTGGCAAAACGCTTCACTTACTAAGCAAAATTTCGCCGACCCGCAAAGCCGAATTACA
>DAICYC010000012.1 GCA_027311865.1 Candidatus Saccharimonadota bacterium
GATGCTTATCCTTTAAGTATCGAAACCTTACTGATTAACAGCAAGTTAATCGCTGAGCCGATGCGCGACCCGTTGGCTAATACTAATAGTCAATACATGTTCTATCGATGTAATACGACGACCTATGGCAACACTTACGCCTTTTTCGCTAAACTATCTGACCCGGCCGAGCAGTCTGGCAATCAGTTGAGCCGCTGGTTGTCGTTAGGTTGTACGACCACCCCGTCTAGTTCTTACGGCATGAATTACGCTTTAATGTTTGAGCAAAATCTATGAAGCAGCGTTTATCGGTTCGAGCCATCATTAATCAGGACAACAAAACACTCGTCGTCAAACGGGCGAGTGGCCGTGAAACTATTCTCGGAAAATTTGAGTTACCTGGCGGCAAGTTAGCCTATAGTGAGCAGCCCGAGGACGCCATGAGGCGTTATTTGCATGATGACTTGGGGCTCGAGATTGCGACCATGCAATTATTTGACGCTGTAACATATATCGACAAAGACGATCGGGCCATTCAGTATGGCGTCATTGTCTACTTCGTGACGCCGGCTCGCAGCGATCGACCGATTAAGCTGAACGGTAATTACAGTAAGTATCGGTGGCTTTCTGTGTCAGAATCACAACAGAATGAGTTAACGGATTTGACTCAATTGCTGTTGGGAATTATACAGCAAGAAGAATTAACAGAGAGTTTGGCACGAAAAGTAACCATAAATGGTGATAAAAATACATCGCCTGAAGCGATTACGGTTTTTACTGATGGAGGCTCGCGGGGCAATCCTGGGCCGTCGGCGGCTGGCTATGTGATGGTTAATCATGTTGACGATGTGATTGATGAGGGTGGCGAATATCTCGGCATCACAACTAACAATCAAGCTGAGTATCACGGTGTCCGACTGGGCTTGGAGCGGGCGATTGCGGCTGGCCATAAAATACTCCATTTCAAGATCGACAGCATGCTGGTTGTTAACCAGCTCAATGGCGTATACAAGATAAAAAACCGCGATTTGTGGCCAATTCACGAACGCATTCGCGAACTGATGAAATCAGTCGACCGAATCACCTTTAATCACGTGCCGCGTGAATTAAATCAGCTGGCCGATGGTATGGTTAATAAGACTCTCGACCAGCACGGCCGCCAAGCTCGGACTGATTCAGCAAATTAAGCATATATGTTATAATATCTTCAAGCAGTTCGTTAGACGATCGCTTGTATTTTTATAAGAGGAAAGTCCGGGCAGCATAGGATGATGGCAGTCGCTAACGGCGACCGGGGGTAACCCTAGGGAAAGTGCCACAGAAACGAAACCGCCTCGCGAAAAAAATCTTGGCCCTATCTAAGGTTAAGGTTTGAGGTAAGGGTGAAAGGAGTGGGGTAAGAGCCCACAGCGTCACGTGGTGACACGTGGAGAAGGTAAACCCTGTCAGCTGCAAGGAGATCAACATTATGGGTGATCCGCCCGTTGGTCGCTACCCGCTTGAACTTGTCAGTAATGACTGGTCTAGATAGATGATCGTCCACGACAAAACCCGGCTTACCGACGAACTGCCCAAAATTATTAAATACCACCCCTTACGGGGTGGTATTTTGATATCGTAGCGACGAAGGAGTTGCTTGAGCCGAAGTTAACGATTATTTAACGCTTTTGACGATAGCCGCAAAAGCTTTTGGTTCGGAAACGGCGATTTCGGCTAACACCTTGCGGTCCAGTTCAATCTTTGAGGCTTTGAGGCCGGCAATTAACTTGCCGTAAGTGGTGCCTTCGAGACGGGCAGCCGCGTTGATGCGGGTAATCCATAGAGCGCGTAGGTCACGCTTTAGATTACGGCGATCACGGTAGGCGTACTCGAGAGCACGGGTAACGGCTTGTTTAGCTAGGCGATAGCTGCGGGTGCGATTGTGCTGCATTCCCTTAGCTTGCGCCAAGACTTTCTTGTGGCGATTGCGGGCGGTGACGCTTTTCTTGACTCGCATGGGTTTAGACTCCTAAGGCTCGTTTAACATTTTTAGCGACACCACCACTTACGACGGCAGTCGTGTTGATGGCTCGTTTGCGGCTCTTGGACTTCTTGGCCAAGAGGTGGGCTCCGAAAGCGCGACGTCGGGTAAGCTTTCCAGTGCTTGTGACCTTAATCCGCTTAGCAGTACCCTTGTGGGTCTTTAGCTTTGGCATTTTGTAACTCCTTACTTGCTTCTAATTACAACACTCAGGTTGCGTCCAGCCATGGTTGGCTGATGCTCGAATACGGCGACGTCCTCGAGAAGTGTACCAATCCGATTGATCATATCGTAGCCTAGTTCTCGGTGGGCGTTTTCACGTCCGCGGAAAAAGACTTGGATTCGAACTTTGTGGCCTTCGGCAAGAAACTCGCGTATCTTGCGTAGCTTGATGTCGAGGTCGCCTTGACCAATCTTCATCCCGAAACGCATTTGTTTGAGTTCACCTTGCTTGTTGCTACGCCGGTTCTTTTGGGCCTCTTTCATCTTTTGATACTGATATTTACCCCAGTCGATGATTTTGGCAACCGGTGGGTTGGCATTAGGTGATATTTCAACCAGGTCAAGTCCAGCTTCCTCGGCCATTCTGAGCGCTTCGGCGCGACTCAAGATGCCTAGTTGTTCACCTGACTGTCCGATAACGCGCAGTTCGTTGGATCGAATTGCCTCGTTAATTCGAGTTTTGTGGTTGATAGTATCTCCTTTATCTGAGTGTCGGATATTCCGAGCGTTAACTCGCTAACTATTCTATCAAATTTAGTCGATCAACACAAGGGTTCTATAGGGGGAGCGACGAAGTATTTCGTAACTGAATGGCTTCGGCAACATGTTCAGCCTCAACAGTCGGCTGAAGATCGACGTCGGCAATCGTGCGGCTGAGTCGTATAATGTGGTTTCTAGCTCGAACACTGTGGGCTAATGAGGCGCTAGCCTGGTCAATTAAATTCAGGGCATTTTCAGAATAGTGCTTAAGGTTTATCTGAGAAATTGAAGCATAAGCGTTGTAAATGTTTTCATCTTTATACCTATTAAGCTGAGCTTGGCGGGCATTTAGGACTTTCTCAAAGGCTGTTGTCTGTTGTTCTTTTGACTCCGATATGGCTGATGATCTGATTAAATTATTAGTTCGGCTGACGTTGACAATTATGGCCAGGCGATCGATGAGCGGTCCCGATAGTTTTCGACCATAGCGCCGTTGTTCGGCTGCGCTGCAGCGACAGGCTTGGTCGGTATCACCGTAATACCCGCAGGGGCACGGATTGGTGGCCAGTATGAACAGGGTATTGGTTTCGTTGGTCTCGAGTGGCCGCCTGAGCGAGTCGAGAACGGCGGTCGTACGACAGAGTAGCTCGTCTAAAAATAAAATACCACTACGGCTACGACTAATATCGCCGGTTAAATTTCGGATTAAACTCTGGGCTGTGACAGTAGTGCTTGGCGAGACAAAGGGTGGCTGAATCGTCCGTGTCAACTGACTGGCTGTTACTTGTTTCCGTAACTCGATTTCATCAGATTGAGAAAGGGGTGGAAGCAGACTGGCCGCCGCTTCGGCCAATAGAGTTTTGCCAATGCCGGGTGATCCAATCATTAGAATCGGATGTTTACCGGCCATGGCTACCGTAAGGGCTCGTTTGACTAAATCTTGACCGTCGATCTGATCAAAGATGACGGGTTGAACGGTTGATATTGGCTCAGAGGTGGTAGGACTAGGGCCAGGCAGCTGGAGCAGGCCCCTGAGGTATCGATAGGTCTGGTCAAGTGTTTCGACAGTATGACAGGTTAGATCCGCAAACAAATGAGCTAGGTTGTTGATCGATGCGCCACAAATCAGGTCATCGCCGGATTTTTGGCACCATTCGGCGGCGTAGATTAGCTGATCGGCCTCCTTAATATCGCCTGTCAGGCTGATTTCGCCGAGAAACAGCCTGTTTGCCAGCTCTGTGTCGGTGATAAGCTTGGCGGCGCTCATAAGGGCCAGGGTAACCGGCAAATCATAATCGGAGCTTGCCTGTATCGGCACGTTGGGTGTGATGTTGACCGTGTAGAAAAGTGGCGGTAGTCGCAGACCAGTTGCGCGGATAGCCGATCGGACCCGTCGAACAGTTCCCCGATAACCCCCAGATGGCAGGCCAACGATTTGGATGCCGGGTAGACCTTTAGAGCTGACAGCCTCGACCTCTATTAAAATTGGCTGCATCATCGCATTGTGTCCGATGGTCTTTACCTTAGCTGTCATGACTCTAGCTTAGACGTCAATAATTAGCTAAATATGAAATAATTTGCTATAATAACTGAGGTCGTGGGGCTGAAATAGCTTCGACGAGAGGACGTTAACAGGTCATATTGCAAGCCGATTTACACGCGCAACGTGTCTTTTTATCTGCAAACGTATTTGCAAAAGTCAAGGAAATGGTTATGCCACGTTCCTTGGCACCAGCTTTCGCTTAATCGCGATTGCCATCGATTCGCCTAGTGAGGCGGAAGGCGAGCGGTGTTATACAAGAGTCTCTCACCCCTGATGAGCGCAGCGACTAGTTAGGGGAAAAATATATCGCGAGTCCAACAGGTCGTTTTCGTCTAGTTTCGAGATCTGAAGGACATAAATTTTAAGCTAGACTATGCTTGTAGAAGTATGACAGGTTACCTTTTGGACCCGGGGGCAGTACCCGGCAGCTCCACCACGATTATGATTAAATCCCCCTAAAGCAGGGGGATTTTTAGTAAATAAAAAACAACCGCCTGCGAGGAACGGTTGTTTTTGTGGAGTTTTTTCGATTTCTTTTTGTTTTTGGTCCCGTAAGCTTGTGTATAACTTTTTTGCTCAGGAACTACCCCTATAATAGGACGTCAAAGCGCTTGTGTCAATAACTTTTTCATACATTATTTAGGTAAAAAGTACTACGATTTTGGGCAATATTTCAGATAGTGTCGAGCCGAAGTAGCTGAACACTATATGTGACGCAGTCTGGTTGGACTGAATCGTCTGCTCGCTGAAAGCTCGACTCATGACCGTAGGTCCTGACGTGATCGGTTGCTAAAGTCTTTCGGGTCGGTCACGATTGCAGCTAGAAATTTTGCGCCGTGAGTAATTCAGGCCAAAGCCAAGAAGCAATATCGTGGCAACCATACAAATATCGTCGTCACATAAACTGGGGCTGAACTGCCCGTTTCGGTTTGTGATGATCATCATCACATAAATAACTTTCCGAAGTCCAGCAGTATCGTCATCAATTATCGATTAATGTAGTGGGAATAGGCCAAATTGTCTGAGTGGTCGTCACGTCCAAAAAAATGACGGAGTCGATTTATCGCAGTGCAGGGGCATCGATTTAAGCATCGAACGTTAGCTCGTCAATTGGGCTAAGTCGGTCATTTATCAATCGGCATAAAATCGATGATTGCGTTTATTGATAATTAAATACAACGATGTTATAAACTCAACAATAACAATTTTACAGATTAGAATATTGTTGTAATCGCCGTTATTGTAAATAAGTGTACGGAATATCTTGACCAAATTCGCTGCTTATGCTAAATTGAACTTAAGCTTTTATCAACACAAAAACAAAAGCTCCGCACCAAAAATTACATTAACAATTCGGTAGTCCAGCAACTTGCACCGTCTGACGTTTGACGGAAAAGCGGCATGTGTAACAGCCATCGGGAAAATTGTTCGCGGGTATATTCTATCCGCTTGAACACGCACTTTTAGTCCCTTTGTTATCGTGCCGATGCTCCGCCAAAAGCGTATGCTCCGTTAGTACCGGATGCACCTAGTTAATCCTTGTTTAATACCAAGCAGGCATAATACTAGGTGTATCGCGAGGAACACGAGCTTGAGCAAACGGTTGCCCCGAGTTTTCTCGGAGCGGTCAGATAGCTCGTAGCGATATGCGGTTTGCTCGCTCACACGCCTAATAGTTATATTATAGCGGCGTATGTTGACGCGACGAACATCAACGCGTATCGCTCGGGCACCCCGTATCTTTTCACGATTCCGGTCGTGCTATAGTAGTACCATGCTTCCTCGGATAGTAGCGGTAATGCTAGCGGTGAGCCTCTGCTTACTCGGTGTCATTTTGACACAAACTACACCAGCCACGGCGGGTGCTTTTGGACTATTGATATTGTTTATTTCAGCTTATCTGGCCTTTGTTGGCTTGATAAGCTTTTTTCTTTATGGAGTCAGTCGGGTATTGGTCTACGCAACGCGCGACATGACTTTCAAGCGACCACTTCGGGTTATAGCCTTCAGTAAAGCCTATTACTATGCTTTCGTATTGGCTGGCGCACCAATTATGCTAGTCAGTCTCCAGTCAGTCGGATCGGTCGGTTGGTACGAGACGCTACTCGTCATCGGTTTCGTTGTTTTGGGTAGTATTTACGTCAACAAGCGGCTGTAATTTTAGCGAAAATTAAAGCATAAACGCTTCTTCTTATAGGGCGATATCGTGCTATAATGACAGATATGCAACCTCAAAATACTGAGAACCTTGGACGGTTTGAGCAGGCACCTGCTGTGCCGCCGGTCAACGGTGAGCAGATTCTCGGGTTACCTCCAGTTGAAAAGGGGATCGAGAAAGGGGCGGAGCAATTTGAGCAAACCGCTGAAGCTCGAGCCGCCGTCGCCAACGCTACCGGTGCGCCGATTCAGACAGCGCCGGCTCCAGTGGTTGTGGTGCCGAGTGATACGACCCCGACTCAAAACGTTACCAGCCCATTAGTTGCGGCTGATGAGGACGTGATTGAAAAAGAGTGGGTCGACCGAGCCAAGCAGATTATTCTAGAGACAAAAGACGATCCACATCAGCGATCATCAAAGGTCAATGAACTTCACAAGGACTATTTACAGAAGCGCTACGGTAAGGAACTTGGAGCTAACCCCTAGGCGGGGGAGTCGGCGGGTGTGTTAGGTTTTATTATCACGTTAATTACGATTTTAATCGCCGTAGCCGTGGCTATTGCGGTGATTTTTTGGCAGTATCGTCGTATATTGCGTGAGGCAAAAAATTATGAGCGTGGTCTCAAGATGGTGCCACTGTATATTCACATCCCGCCAATTAGTGACGACATCGAAGGCAATGGTCGCGATGAACGTGACTTGACTGAAGAGGTGCTGTCGCAGGCTCAGGTCATGTATAACATCATTGCTAGTACAGCGACAAAAGGCTTTAAAAGTAAAGTCTATGGTCAGCGACATTTGTCATTTGAGATTGTGGCTCACGAAGGCTTGATCCACTACTATGCTGTCGTACCAATCGCTTTGGTTGATGTGATCCAGCAGGCTGTGGCGGCTGCTTATCCGACGGCTCGTCTCCAGGAAGTCGATGAGCGAAATATTTTCAGCCCCGCTGGACGGTCGAGCGGCACCATTGGTGGTGAGTTCACTTTGAAGAAGGACTTTGCCTATCCGATTGCAACTTATCAGGAGTCAAAGCGAGACGCTGGTCGGGCCTTGTTGAATGCGCTGTCTGGTGCATCCCGTGAAGACGGCGTCGGTATTCAACTGTTAATCCGACCAGCTCAGACTGGCTGGACGAAAACGGCCGTATCAATCGCCGAATCGATCAAAAAGAACAAAGGTGTCAAGTCGGGTAGTTTCAAGGCTGGGGATATGAAAGGTTTGATGGAGGCACTGTGGCGGCCACCTGAGGCCCCGGGTGAGACCAAACCGGAGGACAAGCAGTTGAGTTCGCTCGAACAGTCGCTAGTCGAGTCCATCGAAGACAAGACTCGATATCCGGGCTACGAGACGCTGATTCGTGTCGTTACCTCGTCGTCGACCGCCGCTCGATCGCAGGCTTTGTTGAACAATGTGGTGTCGGCTTTTTCGTTATTTGATTCGTCGACGAATAACGGCTTTAAATTCACTGTCAGTAAAGACATGGACGAATTTATTACGGCTTATATATTCCGATTCTTCCCCCAGGAAGTCCGCCAGAACATCTTGAACACGATTGAGTTAGCGACTTTGTTCCATTTGCCGACGCAAAAATCGATTCCGACTTCTCAGGTTCAGCGCCAAGCGGCCAAACAGGTCGATGGTCCAACACACTTGATGGACGACGGGCTTCTGCTCGGAGTTAATGAGTTTCGAGGTCTCAAAAAGCCGATTCGCTTGGCCGATAACGATCGTCGGCGACATACATATATAATCGGTCAAACCGGAACCGGTAAATCTAAGCTACTGGAAAATCTGGCCTACCAAGACATGATGGATGGTCGAGGTTTTGCCTTTATCGATCCGCACGGTGATTCGGCCGAAGAGCTTCTCGGTATGGTGCCGAAAGAGCGGGTCGAGGACGTTATCTACTTTAGTCCGGGTGACATGGAGATGCCGATTGGCTTGAACTTGTTTGAATATGAAAACCGCGACCAGCGAGACTTTTTGATCCAAGAGACCATCGCTATGCTTTATAAGTTGTATGACCCGGGTCACACTGGTATTGTTGGCCCACGCTATGAACACTGGTTCCGGAACGCGGCCTTGACGGTGATGAGCGACACCGAGAACGGCTCGACCTTTATCGATGTGCCGCAAGTTTTTAACGACCAGTCGTTTGCTGACGAAAAGATGAAGTACGTCACCGATCGAACGGTGCTCGATTTCTGGAATAAAGAAATGGCCCAGACCAGCGAAGCTAACAAATCGGAAGTGCTCGGTTGGTTCGTGTCCAAGTTCGGTGCTTTCCTGTCTAATGAGATGATGCGCAATATCATCGGTCAGACGAAGAGCGGCTTTGATTTGCGTGAAATTATGGACAAGAAAAAGATCTTGTTGGTTAACTTATCCAAGGGGCGAGTTGGTGAGTTGAACTCGCAACTTCTCGGTATGATTTTTGTGATGAAGTTCCAGGCTGCTGCGATGGGTCGGGCGGACGTGCCGGAGAACGAGCGAACTGACTTTTCGCTGTACGTTGATGAGTTCCAAAACTTTGCGACCGATAGCTTCGCAACGATTCTATCGGAAGCTCGGAAGTACCGTCTCAGCTTGATTCTAGCTAATCAGTTTATGACGCAGCTGACAGATCAGATTCGTGAATCAATTATTGGTAACATCGGCACCGTCATTAGCGGCCGTATTGGTATTACTGACGCCGAAATTCTGGTCAAGAAATTCTCGCCGACTTTTGACGCCGAGGATATGACGCGGCTACCGAATTTCCAAACGGTGGCCTCGGTCATGATTAATAATGTGCCGTCAGCGGCCTTTAGTATGTCGTTAATTCCACCGCTCGGGCAGTCAAATCCAGAGCTGCGTGATGCTTTAAAGAAGTTATCGGCCGCCAAGTATGGTCGACCAAGAGGTGAAGTCGAACGGGAGATTTTCGCACGCCTCGGCGCGGGCGATGCGGCGCGCAAGGCCAAACTCGATGCCGCTCGGGCGGTCCAGCAGCAACGACTCGAATCGATGCGGTCATCATCAGGTGTCGGTCAACAGTCATCGGCTCCGTCGTCACCATCGACCAGTGGCTCCGGCTCATCCTTCCTCGACGATTGGCTGGCCAAGCGTCAGCAGCTAGTGGCTCATCCTCCGGCTCGCAGTAAGGACGATGACAAAACCGAACCTAATCCAGCCTTTGGACCGACGATACCCAAGCCGGCTGATGACAAGCGCCTCAAAGATACGCCACAGGCTTCCTCTAAGCGCCGTTCAGCGCCTGCCCCGTCGCCAGACAGGTTCGATATCAGAAGCCGTCAGGATGACTCGTCTGACACTCTACACATAAAAGTCCGCTAACAAAAAACCCGTCACCAGTGACGGGTTTTTGGTTATTAGTTATCGATTGGACTAATCTTTTTTGCCGGTAATCATGACTCGGAAGTAATCGTAGAGTAAGCCGATGACCCAACCAACAGCAAACGCCGCAATCGTCTCGAAGCCGGACAGGGCATAGCCGAGTACCCGGGCTAGAACGTAAACACCCAGCACCAATACAAAGGCAACGACTGATCCGGTCAGAATGGCGTTGGGCCGAGCAATGGTGGCACCGACAGCTTCGCTAGCTTTCTCGATGGCTGGATTGTGGATGAATTTGCTGAACGAGCGTTGAGCAGGATTCATTTCAGCTTGAATCTGTTTCATGTGTTTGTCGAAAGAGGCTTTCTTTTCCTTTTTATTCATTGGGCCACGTCGACGAGCCGGTGAAGACTGGGCGGGCTTTTTGTCTTTCTCAGCGCTAGCTTTTTCGACACTTACAGCCTTTTCGAGAGCTTCAACTCGGGCTCGTTCGGCTTGCTTTTCACCGCTCTCAACAGTTTTTTCCTTATTTTCGAGACCTTTTTCAAGGCGCTCGTACTGTTCGAGATTTTGGTCGGGATTCTGTTCGGCGGTTGATTCGATAGTTGGTTGTAGTTCAGGTGTTGGCATATGCGGGTTCCTTTTAAATAGTGCCGGCGTTCAAATCGCGACGAATTAGACGAACTTCGCGGTTAAGTTGACGAGAGCGGAAGTAGAAGTAGCTCACGACGGCTAGTAAAATTGAGCCGAAGGCGACATTCTCGCGCGGTCCAGTTTGGGGAAGCTCAGTTACAACGGCTTCGACGACCTTAGGTGCTTCACAGCGAACCGGCACGATGACAGTCTTGTCTTCGAAGACGTTTTCGATTTTACAGTTATACGACGACGGATCGCTCTGGCCTTGCGCCATAGTCGGTACGACCGACATGACTTGAACAGCAAAGGTTCGGGTTTGCGTCTCACCGCCACCGATTTTTACTTCTGGCCAGGTCAGGTATTTAGTGTCTTTGTCATAAGTGCCGCCACCGGTATCGATTAGCTCACTATATTCTAAAACGTCGCCGAGGTGATCTTTTATTTCAAAATCAGTCGCCGTTTCGCCGGTGTTTTTGGTAGTTACCGTGAAAGATATCTTATCATTGTGACGAGCGGTTGTCGTTGTGGCGTCGATGTTGCCTTGAGAGACGTTGCGACTGACCTTTGAGAATTCGAGTTTGGCTGGGGTTGGCTCAGGTACAGGTGCTGGCTGTGGTGTCGGCGCTGGTGTTGGAGCCGGCGCTGGTGTTGGAGCCGGCTTGGGGGCTGGAGCAGGTGCGGGTGCGGGCGCCGGCGCTGGTTTTGGTGGCGACGGTAGTCGTTCGGTAGCCAAGTTGCCGCAGGCGTTGATGATGGCGAACCAGCCCATACTCTTGGATTGTCCGACCCAGCCATAGACACTATTAACACTATAGCGAGTATGCATCAAACTACCGTAAATGGTTGTTTTATGAGCACCGGACTGGTCGGTGATATTTATTTTAGTGCCGCCTGGACGAGGCAAAAAGCCATAGCTATATATATTGTCGCGAATTGTGAACTTGGTATAGGTAGTATTTTGGATTTCTTCGCGAGTAATACCGAAGTAATTAACTATGTCTTTGAGATGGCGTTGATTGGCGTCGTAAGGATTGAGAAAGTTGTTGATCGATCGACTAGTACCAGTGCCGAGACCGCCTTGGATAAAGTCGGTGGCGTTGGCCGCGTTGGCTGATTCTGTTGGCTGAAAGACAACCAGCATTTGAACAACGAGCGCCAGGGCAGTGAATATTAAACCGAGCCGGCGTGTCATTTGCTCTCGTCGTAGACGGCGCGCATAAAAGCCTAGCTGGGCAACCAGCGCGGGACTAAAGGAGAGCTGTGAGACTATTTTTCGAAACATAGTTTTTTGTTTTTATATTACCTCTTACATTGAGATTAGCATAAGAAATATGTTCAGCGCAATACCTCTAGCGTGAACAAAATTTTTCATATATAATGGACGTTAGTTATAACGTCCGTACTCGTCTGGAGTTAGGGGTAACAGTAAGGAATATTAGTATTGTGGCTAAAACAAAAGACACTTCTTATGATGGCTCACAAATCCAAGTTTTGGAGGGCCTCGAACCGGTACGCAAGCGACCGGGAATGTACATTGGTAGCACTGGCTACGACGGTGTTCATCACTTAATTAAAGAGATCGCCGACAACTCAATCGACGAAGCGATTGCTGGTCACGCCACTCGTGTTGATGTTCGCATTCTCAAGGATGGTGGCATTACGATCGCTGACGATGGTCGTGGTATTCCGGTCGACAAACACCCGAAGACCGGCTTGAGCACCCTTGAGACGGTTCTGACGGTTCTTCACGCCGGTGGTAAGTTTGGTTGCGGTGGCTACAAGGTATCGTCAGGACTCCACGGCGTTGGATCCAGTGTCGTAAACGCCTTATCGACACGCATGATTGCTGAAGTTGTCAAAGAAGGTCAATTGTATCGAATCGAATTCGAGCGTGGCGCGACGGCCGTTCCTTTCAAAAAAGTCGGCAAGACTGACCGTCCAAACGGTACGACGATTACTTTCTATCCCGACCCAACCATCTTTAAGGAAGGTGTTGATTTCGATTACCGTTGGGTAGTCGATTATTTGCGGCACCAGGCTTACTTGACTAAAGGTATTTACGTCGGTGTTTATGACGAGCGGACCGACGAACGAGCGGCTTTCTATTTTGAAGGTGGTATCCAAAGCTACGTCAAGCACTTGAATATCGGTAAAGAAGTTGTTAGTGACTCGATCTTCTATGTCGAAAAAATGGTTGAAGATTCGGGTGTCGAAATTGCCGTTCAATATAATGATACTTTTACTGAAATTGTTAAGCCATTCGCTAATAACGTCTTGACGCCAGATGGCGGTACCCATTTGATTGGTTTCCGATCGGCTCTGACGCGAGTCATTAATGATTACGCCCGCAAAAACAGTCTGCTAAAGGAAAAAGAAGACAACCTGACTGGTGACGATATCCGTGAAGGATTGACGGCTATCATTCTAGTCAAGTTGCCCGATCCGCAATTTGAAGGTCAGACCAAAAACAAGCTCGGTAATCCAGAAGTTCGCCGTTATGTCGAACAGGTGATGAACGAGTACTTCGCTTATTATCTAGAAGAGAACCCCGAAGTTGCCAAAAAGATTGTCGGTAAGGCGCTATTGGCTGCCCGTGCTCGTAAAGCCGCTCGCGCCGCTCGCGACAACGTTCTGCGAAAGGGCGCACTCGACGGCATGGGGCTGCCTGGTAAGTTGTGGGACTGTTCAAGCAAGAGTCCGGCTGACAGCGAAATCTATATCGTTGAGGGTAACTCCGCCGCTGGTTCAGCCAAAGAGGGTCGTGACAGCAAAACTCAGGCGATTCTACCGCTCCGTGGTAAGGTGCTCAACACTGAACGAGCTCGCCTCGACAAGATGTTTGCCAATAAAGAAATTGTGGCCATGATTCAAGCCTTTGGCGTCGGTATTGGTGAGCAATTCGATATCAACGGTTTGCGCTACCACAAGATTATTATCATGACCGATGCCGATGTTGACGGTAGTCACATCTCGACATTGCTATTAACCTTTTTCTTCCGCTACATGCGGGAAGTTGTCGAGGGCGGCTTTGTCTACCTGGCGAAACCACCTTTTTATAGCGTCAATCGCGGCCAGAAAAAGACTTACGCCTATGATGACGCCGAGCGCGATCGTATCCTCAAGGAGATTATTGCCGAGAAACAGGCTCGCGGTGTGGCTGTCAATCCTGACGAAGATCTAGCCAAGCAGGCCGGAGTGACAATCTCACGCTTTAAGGGACTTGGTGAAATGGATGCCACCCAACTATGGGAGACAACCATGGACCCCGAGAACCGTGTTTTGATTCAAGTTCGAATCCAGGATGCGGAACGTGCCGATGCCATCTTCACTAAATTGATGGGTGATGAAGTGTCCCTGCGCAAGAACTTTATCCAAGCCGGTGCCAAGAAGATAAATCTAGAGGAATTGGACGTTTAATATGGACGAAAATACACTGCCTATCATGCCCGAAGAAGATAACTTCGACCCAACTCTGCCGGAACCAGTTGATGGTCTCGAGCACCGCACAGTTGAAGATGTCATGGAAGACAGCTTCCTGCGTTATTCGATGAGCGTTATTATCGATCGAGCCTTGCCGGACGTGCGTGATGGACTCAAGCCGGTCCATCGTCGAATTCTTCACACGATGAACCGGGATGGCTTACGAGCTGGTGCCAAGTTCCGCAAGAGTGCGACGGTTGTCGGTTCGGTGATGGGTGATTTTCACCCTCACGGCGATTCGTCAATCTATGACGCCATGGTTCGTCTAGCTCAACCCTGGGCACTTCGATACCCAATGGTAGAGGGACAAGGAAACTTCGGCTCCATGGACGGCGATCCAGCGGCGGCTTATCGATATACCGAAGCTCGTTTGCAGAAAATTGCCGATGAGATGGTCGCTGATATCGACAAGGACACTGTCGACTTTCGTGATAACTATGATGGCTCAAAGCAGGAGCCGGTCGTGCTGCCAGCAAAAGTGCCAAATTTGCTGCTCAACGGTCAAATTGGTATTGCCGTCGGTATGGCCACCAATATTCCACCGCACAACCTGGGCGAATTGGTTGATGCTTCGATTGAATTGATTGACAACGAAGAAGCGACTCTCGACGATCTGCTGAAGCATGTTAAGGGCCCTGACTTTCCAACCGGTGCCATCGTTTATGGTGGAGCGCCGATGAAGCAAGCCTACTTGACTGGACGCGGCAGCGTGACGGTCCGAGCGGTGGCTGATATTGTCGAAACCAAGAAGGGGCGTCACCAGATTGTCGTCACCGAAGTGCCATATGGTGTAAATAAAGCAACGCTTATCGAGAAAATCGCTGAATTGGTCAAAGACAAAAAGTTGGCTGGTATTAGCGACCTACGTGACGAGAGTTCTCGCGGTAGCGTCAAAGTGGTCATCGAGCTCAAGAAGGATGCTTATCCAAAGAAGTTGTTGAACCAATTATTCAAGATGACCGCCCTCCAGACGAGCTTTAATTACAACATGTTGGCGTTGATCGATGGACTTCAGCCACGAATTCTCGGACTCGAGGAGATGCTTAAAGAATTCGTCAAGCACCGTCAGAAAGTTGTCCGACGTCGAACCGAATTTGAACTCAAAAAGGCCCAGGACCGAGCGCACGTGCTCGAAGGCTTGAAGATCGCCCTCGATCATATTGATGAAGTTATTGCTTTGATTCGGGCCAGCAAGACTACCGAGATTGCGCATGCTGGTTTGATGAAAACCTTTGGCTTGAGCGATATTCAGGCGTCAGCTATCCTGGCGATGCAACTACGTCGTTTGACTGGTTTGGAGCGCGATGCCATCGAGAGCGAGTTGAATCAGCTATTAGCCTTGATCAAGCGATTCCAGGAGATTCTTGCCGACGAAAAGGAGATTCTAAAGATTATCAAGACTGAGCTTCTCGAAATGAAAGAGAAGTACGGTGACGAGCGTCGTAGTAAGATTATCAACCACGAACTCGGCAAGTTTAGCGATGAGGAACTGATTCCTGAAGAGGACTCCATCATTCTGTTGACAACCGAAAACTACATCAAGCGCACATTGGTGAGTGAGTACCGTCGCCAGCACCGTGGTGGCAAGGGCAAGCGCGGTATGACGACCAAGGATGAAGACGTCATTGATCAACTGATTCCGGCCAGTACGCACGACTACTTGTTGTTCTTTACGAACCGCGGACGAATTTTCCGTCTCAAGGCCTACGAAGTCCCAGCCGCATCACTGTCGGCTAAAGGTGTCGCGGCCGTTAACCTGCTAGCGCTTCAACCTGAAGAGAAAATTACATCAATCATCAAACACGCCAAAGATTCCAATGATGACGGCTATTTATTTATGTCGACGACCAAGGGTACTGTCAAAAAGACACCACTCAAGGATTATGCCAATATCCGAACCAATGGCTTGATTGCTATCAAGCTCGACGACGGTGACGAACTACGCTGGATCAAGCAAACTTCCGGCCAGGACGATGTGATAATCTCAACATCTGCCGGTCAGGCGATTCGTTTCGGCGAGGCCGATGCTCGACCAATGGGTCGATCGGCTCGTGGCGTCCGTGGTGTTCGGCTCCGTCCACATGACGAAGTGGTTGGTATGGACATCGTATCGTCCGACGATGCCAACTTGTTGGTCATTAGTCAGAACGGCTATGGAAAAATTACTAAAGCCAAAAATTTCCCGTGCCACAAACGTGGTGGTGTTGGTATCAAAGCCGCGGTCGTTACGGCCAAGACCGGCCCAATCGTTGCAGTCCGGGCTCTGGAGGCTGACACCGATGAGATACTGCTAATCTCCAGCAAGGGTCAAGCGATTCGTGTCGGTCTCGCTGACATCCCGACACTCGGTCGCACCACTCAAGGTGTTCGTATTATGCGCATGAGTGACGGCGACAAGGTTACTTCGTTCGGCTTTGTGCCTGCCAAAAAAGACGATGACGTCGAAGTTGAGGAAGCCAAGTAATGACTGTCTGGACAGTAATTACCGACATCCTGAGTTCACCATATATAATTGCGGCGGCCATTGCTTGGATTTCAGCTCAAGTCACCAAATACGTGGTGGCTAGCGCTCGCGCGAAAAATTTTCGTCAATTTAAACACCTCTATGTGTCTGGCAATATGCCAAGTGCTCACTCGGCAACCGTTACGTCGCTCACGACCATGGTCGGTTTGATCGACGGCTTCGACTCGCCACTATTTGCAATTGCTTTAACTTTTGCGGCTGTCGTTATGTATGACGCCGTGATGGTTCGTCGAGCTTCGGGTGAGCAGGGGGCGGCTCTGGTCCAACTCTTCGGTGAATTAAAGAGTAAAATTGCCCTGCCACGGGTCGCCAAGGGACACACGCCGGCCGAAGTTTTGGCTGGATCGCTGCTCGGACTCGTCATCGGATTAATCGTCTTTTTCGTCATACTTTAAGTGGGCTACATCACGTAACTATCGAGCTTTGGTTGAAGGTTCATTTTTTCTGATAAAAATCCCGAAAAACCCCTTGACGCTAACTAATGGAACGTGTATAGTTGACTGAGTCTGGTCGTTAAGACCGCAAAGGTTCTCGGAGTGGAGTCCGTGAGCAGACAGAACTTTGACAATTTAGTAGTGCAATTTTGATGATCTATTTTTAATAGATTTATATCATCGTCAGTTAATTTATGTATATAGAGTCATGTGTTGTAGAAACACATTTTATGGAGAGTTTGATCCTGGCTCAGGATGAACGCTGGCGGCGTGCCTAATACATGCAAGTCGAGCGGTAACAGGGGTAGTTTACTACCCGCTGACGAGCGGCGGACGGCTGAGTAACGCGTGGGAACATGCCCCAAAGTGAGGAATAACCGCCCGAAAGGGTGGCTAATGCCGCATATGGTCTTCGGATTAAAGGATTTATCCGCTTTGGGAGTGGCCTGCGTACGATTAGATAGTTGGTGAGGTAAAGGCTCACCAAGTCGACGATCGTTAACTGTTCTGAGAGGATGATCAGTCAGACTGGAACTGAGACACGGTCCAGACTCCTACGGGAGGCAGCAGTAAGGAATCTTCCACAATGGGCGAAAGCCTGATGGAGCAACGCCGCGTGCAGGATGAAGGCCTTCGGGTTGTAAACTGCTTTTATAAGTGAAGAATATGACGGTAACTTATGAATAAGCACCGGCTAACTACGTGCCAGCAGCCGCGGTAATACGTAGGGTGCAAGCATTATCCGGAGTGACTGGGCGTAAAGAGTTGCGTAGGTGGTTTGTTAAGTGAATAGTGAAATCTGGCGGCTCAACCGTACAGGCTATTATTCAAACT
>DAICYC010000013.1 GCA_027311865.1 Candidatus Saccharimonadota bacterium
CTGATCATCAAACAGAGCCACCCACATCACTGGCATATCCTGAATCTTCCCTACCGCACGTGAATCAAATCGACTGCCCGTCACATATCGATACCACGAATTAAAAGATGCGTACATCAAAACAAAGGCCGACCGATAATCAATCCGGGCCCGATTATAGGTCGTCAGAACCAAACCAGATGAATCTTCAGCCATCAGTGGACTCCTGAATTAGACGAAACGATATCCCACAGAAGCTCAGTGCTATCTCCAGTCGTCTCAGGAACGACTCAACACTCAATCCCCCCGACCCATTCTTGTCCAAGCGATTATCGATTTCCACCACCGAACTCGCTGATATCAATGCCCGACGAAGCACTTCCTGTATGGCAAGGTCGACTGGATTTAGGTCGTTCAGGCTCATTTTATCGGTCGCCACTATCCGCCAGCGATTGCGATAAGAGATATTCAGCATTGACTTGGCTATGACATTTCTAGATAGATTAGTTAAAAATTCATTTGAGTTCCAACGACGGGCAAATTCAATCGCCGACAAAATGACCGTTGCCTTTGCGGCTCCGATGCCGGCGATGGAGGTGAGATTATGATAAGTAATCATCGGTTCGGTTCGGAGCAGAAGCAAAATTCGTCTGGCTAGCTTGTTAACAGGTCGACCGATACCGCCGCTACCCAACAGACCTTGAATCAGCTCATTGTCGGATAATTCAGCCACCGATCGTCGAACAATCTTTTCACGCGGACGATAACGTTTAGCTAGCTCAGTCATACTTCAATCATGACCGATAAATATTTAATTCTAGATAAACAAAAGAGTCGAGGTGGTTAGTTTCGACTCTTTGTCGGCAAGCTAGTTGTTACTTGCTAGTACGTTTCTCAATGATTTCTTGAGCAACGTTAGGTGGTACTTCTTCGTACTCGGCCAGCTCCATGGTTGAAGCAGCTCGACCTTGGCTCATCGAACGGATATCGTTGGTGTAACCAAAGAGGTTTGAAAGAGGTACAAAAGCTCGGACGAGCTTAGCGCCGCCAGGAATATCTTCCATGGCGTCGATGCGGCCACGTCGTGAGTTCAAGTCACCGATTATGTCACCCATGAAGTCTTCTGGTGTTGAAACCTCGACTTTCATGACTGGCTCGAGGATCACCGGCTTGGCTTTTGGAATACCGGCCTTGACGGCTAGTACACCAGCCAAGTTAAAGGCCAGCTCACTCGAGTCAACATCGTGGTAGCTTCCGTCGTAAAGAGTAGCCTTGACACCGATCATTGGGTAGCCGGCAATGACGCCACCATCCAAGGTGTCTTTGATACCCTTTTGAACTGGACCACGGTACTCTTGAGGCACAACTCCACCCTTAATTTCGTCGGCCCATTCAAAGCCTTCACCTGATTCGGTCGGCTCGAAACGAATCCAGACGTCACCGTATTGACCGCGACCACCGGACTGCTTGGCGTGCTTTCCTTGAGCTTCAGCCATACCGCGAATAGTCTCACGATAAGCAACTTGTGGCTCACCAACGTTGGCTTCGACGTTAAACTCACGTTTCATACGATCAACTAGAATCTCTAAGTGAAGCTCACCCATTCCTGACATAATCGTCTGGCCGGTTTCTTCATCGGTGTGGATTCGGAAAGTAGGATCTTCCTCAGCCAGTCGCTGGAGAGCAATACCCATCTTTTCCTGGTCGGCTTTAGTTTTAGGTTCGACAGCAATCGATACTGGTGGTTCCGGAAAGTCGATAGCTTCCAGAACAATCGGATTAGCTACGTCAGCTAAAGTCGCACCAGTAAAGGTATTCTTTAGACCAACAACCGCCGCAATGTCACCAGCTCCAATCATGTCGATGTCTTCTCGCTTGTCGGCGTGCATACGAACAATACGGCCGATGCGCTCTTTTTCACCAGTTGTAGTGTTGAGAACATAACTACCAGCAGTTAATTTACCGCTGTAAACACGGACGAAGATCAGACGACCAACAAATGGATCGGTCGCAATCTTGAAGGCCAGCGCTGCTAGTGGCTCACTGTCAGCTGGATGGCGCTCAACCAAGTCACCAGTCTTTGGATTGGTGCCCTGGATGGCTTCAACATCAAGTGGTGATGGCAAGAAATCAACGACTAGGTCGAGAACCTTCTCAACGATCACACCCCGACCGTCACCACCCGTGACCAAGAAGAAGTCACCAGCTAGAACTCGCTTACGCAAAGCTCGTTTGAGTTCATCAACCGTAATAGACTCTTCACCTTCTTCCAGGAAACGCTCGAACAGTTCATCTTCAGCTTCAACAGCTGCTTCAACCAGCAAACTGCGCGCATTCTTGGCTTTTTCAAGCATGTCAGCCGGTACATCGCCAACCATTAACTCGTGATCGGTGAATTCGTTGTAGGTGTAAGCCTTCATGTCAATCAAGTCGACGACACCATTGATGTCTTTTTCAAAACCGATTGGCAAATGAATTGGCAAAGCGTGCTTTGACAGACGATGATGAATCGAATCAAGTGATTTGTAGAAATCGCCACCAATCTGGTTGATCTTATTGATAAAACAGATACGCGGCACGCCGTACTTATTGGCTTGACGCCAAACAGTTTCAGTCTGGGCTTCTACACCCATCTTGCCGTCAAAAACGGTAACAGCACCGTCGAGCACACGTAGCGAACGCTCAACTTCGGCCGTAAAGTCAATGTGACCCGGGGTGTCGATAATATTAATCTTGTGACCTTTCCAGAAAGCGGTTACGGCAGCCGAGGTAATCGTAATTCCTCGTTCGCGTTCCTGTGCCATCCAGTCAGTTGTAGTCTCACCATCATGAACGGCCCCAATCTTGTGGCTGAGTCCAGTTCGGTAGAGAATACCTTCGGTGGTCGTAGTCTTGCCCGCATCAATGTGGGCGATGATTCCGATGTTTCGGAAGTCCTTTAGTTGGACATTCTTTTGAGCCATAGGTTTCTACTTCTCTTTCTTATATTAAGTCTATGTCGCTACGGAATTAACCGCGGGCAAAGTGAGCAAACGCTCGGTTGGCTTCAGCCATCTTGTGAGTGTCTTCCTTCTTCTTGAAGGCGGCACCGGCTTCGTTGTAGGCGTCGACAATCTCCAGAGCCAGTCGCTGTTCATAAGGAATTCCCTTGCGTGATCGGGCGGCCTGAACAAGCCAGGTAAAGGCATAGTGCTGTTGACGGTGTCCAGCAACTGGGAATGGAATCTGATAATTAGCCCCACCAACTCGGCGAGACTTAACTTCAAAATTTGGCGAAACGTTCTTGAGGGCTTTTTCAAAGACTTCAAGCGGGTTCTCGTTATCAAGTTTTTTAGCGGCAATCTCTAGCGCTCGGTATACCGCACGCTCAGCGAGCAATTTTTTACCATCAAGCATAGATTTATTGATCAGACGCTGAACCATGACACTCTGATATTTACGGTCAGGGTTGAGACGTCGCTGTAGACTAACAGTTTTCTTGCGTGGCATGACTACTTGTCTCCCTTCTTCGTACCGTACTTAGAACGGCCCTGCTTGCGGTTATTAACACCCTGGAGGTCAAGCGCACCACGGACAATGTGGTAACGAACACCCGGCAAGTCTGGCACACGACCACCACGGACCAACACAACAGCGTGTTCCTGGAGGTTATGACCTTCACCACCGATATAAGCCCAAACTTCTTGGTTGTTGGTCAAACGAACACGAGCGACTTTTCGAAGTGCCGAGTTTGGCTTTTTCGGAGTCTTGGTGGTTACCTTAATACAGACACCACGCTTTAGCGGAGCATCTTGGTCATTGTAACGAACCTTAAGTGCATTGTGGATGCGACCTAGTGCCGGTGACTTACTCTTTTTAGAGGCGGTCTGGCGAGGCTTGCGCACCAATTGATTGATTGTTGGCATCGTTGGTATTTAATCCTCTTATTTACCTACGTTAATAATTGCGACGAGCGTCGCGTTGTTGTGCGAGAACGGTCAGCATCCGTAACTCACAATCCTCTTCCTTACTTCAATCTGTACACCATCGAAGTAATCTGAGGCGAAACTCATATCTAATTATAGCAGAAAGCTGGCTGTTTATCAATGGCCGAGACGTTAACACCCTCACATAATAGCGAGGGTGTTAACTGACTCAGAACTAACAATTAAGCCGCTAGTTCAACGTCCTCTTCGATATCGCTGACCATAT
The DNA here is from genome assembly GCA_027311865.1 of Candidatus Saccharimonadota bacterium. Lineage (GTDB taxonomy): Bacteria > Patescibacteriota > Saccharimonadia > Saccharimonadales > Saccharimonadaceae > Microsaccharimonas. Next base: position 4,171 of record DAICYC010000013.1, read on the forward strand.
CACTATCGAGCGTGTCTAGTGCTGTCGCACTTTCCACACCAGTACCGACTGGGATCTTACGACCGATGATAACGTTTTCCTTCAAGCCATGCAGGTTGTCGATGCGTCCGCTCACCGCTGCGTTAATCAAGACACGCGTTGTATCTTGGAATGAAGCGGCTGATAGGAAGCTGTCAGACCAGATCGAAACCTTTGTGATACCGAGAAGCAGTTGGGTATATTCAATTCCCTCTTTGCCCGCTTCGGCCAATTTGGCGTTCTCTTCGACAACGGCTGCCTTTGATACGATGTCACCGGTTACAAATGAGCTGTCGCCTGGATCTTCAACCTGAACTCGGCTGAACATTTGACGAACGATGATCTCAAGGTGCTTACCGGCCACATCTTGACCTTGGGCGGCATAGATACGCAGTACTTCATTAATAATGTAGCGCTGCGTGGCTTCGATGCCCTTTAGGCGCATCAAGTCGTGAAGGTTCAGTGATCCAGCGGTCAAACGGTCACCCGCTTCGACAACGTCGCCAGAAGCGACCAGAATCTGCATCGTACCAGGGATTTCGTAACGAACTGGTGAGCCGGCGTTAGCAGCCAAGACAATCGTGTCATCAGTTGACTCGACCACGCCGTCAAACGGAGCAATGATAGGCTTTGATTCGCTCTCGCCTGTCGCTAGAACATCACCAGCTTTGACATTAGCGCCAGCCTTAACATTGACAGTTCGGCCTTCCAGTGCGATTCGCTCGATATGACCAACTTCAGGAGTAATCTGAACGATGTACTTCTTGCCGTCTTCCCAGACTTCAGCCGTACCCGACACTTCTGTCATATAAGCTTGACCCTTCGGTGTACGAGCCTCAAACAGCTCTTCAACACGCGGCAGACCTTGAGTAATGTCACTCTCTTGAACACCACCTTGGTGGAAAGTTCGCAGAGTCAACTGAGTACCAGGTTCACCAACTGATTGAGCGGCTATAACACCAACCGGTTGAGCCTTGTCGACAAGTACACCAGTCGCCATGTCGATACCATAGCTGCGCTGTGGTACGCCACGGAGGTTATTAGTCGACAGGACTGATTGGATTTTTACCTCAGTGATGTAAGGGTCGTTTTCAATCGCGTTGGCAATTTCACGAGTAATCAACTCGTCTTTAGCCACGTGATCAGCGACGTCTTCGGCTGCATAACGACCGTATAGTCGATCACCGAAACTGATCATCGTGATATCAGTTTCTGAACGGTAAATAGCAAAGCCTTCATCGTCACCTTCAGCGTCTTCAACTGTAAAGACGTCTTGCGACACATCGACCAATCGACGAGTCAAGTAACCAGAGTCGGCAGTCTTTAGGGCGGTGTCAATCAGACCCTTACGTGAACCACGGGTGGCGACGAATTGCTCAAGCGATGACAGACCCTTCTTGTAACTGGCCCGAATTGGCAGCTCAATTTCACGGTTAGTCGCATCGACCATAATACCGATCATCGCACTTGCCTGCATGACGTTCGAAATGTCACCACGGGCACCGGAGTTGACCATCACAGAGACGCTAGTATCCATATCTTTCAACTGATCCTGGATGAACTCGGTAGTCTTGCGCATGACATTACGCCAGTTAGCGACGGTCAGGTTGTAGCGCTCTTCTTCGGTAATTAGACCCTGATTGAATTGGTCGCTAATCAAGGCAGCCTTTTCGTCACCTTCTTCGATGAATCGATCTGACTCTTCGAAGGCGATGTAGTCATCTTTACCGGTTGATACAGCAGCCACGGTTGCGAAACGGAAGGCTAGACCCTTCATGCGGTCGGCTGTTTTGGCAGTAACTTCAGCGCCGTATCGCAAGAAGATGTTATTGAGAACCTTCTTGAGTTGCTTCTTGTTCTGAACACTATTGTCGTACGGGTAGTCTTCTGGGAGAATTTCATTGAAGAAGACGCGGCCTAGGGTTGTGTTGCGTGATTCACCCTTCGCTGAAACCCGGATTGGTGTCTGGAGTTGGATAACCCCGTTATCGTAAGCCATTTCAGCTTCATAGACGGAACTGTAGGCCTTGACCTCCTCAGTTTGAGCGGCTGGCTTTTCATACGTCAGGTAGTAGTTTCCGAGGACAACGTCTTGGGCAATTGACAAGACTGGCGCACCGTCGGCTGGCTTCAGCAGGTTAGCTGTCGCGCTCATCAGAGTTCGAGCCTCTTCTTGTGCCTGACGGCTCAATGGCAAATGAACTGCCATCTGGTCACCGTCATAGTCGGCGTTAAATCCATTAGCAACCAGCGGGTGAAGCTGAATGGCCTTACCTTCAACTAGACGTGGCTTGAAAGCCTGTACAGACAAACGGTGAAGTGACGGCGCACGGTTCAGAAGCACGTACTTGCCTTCAATTACGGCGTCAAGGGCGTCCCAAACGACAGCTTCGCCAGATTCAATCAAACGAGTCGCCGAACGAATATTGTGAGCGTGTTCATTGCGAATCAGCCAGCTGATAACGAATGGCTTGAATAGCTCAAGCGCCATTTGCTTCGGCAGACCACATTCATCAATCTTCAGCTTCGGACCAACAACGATTACGGATCGTCCTGAGTAATCGACACGTTTACCGAGCAAGTTCTGTCGGAAACGACCCTGCTTACCCTTCAGCATGTCAGAAATTGACTTCAAGCGACGACGACCACCAGTGGCGTTGACAGCTCGACCACCTCGGGCAGCCGAGTTGTCGATTAGCGCGTCAACGGCTTCTTGGAGCATGCGCATTTCGTTACGACGGATCACTTCGGGCGCGTTAAGGTCGATGAGCTTCTTTAGACGGTTGTTACGGTTGATGACTCGGCGATATAAGTCATTCAGGTCGGATGTCGCGAATCGTCCACCGGTCAATTGAACCATTGGACGAAGATCTGGTGGAATGACCGGCAAAACAGTCATAGTCAAACTACTTGGTTTGATGCCAGCGCTCTGCATGCCCTCGAGAACCTTTAGGCGCTTGAGTAGCTTCTTTTCGCGTTGCCCCTTCGCTCCAGCAACCTCTTCAGTTAATTCGGCAATTAGTGATTCAAGCTCAACGTTGTCGAGCAAGGTTTTTAGAGCAGCTCCACCCATACCAACTTCAACTAGGTCTTGGTACTCTTCGGGTAGGTTTCGATAGTCGACCTCACTTATCAAAGCGCGGTATGTCAAGGACTCGAGCTGGGTTTTCTTGGTCTGATAATCTTCCTCGAGATCAGCTAATTCACGAGTTTGCTGTTCGGCTAGTGACTTTACGTCGGCAGCTTCAGCTTCAGCTTCTTTTTCAAAACGCATCTTGATTGCGATTCGGGCGGCTTCAGTTTCAGCTTCGAGATCAGCCAAGAACTTATCGCGAGCCTCTTCATCAACCTTCAGGACAACATAGGTCGCAAAATAAGCGATGCGCTCAAGGTTACGCACAGTAATACCGAGCAGAAGCGACATGGCGCTTGGAGTACCACGCATGAACCAGATGTGGGCCACTGGTGAAGCCAGTGAAATATGCCCCATTCGTTCACGACGGACGATAGATTTGGTGACTAGGTCGCCATTCTTGTCGACGGCCGCCTCACGCGAACGCACACCCTTTAACTTGGTGTCGTGCGGATTGATATCCTTGACTGGACCGAAAATTCGTTCGCAGAACAAGCCATCACGTTCCGGTTTTTGCGTTCGATAGTTAATAGTTTCCGGCTTGGTGACTTCACCGTGACTCCATTTCTGGATGTCATCGGCACTTGCGACGCTCAGGCGAACGGCGTCGAAATCAGCAATGCCATTGTTGTTGGTTATGACGCGCGACATCTTACGCCTCCTCCTTTATTTCTTCAATTTCGTCAATATCCTGGATACTGACACCATCTTCTATATCACCCAGCTCATCCGCTTCGTCGAGAATCGTTTCGGTTTCGTCATCGCCAGTCAAATCAGCTGATACTGGCTGGCCATTAATTACGCTACTCAGAATATGCTCGGCATCGATGATCTCTTCATCCGACAAGTCAAGCAAGTCAACTCGCAGACCGAGACCCTGTAGTTCCTTAACTAGAACGTTGAAGCTCTCTGGCAGTTTTGGACCAACAATTGGCTCGTTCTTGATAATTGACTCGTAAGCCTTGGCGCGTCCGTAGACATCGTCGGACTTGATTGTCAGCATCTCTTGGAGAGTGGCGGCGGCACCATAGGCTTCCAGTGCCCAGACCTCCATTTCACCGAAGCGTTGACCACCGTTTTGGGCTTTACCACCGAGTGGCTGCTGTGTAACCATCGTGTATGGACCGGTTGAACGGGCGTGAATCTTGTCGCTAATCATGTGGTGAAGCTTCAAGACGTGCATAACTCCGACCGTCGTTCGCTCTTCAAAGGCGTCACCAGTTCGGCCGTCAAACAATTGACTCTTACCATCACGGGCAAAACCAGCTTTTTCAAGTTCGGCAGAAATAACTTCGTCCGACACACCATTAAATGGCGGCGTGGCGACCTTATATCCTAGGGCTCGAGCGGCCATACCGAGGTGGGTCTCAAACAACTGACCAATGTTCATACGACTTGGCACACCGAGTGGGTTCAATACGACGTCGACTGGAGTACCGTCTTCGAGGAATGGCATGTCTTCAATAGGCAAGATTCGAGCGACCACACCTTTGTTACCGTGTCGTCCAGCTAACTTGTCACCAACTGAAATCTTGCGGAACTGAGCCACAAAGATCTGAATCTGCATCAAAACACCGGCCTTAAGTTCATGTCCATTCTCACGTGAGAAGATTTTGACACCGACGACCTTACCACCACCAGCATTATTCATTCGCTGGGAGGTATCTCGAACATCTTTCGCTTTTTCACCGAAAATGGCTCGAAGCAGTCGTTCTTCAGAACTTAGCTCTTGCTCACCCTTCGGTGTAATCTTACCTACCAAGACATCACCAGCCTTAACTTCAGATCCGAGCTGAACGATACCATTTTCATCAAGATGTCGCAGCGACTCCTCGGAAACGTTAGGAATGTCGCGAGTCACAATTTCTGGACCAAGCTTCGTTTCACGAACTTCAATAGTGTAGTCCTTGATGTTAATACTAGTCAGAGTGTCGTCTTGGACGAGTCGTTGACTAATAACGATCGCGTCGTCCATGTTGTAACCATTCCAAGGCATAAAGGCAACTAGCAGATCTCGTCCGAGTGCAATCTCACCATCGGCCACCGAGGCGCCTTCGATCAAGATGTCACCCGCCTTTACTTTTTGTCCCCGTGACACAACTACTTTTTGGTTAATTGAGCGATCGTCATTCGATTTAGCGAAGTGAATCGGCTGATAAGTCTTTACGCCATCGGCATATTTAACCTGAATCTCGTCAGCGTCGGCACGAGTTACTTCACCTGCCGCTTCGGCCAGGACAACCTGGCTGCTGTTGCGAGCAATCACACCCTCGATACCCGTTCCGACGATTGGAGCTTCCGGTTTGAGTAGCGGCACGGCCTGCTTCTGCATGCTGGCGGCCATCAATGATCGGTCGACACGGTTCTTTTCAACAAACGGCACGAGACCGGCTGAAGAACCGAGAATTTGCTTGTGAGCAGCATCCATGTAAGTAACTTCACTAGCGTCGACTTGCTCAGGGAACAGTCCGTTACGGGCGCTAACACGCTCTTCGGCGAACGATCCATCATCATTAAGTTCGACACCGGCATCAGCAATGACTTCAACTGCTTCTTGCGAGGCATCGAGGTAAACAACCTCATCAGTGACTTTTCCGTTCTTAACCTTTAGATATGGTGTTTCAATGAAGCCGTACTCGTTAACCTTGGCGTACGTTGCCAGGTTCAAAACTAGTCCAATGTTAGCACCTTCTGGAGTCTCAACCGCACAAAGTCGGCCATAGTGAGTTGGGTGGGCGTCACGCACATCAAAGCCTGCTCGTTCACGGCTCAAACCGCCAGGTCCGGTCGATGTTAGACGTCGCTTGTGAGCAAGTTCGGCTAGTGGGTTGGTTTCGTCCATCAACTGACTCAGCTGTGAACTAGCAAAGAATTCACGAACTGCGGCAACGACCGGTCGAGCATTAATCAACTGACTCGGAGAGACAGTTTCAATATCACTCATACTCATACGATCCATTGCGTTGCGCTGCATCCGAAGCATACCAACTCGGAATTGACGAGCGACCAGTTCGCCAACTAGTTTTACGCGACGATTAGAGAGCGCATCGATGTCATCAGCTGGTTCTTGGGAGTTATTGAGACGAATAATCTCGCGAACAATCGCAATCAGGTCAGAGACCTGAAAAACACGATTCTCAGACGTATTGGCAACATCGAGTCCGAGGCGTTGGTTGAGCTTGTATCGTCCAACGCGGCTGTAGTCGAAACGTTTAAAGTCAAAGAACATTCGTTCAATCATGCTACGGGCGTTATCTACCGTCGCAAGATCACCCGGACGGAGTCGACGGTAAACCTCAATCAAGGCTTCGTTGGTGCCGCGAGCTGGGTCCTTATCGAGCGTGGCGTCAATGTGCTTAACTTCACCATTATCAACGTCAGCAAACAGTTCTTTGATTTCAGAAGTCTTGTTGTGTCCAAGAGCGCGGAAAAGAGTCGTAACTGGCAGCTTACGACGTCGGTCGATCTTGACATAAATAGCACCGTTGGAGGCGGTTTCAAATTCCAGCCACGCACCGCGGCCAGGAATTAATTTAGCGCCATAAGAATTCTTGGTAGCGGCTCGATCGGCAGTAAAGAATACACCGGCCGAACGAATCAGCTGTGAAACAACAACACGCTCGGTACCGTTGATGATGAATGTACCGCGGTCTGTCATCCATGGATAATCACCAAGATAGATTTCCTGCTCTTTGACTTCACCAGTTACCTTGTTGGTTAATTCGACCATGGCGTGCAGTGGCGCGTCAAAAGTCAAATTGTTTTCTTTGGCAAAGTGCTCAGAGTTCTTTGGTTCGTGGAACTCATAGCTGCCGAATCGAAGGGCCAATTTCTGACCAGTATAGTCATCGATTGGGTTCAATTCGGCAAAAATTTCGCCGAGTCCGGTCTCGACGAAGTCTCGCCAGCTTGATTTCTGATGCTCAATTAAGTTTGGTATCGGTAGAGCTGTATCTTCCTTGGTAAAGAAAACACGCTTCGCGTTCGCACGTTTAGTGTTTGCCATGGGGCTAGCTTTTCCTTGACATTAATTGTTATTGCCTGCTCATCGACAGATGAAACAGAAGGGTTCTTTGGCGCCGAAGATTCCCTTAACCGTGCTTTCTCGATTGGCTGCCAGACCAAATTGAGACATAGATTAACACAGCTACACTACTTCTTGGTAGTAATTATGCGGCAAATACGTCAACAAATCAAGCTGAATTAATGATTTTCTAAATAACTTGTGCTAGGCCTGATCGATTACAGCATCGACGATGCCATATTCTTTTGCCTCATCGGCACTCATCCAGAAATCACGATCGGCATCTTTTTCAATTTTGGCTAACTTTTGACCGGTATTTTTAGCTAGAATCTCGTTCAGTCGATTCTTTAGAAAGAGACCTTCGCGTAGAGTTATTTCTTGATCAGAAATCTTGCCCTGTGTACCACTCGACGGCTGATGAATCATAATACGGCTGTTTGGCAGGGCAAAGCGCTTACCTTTCGTGCCACTCGAGAGCAGAAAAGCACCCATGCTGGCCTGAAGACCGATACCGATAGTCTGAACGTCAGGCTTGATATATTGAACCGTGTCATAGATTGCCAAACCGTCGTAAACGCTGCCGCCCGGGCTATTAATATATAGCTTTATATCCTTGTCGGGATCTTCGTAGGCCAAGTAAAGTAACTGCGCGACAACAATATTGGCGGTATGTTCATTGACATCTTCACCCAGAAAAATAATTCGTTCATTCAAGAGGCGTGAGTAAATGTCAAAGGCCCGCTCACCATCGTAAGTTTTCTGAATTACCGTTGGTACGAGATAGTCGTTTGGCTTGTACATATATCTAGTTTAAGAAAAATTAGCACTCGAGTCAAGCGAGTGCTAATAGTTCTTGTTAGTATGTAGCTAAGAGTTTAGTTCAACCAGGCGATCAATCGTATTCTCAGTCACAAAATGATTGGCGATATCGCGTCGGGCTTCGGCGGTCTCCAATTGCTTAATCATTTCTTGATTGCTGGCATACTGTTGGCGATAAGCCTCGATACGGGCGTCGACCTGAGATTCATCGGCGGTAATGTCTTCGGCTCGAGTAACTTCAGCTAAGACTAGGCCAGCCTTGACTCGCTTAATCGCCGCTGGCTCAAGTTCCTTGGCGCGCCAGTCTTCGATATCCTTGTAGCCCTGTGAAGCCACATACGCCTCCATGGTCATACCGCGATACATGAGGTTTTGCTGGAAGTCCTGCTCCATCGATCGCTTCTGGTCCTCGACCAGGATTTCTGGCGCCGAAACATCACTCTTTTCAATCAACTCCTCGATTAAAGCATCTTTGTGGACATCGCTAGCCTCGCGGGCCTTTTGAGCTGACAATTCAGTGACGATATCATCACGCAGCTGCTTAATGGATTCAAATTGACCGGTCTTTTTAGCAAATTCATCGTCTAGTTTCGGCAACTCTAGCTCACGAACTTCTTTTAGGGTGACCGTGAAGGTCACTTTCTGGCCAGCCAGGTCGGCCGCGTGATATTCAGCCGGAAACTCGAGCTCGAGATCGAAGGTTTCGCCCGGCTTGTGTCCAACAACCCCTTCTTCAAAGCCTGGGATGAACTGATTTGAACCCAGCTGAAGAGTATAGTCAGTCGCTGTGCCACCATCAAAGGCGACGCCATCTTTTTTGCCGACAAAGTCGATACTAACTTCGTCATCAAGTTTGGCAGCCCGCTCGACTGGCTTTTTATCGGCATAACCAGACTGCATTCGCTCCAAGATCTCATTAACTTCTTTATCTTCAACTTTAGCCACTTTTGGTCGAGCCGACAGTTTTTTGTAGTTGCCTAATTTTACCTTTGGCAAGACTTCAACTTCGGCCGTAAATTCAAGCTGTTCGCCAGGAACATACTTTTTCACTTCGACGGTCGGACGATCGATCGCTCGAATGTCGTTCTCACTGAATGACTCAGCAATCGCCATGCTCATTGCGTCATCTAAAATCTGCTCCTGTAGCTGGGCTTGATCGACGTGCTTTGCGGCCACGCTAGCTGGCACGCGACCAGATCGAAAGCCAGGAACTTTGACAGACTTGCTTAGTTTTTTGAGGGCTTGGGTGTGAGCTTTCGCAAGGGGCTCACCATCGAGTACGATTGTCACCCGGACTCGCGTATCGGATAAGTTTTTTACAGTAGTCTCCATTCAACTTACTATAACAGAGGTGGAACTATGAAGCAAATTGACGCAAGATGTCATCAACTGATAGTCGGTGCTCAGATTCATCGTCAACTTTCTTCAGTGTGAATTCATCATTATCTTTAGAGCCAACGAATAGAATATATGGCACCTGTTTTTTCAAGGCCGTCTTTAGCTGCTTGTCGAATTTTCGCATCGTGACATCGAGTTCGACGTTGACGCCGCCATCTCGAAGCTGGTTAGCAACGGTCAGCGCTTTAGCTTCTGCTTCACCAATCACCACCACGTAGATATCCGTTGACGATGTATAAGCCGGATTTAAGCCTCGAACAGTCAGGAAATTCTCCAGCATCGTCGCCCCGGGTGCTACGCCCACCGCCGATATCGGCTCAGCCCCAAACATACCGACCAGCCCATCATAACGTCCACCGCCAAAAAGTGACCGGTTGTTATCTGGATGAGTATCAAATACTTCAAAGACCGTACCCGTGTAATAGTCTAAGCCCCTCATGAGCGTCGGATCGAAAACAACGTTATTAATCCCCTGCTGGGCCAATACTTCTAGTATTTGTCGCACGGACGTCAAGCCTTCTGACTGCTGTAAACCGTCCGGTAAATCTTCGAGACTATTCGCATCGAGCAGTGCCTTCACTTTGGTTATATAGTCGCCACCAGTCTCTTCGAATATTAAATTCAACTGATCGTCAAAATCCGATTCGGTTATCTTGTTACGACGATCAAACAACTTTATTAATTGCTGCGATTGAACTTCATCGAGTCCCAGATACTGAGTGGTAACGTAACGGATAAAATGACGGTTGTTAAGCCTAATAATAAAATCACCGTCATTAGCACCCAGTTCGCGCAAAATCCGATCGGCGATCATGATAATTTCCGTGTCAGCTTGAATTGAGTCAGCCCCAAACAAATCAACGTTCAACTGCCAGAACTCACGCTCCCGACCTCTCTGCGGACGTTCGTAGCGCATAAAATTAGCGATTGAGTATAATCGAGCCGGATAAGCCAATTCCTGTCGCCTGGCGGCCACCATACGACTGATCGACGGTGTCATCTCGGGACGAATCGCGACGGCTCGTCCACCTCGGTCAGTGAACGAATAGGTTTGCTCATTAACCAATTCTTGGCCACTCTTAGCGGCGTACACATCAATCGGTTCCAACAGCGGCGCACCATACTCTTCATACCCAAAACTCTCAACGACCTTGCGCCACACTCCAAAAATGTAATTTTGAAGATGCTTGTCGGCTGGATAATAATCACGCGTACCTTTGTAGGGCTGAGATGAAAGTGTTGACATAATTGCTTTCATTGTCGCACGTACACCCCTATTAGACAAGTCGATTGCGCCTTACCCACTCGTACATAACTATACCTGCCGCGACACCGACATTGATCGAGCGAGTCGAGCCAAACTGCTCAATTTCAACTACCGCATTGGCTTTTTCAGTAAGTTCCGAGCTGACGCCGTCGGCTTCACAGCCGAATAACAGGATTGAATTCAATGGCAAGTCAACTTCATTCAACTTTCGTGAGGTGGCAACATTATCAACCGCAATCAGACTCTTGTTTTTATGTCGACTGTAGTCGACGAAACTGACGATATCGTCATAATAAACAACCTCCATGTAAGCATCTGTCACCATTGCTCCACGCCGATTCCATTGCCTTCGACCGACGATGTGGACTCTCTTGATTCCCAAAGCATTGGCTGTACGGACAATGGTACCAGCGTTGTAGTCACGCGTTCGATTATCGATAGCAATCTCTAAACTGAAACTGCGTCGTTGCAGTTCCTGCTTGATAGCTGAAGTTTTCCAGTATCGAAATTCGTCGGCAACATTGCGATTATCGCCCGACGCCAACAATTCGTCATCCAGACGATTGTCGCTGGGCCAGGGCTTTGGATGTGGTGGAACTCCTCGATTCATTACCGATCTAGTCTAACGAAATCTCTCAATCATGCCAATCTCTTCAAGTAAGTGCTACTATATTACTAATGCTTCCGCCAAAAAACTTCGTCAATCAGGACCCCTGGCTCAAACCCTACGCGTCGGCGATTGAGTCGAGGTTAAAATACATATCATCCAGGACTCGCCAATTACTCGACAACAAATCAATTGATGAATTCGCACTCGGTCATTTGTACTACGGGCTTCATAAAACTGAGTCAGGTTGGATATTTCGCGAATGGGCACCAAACGCAACAAAAGTTTACCTGGTCGGCGATTTTAATGGTTGGCAGGATAATGAAAGTTTTCGCCTAAAGTCACGACCCGGCGGCATATTCGAGCTCGAAATTACCCATGAGAAAATAGTCCATCAGCAGAAATACAAATTACATATTTACT
>DAICYC010000014.1 GCA_027311865.1 Candidatus Saccharimonadota bacterium
ACGATTAGAGCCGGACGTTCTTTAATGGCGACAGCCAAGGCCTCCTCCCCGTCACCGGCTGATACGATGTCGTATCCTTCAGCCTGGAGGCGGACGCCGTATATTTCGCGCAGGCTCTTGTCATCTTCTACAAGTAGTATCTTGGTCATAGTTACCTCTATTTTAGTGCAAGGTTGCTTAAATTGCCATACCCCTTATGGTTGAGGCGGTTGATTTGGTCGATCCGGTGGTGTTAGGTTGGCTTGACGGGCCATAGCCTGGAGTTGTTGGACGCGTTGAGCGATTTCTTCACGGGTCAGGTTCTGTCCGCGAGGAACCGTCGGAGCAGGCGCCGGTGTCGGTGATTGAGTAGTCATGTTGGTTGGTGCCGAAACCGGTGCTGAAGCAACTGTCGGCGGTTGAGTTGTTGGAGGAGTAGCCGGAGGAACCATCGGTTGCTCGTTGGCGGTAGCCGTGGCAATTTGAGCTTGTTCCTGCTTGAGCTGATCAGCCTCTTCGTTACTTATTCGAGGTAGTTCGACAAAGAAAGTGCTGCCGTTGCCGTAATCACTTTCGACCCAGAGTCGACCCTGCATGGCTTCTGTCAAACGACGCGACAAATATAGACCGAGACCGGTACCACCGATTGACTGGCGATCGAGGTTGTTGACACGATAAAACTTTTGAAAGAGATGCGGCAGGTCTTCGGGCGGAATGCCAAGCCCGGTGTCCTTGACGCTGACGATAATTTTATCGTCAGTTCCATTAACGTCAATCGTCACCTCGCCTGTCGGGGTGTACTTGATAGCATTTTCAATTAAGTTGTTGAGAATCTCACGAACGTGATCATTGTCGAGGTTGGCGTATAGAACCGGCACGAGAATGCGCTGGGCGCGCTGGCTCGATGGGATGTAAGTTAGAGTCAAGCCTTTTTCGGCGGCCTTTGGCTGTAGTCCTTCCACGACAGTGCCAACAAACTCACTTAGATTAACGACTCGCGGCGTATTTGTTAGTCGTCCGTCTTCGGATCGTGAAACGTCCAGCAAGTCTTGGAATAATCGTCCGAGGTGTTGAGCGGCTTCGTGGGCTTTTAAAATAAAGTCTTTAGCTCGGGCATCGATGGTGGCTGTCGAGGGGTTAAGTGCTAGTCCCAAGTAGCCTTCGATTGAGGCCACCGGTGTGCGCATTTCGTGACTGGCGGTGCTGATAAACTCAGCCTGTTCGCGTTCTTCGGCGCGCTCCCGGGTGACGTCTCGAAAGACCACAATGGCACCAGTGCCCGGCTCGCCAATTGGCGACACGACTAAGCCGAGGACAATTTTCTTGCCTGATTTTGTCTCGGCATTGATCGCATTAGCACGACTGAGCTGATTGGTATTGAGGACATTGGCTACCGGATCGGCGACCTTGTCTAGTTCATGATTGTTGTCGTCTTTCATTGGCATGATGGACTTGTAGTTCAAGGAGATAGCGTCCTGCTTGGACCAGCCTAGAATTTTTTGAGCGGCAGGATTGATCAGTTCGATAACACCGATACCGTTGACAGCCATGACTCCGTCGCCGATGGCGTTAATGACAATTTCCGAACGATTGGCAACTTCGGATAGCTTGTTGGTCAGATGCTTAACATTGCGAGTCGATTCGTCAATGACGTCGTGGTGTCGCCAAATTAATGTTCCAATTAAAACAGGCACGACGCTGCTGATCGTGGCGGTTAATAGTGGCACGGTGTCGATGACGCCATCGAGAAGCAAGCTGCCCATCGCTACGATACTGGTCGTCAAGATCAACCCGATGCCGTAGGCGGCGAAAATCGCACTCGCAAACGCAATCAGTGACCACACTGGAACGAACATCGACGAGGTTTCACCGGTTAGCCAAATTAAGCCGGCTGTGGTGGCGGAGAAAATAATATAGACGATAAATGAAACCCAAAAGCTATTAGCGAAGATTTTCGAGATATAAAATAACAAGCTCAAGACAGCCGACACGCCAGCGCCAATGGCCACGAAGTCGGGAATTTCGATAAAGCGACTGATCGTCAAATCCGGGATATACGGCAGACTGTAAATCACCAAGATGACGACTGATAACAAGAAAATCGCCTCATAGACGCGACGTTGCCAAAACCGAGAAGTAGTGAGCGGCGCCATGGCTCTCCTTGTTATGCGAATATCGAAATTACTTATGTTTAGTATGCCTGATGAACAAAGAGATGACAAGCCGAAGTAAAAGGGCCAACCGAAAACGATTGGCCCTGGGTCGGTGTCAGTCGTCCTGGACGAGTAGCCCGGCGATCGAGATCGAGGGCGCGTCGTGCGGGACCACTTCCACATTACCCTGTGACGCCGGTGTCAACCAGTAGACGATGCGGTCGTTTGGCTGAGTTCGCTTGACGATGACGATGCCTTGTCGATTCGGATTATCGATCTCGGACGTCTCGCCGTAGTGAATCGTGTAATGATCACTGTCGTAACGGCTGGGTCGTTCGTCAAGCACTTGAGCGGGCGAACCGTTAAACGTTGGGTTTACGGACATAGTGCTCACTTTCTCATGTCGGGTCGTATATCTTATTATATAACTTTTACAATCTACAGTCAAGTTTAGAGACCATAACTCCCCTTCTCGTCTTCGAGAAGACGGCGAGCTTCAGCGTCGCTGAGCGTCGACGTCGATGCCAAAGTAAAAGACCACCCAATTGAGCGGTCTTTTTAGCTGAGGCAAGATCTATAAAACCTTGACCTGAATGTTGTTGGTCGTGCCAGGCTTGCCTGGGCTGTGGCCGCTAACGAGCACCAAGGTTGTTTCGCTATCACTAAAGTAGCCTTCGTCCTTGAGTTCTTCGGCTAGTTTGGAGCCCGATTCGGCTCCGCTAGGTCGAACATATGATCGAGTGGCATAGTTAAGAGCTAGCTTCTGAGCGGTTCCTTGAATGTCGGTTACGGCGATGATCGGTAGGTTTGGCCTAAAGGCGGCGATGTTGACGGCGGTGGCGCCGCTACTGGTTTCGGCGATAATGGCTTGAGCATTAATGTCTTGAGCCAGGCGAACCGCCGAGTAGCTGATGGCGGCGTCGGTGCGGCGACGGGCTTCGTTTTTATCGACCGCCATGACGTCGCTATTCTCCTGGGTATACATGATAGTCTTGCGCATGGCTTTGACAGTTTCAATTGGATACTTGCCGTTGGCAGTTTCGTCCGATAGCATGACGGCATCAGCGCCTTGGATGACAGCGTTAGCCACGTCGCTAACTTCGGCACGGGTCGGCTCAGGGTTGTCAACCATGCTGCCCATCATTTGAGTGGCAACGATACACATCTTGCCGTGCTTACGACACAGAGCGATAATACGACGCTGCATGACTGGAACGATCTCGGCACCGGCTTCAACGGCCAGGTCTCCCCTAGCGACCATCGCACCGTCACTAACTCGAATGATTTCTTCGAGGTGTTCCGGACGAATGGCTGATTTGGTTTCTATTTTGACGACGACGTGCGCGTTGGAGCCTAGTTCTACTAAACGAGATCGCAAGTCGATGATGTCGGCTGGAGTCTGAACGAAACTTAAGGCGACATAATCAATGTCCTGTACGGCTCCCCACTCTAAGTCGGCGATGTCTTTTGGCGTCAGGATGTCCCCACCAAAGTCGGTGTCAGGCAGGTTTAAGCCCTTGCGGCTCATCAAGAAACCATCGTTCTCAACGCGGACTTTGATGGCGGTTTCACCAGTTATCTCGACGACAGTCGAACGAATTTTGCCGTCAAACATATAGAGCGGTTCGTCGACTTTCATTTTGTCAGCTAGGTTGTATTGAACCGGCAGCTGATGACTACCGTCATGTTCTTTGATGCTAGAGTCGAGAATCAGCTCATCACCTTTTGTGACGGTCAACATGTTGTCTTTGAGGATACCGAGGCGAATTTTTGGTCCTTGGAGGTCCTGTAGGATAGCGACCGGTTTGTTGCGTTCGGCGCTGGCGGTACGGATCCAGTTAATTTGATCGAGACGCTCCGAGTAGTCGCCGTGGCTGAAGTTTAGTCGGAAACCGTTAACACCGGCTTCCATGAGGGCGGCAATTTGGTCGGCGCTGTTGGTAGCTGGACCGACGGTTGCCAAAATCTTGGTACGTTTAAAAATAGCTGTCATATCGGTTGTTTATTGTAACACTTTAAACCAGTGTTGACACGACTTTAATTGAGATTGATTAAAGTCGCGGCCTTCATGCCATAGCTAGTTCTTGGCGCGGCAGTACAGCCCGCAGCCTCGACAGCGGCGATACTATCATTATCGGCGGCCGATGGTACGCGCAGATGCCAGTAGAGGGCATAACGTTTAGTGCCCGATCCGCAAGGATAAAACATCATAGAATAGGCGCCGCTAGCGTTGTTGTGAGTATTTTTTGGCAACTTGGCGCTAAAGCCAGCTGGCAATACGCCAACATTGACCAAGATATCTTCGGTGGCGCAGACATAGGCGGTTGACCCAAACCAGCCGCCGGTGCCGTCCGAGCAGTTGCCGCCTGATACGCTGACGGTTGAACTCCAGCCACCTTTTGGCTGTTGACCGGTTTTGGCATACCAGAGATGAACGGCTTCTTCAACTTGTTTAGCGGCGACGCGCATCTGGGAGTCATACGATCGCTTCTGATACTCGGTGTAAGCTCCGACAGTAACCAAAACCAGCAAACCTATAATGGCGATGACGACGGCTAGTTCGACGATTGAAAACCCGCGATGGTTGAATCGATACTTCGTCATTCTTGATCAACTTTTAGGATGTAATTCATGCCGTAAGAAGTGTCCCAGCTGCTATAGCATGTTTCGTCGACATCAGTCGATGACTGAGGTTTTGTTTCAAGATTAGCAAATAAGTACACGCCAGTTGAACAGTTTGCCATCATGTAGGCGTGACAGTTGAGTCCACTGCAGCTATTATTGCCACTCGGATCAACAATTGTTTGTGTCAAATATCCGCCGTCAAGTAAGCAGGTGTAGATCGGACGATTTGGCCCCGCTCCGTCATAATCACTGTGTAGCCAGCCCGACCCAGAACCGTTGCCACACCCCTGTTTTGCGTAATCGCCATTGTCCATTCGGTACAATTGAATGGCTTTGGCTAGATTCGCCAAATCATCTTTACGTTGAGCGACACGAGCATCGCTCATAATGCCCATATAAACGACCGATAGAATCCCAAACAAGATGGCGATTGCGACTACAACGACAATCAGTTCAACGAGAGTGAAACCGCTTTTGCTTTTCATTGCTTACATTTTAACGTGGAATGGCGCGGTATAGCTCTTTACAAAGAAAAAACGCCATCTTGGGATGACGTCCTTTCTTTGGTGACCCTACCGGGAATCGAACCCGGATTGCCAGGATGAGAACCTGATGTCCTAACCGTTAGACGATAGGGCCGTCGTGGATCTAGCTGATTGCGGCTATTTCCGCACCACCTACTCTAGCAAAAGTGTTAGGACTTGTCTAGCGAGCGTAGAGCCCAGAGCGTGCCAGTAGCAATGATGAGCATGACCTTGGTCGTCACCAAGCTTACCAGTAACGAGACGATTGCTGAAGCGGCACCAAGTGATATTAGTTGGCCGTCCACCAAGTTGATTAACGGCGTGTGTGCGGCCAGGGCGCTGAGCGTCGTAGCGAGCAATATGACAGCCACCACCAAGTTAGATCTGATATCGTAAAGATTGAGAATCTCAACTGCTCGGCCGATGGTTCCTTTGATGAGCGCAATAGCCAAGATTCCACCGATGAAGCCGACCGGTACAATTACGATTGGACGATCGGATGTTAAAGCCCAGTAGCCAATCAGCATCAGCGTCATGACATAGACGATAAATGTTGCGATTAGTACGCCAACTAGAAAGACTTTTTGGTGAACCTGACTACGTTCGTAGCGACGTTTGGCGGCGTGTTGACGAAGCCGCTCGGCTTCGCTTTCATGGAGTGGTCGATTATCGGTCAGTGGGTCGGGATAATATTGAGCTAGATGACTGCGGTCGGGCGCTTCCGGGGCGACGCCGTCGATATGGTCGGGTCCTTCAATCTGATGACGCTCTAGCATTATTGAGCATCCAATTGACGAATGACGTCGAGTAGTTTGCTGGGTGTTATCTCGGCCTTGATTAGGTAGCCGTTGGCGTGTTTTTCCATGGCGGTACGCGACTCATCGTCTTGTTCAAAATTGGTCAGGACGATAACTTTAGCATTCGGAATCAAATCTTCTGATCCACCTTTGAGAGCGTCGAGTATATCGGTACCGCGTCGTTCGGGCAGCATGACGTCAAGAAGGATTAAGTCATAATCTTTGTTGCGGGCGGCAATTAGTCCGTCGTTGCCGTCGACCGTCCAATCGATCTCGTAACCGGCTTTTTGTAGGCTACGGGCGTACATTTCGCCGATAAACCGATCATCTTCAATCATTAATATTGTCTTGATTGCCATTTTTAACCTCGATACATGGAATGATTTTTTATCCAGCCACTGCCCTGGCCAATGATTCCTTCGTTACTATTATTACCAGCTTGGAGCTTGTCGGCAACTGATTGATAGGTCGGGATTGAGATTGTAAAAATCGATCCCCTGCCCTCTTCGCTCTGTACACTTATGGTACCACCATGCGATTCAACGATAGCTTTCGAGATATATAATCCGATTCCGGTTCCAGCCACTGTTTCGCGCGAACGATGTGATCGATAGAACTTTTGAAACAAATTGCTAACAACGTTGCCTGGCATACCGATGCCGTGATCCTGAATTGTGATATCGACAAAGTCACCCTTTTTGACGGCCGTAACATTGATGGCACCGCCTTCGCTACTATATTTAATGGCATTGTCGATAATGTTGCCAAAAACCTCGCTGAGACTAGCTGGGTCAGCCGCAATGGTTGGCAAGTCAGCTGGAAACTTGACACTCAGCAGACGATTCTGGGCGACTGCCCGCATCGTCATGTCGTCGCGAATCATGTCGTAGACGGTGTCGACGGTCGATTCAGCTAAGCGAATTCTGAGATGGCGTCGGTCATATCGCGACGTGTTAAGAATATTGTTGATGTAGCCAGACAATCGGTTGGCGGAAATCGACAAGCGATGAAAGAGCTCGACTTGATCGGGCGCTAAGTACTCTTGAAGTTCGTTCTGGAGTACATCGAGATAGCCACGGATAACTGTGATCGGGCCTCGTAACTCGTGAGCGGCGAAAGCAATAAAGTCTAAATCTTGCTCGCTGGTTAAATATTTGGCAGTTCGATCGACCAATGCTAGAATTACCTCGGCCTCAGCACCCTTACTGTAAGTGGCGACGACATCAAAGAAGCGACGATCATCTTCATCGGGTAGTTTGTTGGGAATTCGTTCCCAAGTTTTCTCGGCGTTAACAGCGTTGTGTTCACATTCGACGAGCCAGTTATCAAAATTATCCGATCCGTTGAAGTAAAGGTTCAATCGCTTAGTGCCATCTTGATCGATAGCAATTGGGGCCGCCTTGTTGGCAAAGGTTATTCGACTAGCCTTGTCCAACAAGACGAAGCCGCAATTTGTGGTATTAAGCGCTTTGCTGAGAGCGTTTTCAGTAATTGCTACAACGCTGTCTGGCGAGCTTGTCGCCGCCACCGGTCGATCTTTGGATAATTGATAGAGGGTTTGAAGGACTTCTTTAAAGCCGCTGCGCTCATACTGACCATCATTAGGATTAGGCGGAGTTGTGTCGGTTGGCTCACCGGAAATGTGAATGATCGCTGCCATCAAATCCCGCAGCGGCCGTCGCATTAGCCAGTACACGAAACCCAGTACTAGCCCGCTCGTCAACACGACGATGGCCAGCACCGTCAGAGCGGTTGGCATATCGCTGGTCACACCGGTAATATACAAAACTACGGCGGTAATCACAGCGACAATCAATATCACGCCCGACAGTATAATCAAAGTCGTCTGCTGAAAGTAACGCCAGTAGTCGCGCAGATATTTTTGCTGTTTGTTTACTGCCATGACGCACCACCGGTGCTTTGCGGAACGACGCTTATCCAGGTTTGTCCTCGAGCCAGAGCGACTTTTTTACCTTCGGCGTTAGTGAAATTTATTTGACTGGTCCGAGTCGGCTTGTTCCAAGTTACCTCTTGAACGGTACCATCTTGGAATATATAAGCCGCACCACTGCCAATTGTTGTGATTTGTTCTCGATAACCATCTTCAAAAACGCGTGCCATCGGCGCCTTCATGACGATCACCACCCGAGGTGATATCTGGCCGGCCTCGCGGTCGATGTGCGCCGCGCCACCCTGGTAACGATTGTAAAGATTGGTGGCCGGATCATAGGTGTAGCTACTGTTATAAAGTGGACTACTCATCGTGACATTTATCTGACTAGCCGTCGGGGTCGTAGCTGGTTTACTGTCAATACGGTCAAAGCCCGTAAAATTTGACTCGGTATAGCCTTTTTGTTCATTGAGGGCGTCTAGGCGTTCAAAACTAGTGTAGACGTTATGCGGGGCATAGCGATCCGATGCTCGCCAGTAGGCGCCAGCGTTAAAGAATTGATCAATATCACGGTAATTGCCGCTACGAATTTCGGTCAAGGCGCTAGCGCTACCACCGACATGAGCAACACTAGCGTTGAAAGGTGCCAGCCAGTCGACATAGTACATTCTCAGGCTGCGAACTGGCCCGACCAATCCGGGCTTTTCGTTTTGGTAGAGGGCCAAAAAGCGAGTAATACCGCCTTCGGCAATCGCTTCAAATACCACGCCGCTGTCCTTGAGGCCGGATTGTGGTCGAGCGTCTGGGCTATTTTCAATCATGATAGCGGTGACCGCTTGTTTGGTGGCGGCTTCGTCTTTGACGACCGAGCCAGTTAGGGGCGAATGGTAGACAATTGGCTTTGGTTTTGGCTTTGGCGTTACGGTAGCCGATGGCGCTGGTGTTTCCTCAGTCTGATTCGCGAAATAGACAGCCGTGGCGATGCCGCCGCTAAGCAAAATCGTCAATACGACGGCTAGTAGAATAGCCGACTTTCGATGGGTCGTCACCCAGTGTTTAATTCTCTGAATTGGATGGTGTTTTTGTTGGTTCATAGCTTAAGCGTATTATAGCAGACCAGCCCTAGCGACTCTACAGCTGGCGCCCGGTTTCGATGGCCAGGTCTAAACGGGCTAAAGTTTCGTCGCGACCGAGAACGGCGAGTGTGTCGTTGAGGGCCGGACTAAAAGGGGCCCAGGATACCGCCAAGCGAATCAGACTAAATAGAATGCCTGGTTTTTGACCGGTTTGGTCTAATAGACCGTTGAGCTGAATTTGGAGATTGTTTGAATCCCAGTCGACAGTTTCAAATTTTTGACGAGCTAACTCAAGATAGCCGATAAGCTCATCGTTAGATAGTTTGCTGAGCTGTTTGTTGTCGTTGACCATCGACCAGTTGGGCGCGGGGCGTTCGAAGAAATATTCGGTTAACAGTGGCAAGTCGGCAAGAGTTTTGAGGCGGTCTTTGACTAATTCAAGTATTTCGCGTTGTCGTTCTGGTGAAGTCGCTTTAGCGGATTCACCCCAGAAATTAACAGCCCGCTCGGCCAATTCGTTAGTCGACAGGTTTCGAATGTGCTGGCCATTCATCCACTCCAGTCGTTTCTCGTCGAAGCGAGCACCGCTGCGCCCGACTCGATCGAGACTGAACTTGTCAATCAATTCTTCAACACTAAAGATTTCTTGCTCAGTGCCATCATTCCAGCCTAGGCTGGCGATAAAATTAACCAGTGTTTCTGGCAAGTAGCCATCCCGCAAGTAATCGAGGATGTCCTTGGCGCCATCGCGCTTGCCTAGTTTCTTTCGTCCATTCTCGGCCATGATGTGGGGCATGGTCGCAAAGATTGGTCGATCCAAGCCGAGGGCTTCATAAAGATTTAAATAATTAGGAGTACTAGCTAGAAACTCTTGACCGCGAATAACATGGCTGACTTTCATTTCGGCATCGTCGACGATGTGGGCGAAATTATAGGTGGGATAGCCGTCGGACTTGATCAAGACGATGTCATCGATTACCTCGGGGCCACTCGACAAGTCCCCCATCACCTCATCGTGCCAGTGATAGGCTTTCGGCTCAGATTTTAGGCGAAGCGGCGTGGTGCCATCCCAGGCCGGTGGATTAGTTGGTCGATGATGACGATACAAGAAAGCCTGCTTGTTAGCCCGAGCTTCCGCACGAAATGCCTCCAGCTCTTCCGGAGTGTATGGGTCAGCATATGCCCGACCGGTTTCGATTAATTTTTCCGCCCACTGCCTATAGATTGCCAGGCGTTCGCTTTGGATGTACGGTCCGTAAGGCCCGTCGACGTCGGGACCTTCGTCGTAATTAATGCCGAGAGCCCGTAGACTTTTAATCAAGTGTTCGGCTGAACCTTCAACGTGACGGACGCGATCGGTATCCTCTAATCGCAAAATGAATTGGCCGTGCTGTTGACGAGCGATTAACCAGGCAAAGAGTGCAGTTCGAGCGCTACCAACATGCATAAAGCCAGTTGGACTAGGGGCGAAACGAGTACGAATAGGTTGAGACATGGCTCAATTATAACAGATGGTGACTACAGGCTGGTGGCAATGCGTCGGAGTTGTTCGCCTGACAAGGTGGCGCTACTGTCAATCGTATAGAGGACACCGGCATTAACCCAGGCGGCGTGTTCGCCGAAGAGGTAGATTGTTAAGCCTTGCTCTTGCGTCGTCATATAGTTGTCACCTGTCGCTGGTCGGACAATACTATCAAGGACGGCCGATGAGTCCCACGAATTACGTTCTTGGTGAATCGTAAATTTGTCCGGACTGGAGGTCGACTTGAAGTGGAGGCTAACTTTACCATCCTGATACTCGACTGGCTGCTTGAGCCGATAGCCGGCTGGGATATATTTCGGATAAGTCGCGTTGACGCCAGCGCGGGCCGATGCAATATCAACTGATAGTGACGGTGTGTAGAAGAAAATTGCTAACGAAATCACCAGAACTAACCCGAGGGCAGCCACTATCCAAAGTTGACGACGAGACTTAGTTTTTGGTTTCTTTGATTGGTGAGCTTGTTTTTTGGTGGGTGTGGCGTCGATGGCTCGAGTGATGGCCGAATCTTTCACCTGCTTGGCGGTCTGGTTAGCAACTGCTTTCCTGGTTTTGGCGATTTGAGCGGCTTTGACTGCCGATGGATGGTCGCGGGCGGGAATGTCGTCAGACTTGGACTGCGGCTTGGCGGCCGGTTTGGTGTCGGTATTGGGGTGATCGGCAAAGCGACTAATCTTTTTGCTGCGGGCGATATCCATGTGACGGCCTGGTTGCGGTCGAGACTTAACGACTGATTGAGGCTTTACGACTGGAGCGGCCACGTTCTTTTTAACAGTTCGTTTTCGCAAAGTTTGAGCCCGTTGAGTTCGAGAGTGAACGGTCGTGGCCGAAGTGGTCGGTCGCGATTTGTTGGGTTTGTCGGATTCTGAAACTGGCAAGCCAGTGGTGGCGTCGTAGAGTCGATCTTTGATACGAACGGTTTTTGGGGTGGTCATTTTTCGATTGTCCTCGCAGTAACAATGCGGTTATTTACCTCGTGTTACCCTTAATAGTAAAAGTATCATCGCGCTTATGCAAGTCCGATTGCTATAATGTAGTCATATATGTATCGAAAACCCACCAAAACCCAGTTTATTCTACGTCGCATCGGCATTATTTTATTGATGTCATTAATGATCACGGCAATTGTTACTTTTACCGTCTTGTTTATTCAAGGCTACCGTCTCGATGGTCTCAACGGTAAACTCGAGCAAGGCGCTCTGGTCCAGTTTGAGACACGTCCGACCGGTGCTTACATTGTTATTGATGACAAATTGATAGGCGCTCGGACCAATGCTAAGCGCACTGTTCTCGCTGGCGAGCACACCTTCAAGCTAACTCGTGCTGGCTATCGAGATTGGCAGCGAACGATGACTCTCGAAGCTGGAACCTTGACGTGGCTCGATTATGTACGTTTTGTCCCCAAAGAGCTCGACAAACAGACGATGCGAACTTACGATGCAGTGGTTGATGTAACGGCCGCGCCCGATCGACAGACAATCGTTGTGCAGTCGGCGCTCGATCGACCGTCATTTGAAGTTGTCGATATTCGTGATCGCGAGATCCAGGCGCGGACGGTTGACCTGCCCGCTTCACTAATCACAGATCTCGACGAGCCGAATGTTGATCACAAGTACGACTTGATGGACTGGGATGACGATGGACGTTATTTGATCGTCAAACATAGTTATGCCGAATCGGTAGATTGGTTGGTCTGGGATACTGAAAATGTTGAGTCGAGCACCAATGTTTCGAAGCTGTTAAGTATTAGTCTGAGTGATCTCCAGTTTGCCAGCACCAATGGCAATGTCCTATATGGCTTGAGTGATGGCGCCATTCGAAAATTAGATATTCCGTCGGCTACAATTTCACGCGTTTTGGTGAGTAGTGTTGAATCGTTTGATATGTACGAGACGTCAATCTTGTCGTACGTTGGTAAGTCATCTGATGGCAGTGAACGAGTGGCCGGTGTTTATCGCGATGGTGATGATGCTCCGTCGGTTGTTTATAGGTCAGACGTTGATGCGAACTTGAGAATTGACACCGTCCGCTTCCACAGTGATGACTATGTCGCCGTGGCCGAAGATGACGAACTGATTGTTTTGTCAGGCCGCTACCCTTCGCCGGGTCGAGCTGATCAAGAATCTTTGGTAGAAGTTCGTCGTCAAGCTGTCGGCGATTCGGTTGATCAATTGAGCTTTAGTCCCGAGGGTGATTTCCTCATTGCGCGGGCTGGACTTGGGATATTGTCGTATGAATTACAGCACGACCGGGTCGAACAGGCGACCGTTGAGACCAGTGAAGCTTCACGGCGTGACGCTAGTTGGCTTGATGAGGGGCATCTGGCCTTTGATTACGATGGTCATTTATCGATGCGCGACTTTAACGGTATAAACGTGAACGTAATTATGCCTATCGAGATTGGTTTTGAAGCGACTCTGAGCCAAAACGGTCGTTATATCTACGGCGTCAACAAGACCGATGATGTCTATCGTCTGGAGCGCGTTCACATGTTAGTGGATTGAGCCTAGTCGCGTCCGAATAGTCGTTCGAGAAGTGTCGCTGAATTGCCGGGAATTGGTGTGATATTGCCGCTAGCTTCACCACTGCCGGATGGTGCGGCGGTAGCCTTTGTTGGATCGGGACTAACTTGTTCGGCGGTGACCAATAGCCGGTTCAGGGCGGTCCCAAGTGGTGTACAGGTAATCAACGTCATAACCGGTTTGTCGGTCGGATAGACTAGTTTATTGACCTCTGTCGGTTTGACGACTTCCGTTCGGGTGATGATGTAAGTGTAGCGCTTGCCTTCGTAGTTGGCATAAATCGAATCGCCGACAGCTAGCTTTTCAAGTTGGGCAAAGATGAATTTATACTCGCCGGGATCGAACAGGTCATTACTGCTGTGTCCCGAGAGAACGGTGTTACCGATTTCGCCGGGATGGCTGTTGGCGCCGGGAATTGGAAAATGGGCTACACCTTTTTGCATTGCTGCCAACTGCGAGGCTTGGTCGACGCCGACATCGTATAGCACTGGTACGTCGACGTTAATCTTCGGGATTATCAAGCGCGGTTCCATGCCAACGACGGCTTCGGTTCCGGGATCAATGACGATATTCTGCGGATTTACTGCGCCCGGCGAAGCGTAGGCGTGAACGGCTGAAATTAAAACCTGATTGTATTGTAGGAATAAGAATACCGAGACCACGGCTACGGCCGCCGCTATCGGCACAAAATGTCGACTGCGGCGGATTTTGGTGGCGGAGTGCGTAACTTTTTGGCGAAGCTCCTGGCGCAGCGCGTACAAGGCGTCATCGCGGCTGTAATCAGGCTTTGATTGGTTGTCGGAAATAGTATCGGGCTGCGTTTGAACAGTACCGAGCGGTCCTGTTGGTCGTTCAGTCAGTTTTTGCTGAGCATAAAATTTCTTGTAATATTCCTGATAATAATTCTGCCAAGCTGAGTGATATGCTTGCCACTGTTCGGCCTCAGGCTTTGGGTGAGTTTGAATCGAACGTTGATAGGGATTGCTAGCGGACTGCTGATAGTCTGTTCGGGAATTGTCTGGTGTTTGGTTGGAGGTCGTCTCAGTCTGGTTGACCACGACATTATCACCGTAGAGATGATTGATTTTTTGACGAATCAGGTCAGCGGCGGCGGTCTGATCTTGGCGCGGTTCAGCGACCAGGCTAGCCTCAGGGCGTGGTGGTGGCGTGATTGAGCCACCAGTTGGCGACTGGCGCGACAGATCTCCACCGGAACTGCGATTATCGGGACTCATATATTTATTCCTATTCTAATCTATTGTACAATACATTGGTACTGCAGTTTTGGGGCTGTCCGGCTGTAGTTAACAATTCGGGCGAGTGGCGGAATTGGTAGACGCGCTAGACTCAAAATCTGGTTCTCATTTGGGAGTGAGGGTTCAAGTCCCTCCTCGCCCACCATCTAAAAAATCTCAGACAGGTTGCTGGGATTTTTTATTTGAGAAAGTGATGATTTTTGGCAGCTCAAATCGGTTATGGTAGAATTTGAGCAGTAATTAATGTGGGCATCAAATAAACAATGACTAGTGAGCCAATCAATCGTAAGCTGAACCGAGGCTTTACTTTGGTCGAACTGATTATAGCCATCATCGTCATTGCTATTCTGGCGACAATAATCTTGGTAGCTTTTAATGGCATCCAGGATAAGGCTCGTCGTTCGGCGCTGACGACCGAAGTTGGTAACGTCGTTCAGCAGTTACGCGAAGATCAAATCATCGATGACGTCTACCCGACGACCTTGGCTCAGTCTAATGACGGAAAGGGTGTCACGCTCACTAGCGATACCAAACTTCGCTACTCAGTTAATAATTCGACCAGTCCCCCCTCATTTTGTATAACTGCCACTGGTGGACGGTTTAGCTACATGTCGAATCAGACTGGTGTCATCTCTGAAGGTGGCTGTGTTAATGTCGCACTCGGTGCCACCAGCCCTTCAGCCCTGGTGACTGACGGGTCGACTGTGACTTCGCCCTGGTACAGTTCCGGCAGTGGCTTACAATCAACGACCGTAACATTAGCTCAGATCTACGATATTACATCAGTAAAGGTTTGGCACTATTACGGCGACGGTCGAACCTATAATGCTACTAAAACCGAGGTTAGTGCCGACGGCACGAATTGGCACACGGTTTTCGATAGCGCTGTTAGCGGAACATATCAAGAGACTGCCGCTGGCAAAACTCATAATTTTGATCTTCGGCCGGTTCGATATATTCGCGACTGGATAAACGGCTCGACGTCGAATATTAGTAACCACTGGGTAGAAATACAGGCTTACTGATGAAGACTAGTGTGAATAAGAAGCGTCACGCCTTCACCATCGTCGAACTCCTCATCGTCATTGTCGTGATTGCGATCTTGGCGACTCTCTCGATCGTCGCCTACA
>DAICYC010000015.1 GCA_027311865.1 Candidatus Saccharimonadota bacterium
TACCGCTCGAGACGGCCGGCCTCGACACAGGTAGTCGTCCCTCCCGCCTCAGTTTGACGCAGTGGTTGATTTTATTTAATTCACGCGACTGACGGGATCGAAATTATAAAAGTTGTTCGACCTGAACGATCGTCAAGTATGATTGTTCCGTTAAAATGCTGCGATAGGATCTGTTCTGATAAGTACAAACCAAAGCCATGACCATTCAATTTTGTCGATTGCATGTTTCGAAATAAAGTTCGTTTCTGGTCGGCATCAAAACCGGGTCCACTATCACTGACGTAGATATTCAGCCCTTGCGCCGGATTATACTCCAGGGCAACCATGATGTCGCCAGTCGTGGCGCCGGAATCACTAATCGCCTGTAGTGAATTCTTTACCAATACACTGAGGATTTCGATTAGCATTAGTGGCTGGCCACGAATGAGCGCGCGTTTAGCTGACGTCGTACCCCTCAGCTCAATAGCAACGCTATTTTGGCTGTTTGCCTTTTGGAAATTTTTTATTGCCACTCTCAACACATCGTAGGGGCGAAATATTTTCAGTTCAGCCGGGCGAATCAATGCCTGTAGATGTTTGGTTGTTTTGTGGACCGAATTTATCGCCTGACGCAGTTCAGGGCTAGCGTCATTACCTATCTCCAGGCCCAGGTCGGTTACGTGATTGGCTAATTCATGCATCGCCAAGGCAAGATTTTGGCCGATATACGCAAAGTTACATAGTGTAGTGTAGTTTTGTTGCTGGAGCTTGGCATTGTGGTCTTCGGCCTTGTTTAGTTGTCTGGAGGCGACATCGGCCTGATGAATTAAGTCTCGATTGATCGATTTGAGCTGCGTGAGCTTGTTTTCGAGCTGATGACTAGTCGACCAGGCTACTACCGAAACCATGCCGACGGCCGAGAGGTATATAATTCCGTCGTAGAAATTGATTTGTATCTGGCCGATTGACGAGTTGAGAATGTAAATAATTGCGGTTGTGGCTGAAACTATTGCCGCTGCGACGACAACCCGTCGGCTGCCATATAGCAGGGCTGTCAGGGTAATGGTCAAAACGAAAGCCACGGTCGCCAAGGGATGAGTTGGGCCATAGCTAATCGATGCTAATAGTCCATAGGCATAAGCTATCGAAATCGCCACTGTAGCGGTAACGTCTATTCGTCCTCGGTAGAAAAACCATAGCGCAATTAGCGAGACGCTTAGGCATAATCCATCAATGATCAATCTCACGGCACTTTCGCTGGTGGAATGGGTGACTATTTGAACAGCCTCGATAATCGCAAAAGTAAGCAACAGGCAGGCTAGAGCTAACGTTGTGGCTTGAAGAGCCTCCCAGCGAAGTTTAAGATCGAGGTGCATCGAGTTTGTAACCCACCCCATATACAGTTTTTAGTAGCGGCTTATCAAATGGTCGATCGATTTTATCGCGCAGATGTTTGATGTGAACATCAACTGTCGATATCCAGCTAGTGGTCTTGTCACTCCAGACATTATTAATTATCATCTCTCGAGTCAAGATTCGCCCCTGGTTTAAAGCTAAATAATGAAGAATGTCAAACTCTTTGCGACGAAGACAGATTTCTTGACCAGCTCGTTTTACTAGTCGTTGAGTACTGTTAATTTCTAGGTCGGCGCATTTGATTTGAGCGTCATGACGACGAGTCTGACCACGTCTAATTAAGGCCGATAAGCGAGCACGCAGTTCGCTGATTTGGAAGGGTTTGCTCAAGTAGTCGTCGGCGCCAGCATCTAGCAATTCGACTCGAGTTTGAACTGCGTTTTGGCCAGTGAGAATTATTATTGGGGTATTATTGCGACGACGTCGTAACTCCCGGCAGCATTCGAGACCAGACATGCCCGGGAGATTAAGATCGAGCACAATGACGGCGTAATCGGACTGGTCGACTTTATCGAGAGCTTCTTCGGCCGATTCGGCGCTGTCAAAAGCAAAGTCACGACTGAGGTGGTAGGCGATTCGCTCCGCCATTCTGATGTTGTCGTCAACCAAGAGTACTTTCATTAACGATATCCTTTCTTGATTAAAGCATAAACATGATTTCTTAACTATTCATAAAATTTTTTCAATTTGTATCGTGTAGTATAGAGGTATGACATTTGAATTAATCGTTCGTATTTTGGCAGATTATTCAGTCTTTGCGGTGGTGTTGATTGGGGCCTACGCTTTACTCTTGAAGGTTCCGAAAGGCAGCCGTTACCAGGCCTACACTCGGGTGCTTATGGCCGGATTAACGGCCTATCTATTGGCGAAATTTATAGCTACGCTTTATCAGCCGAGCACGATGCGACCTTTTGAAATATTGGGCGTTGAGGCTGGAGCGTCTTTCTTGAATAATCCAGGCTTTCCGAGCGATCACGCGCTATTCGTGATGGCGATTGCTTGGGCGGTCTGGTTCGAAACTAAGAATCGGTTACTCGGATTACTAGTCTTTTCGCTAGTGATTTTGGTAGGGGTGGGTCGAGTGCTGGCCTTGGTGCACACACCTCTGGACGTAATCGGTGGTGTTGCCATAGCTAGCCTGGGTGCGCTATGGTATATCCAGAAACCGGGTGGAGAAAAGAGGAAGACATGGCGCAAACGGTTATCGAGAACAACAACACTGTCGTAACTCGACCTTCGTGGGTCTGGCTGGGACGAGTCATTGGCTTTGGGGCGGGCATCGGTCTATTGGTGTGGATTCTGATGATGCTAATTGGTCAATACGTCGTGGAGCCGTTAGTCTGCCGAGAGGTAACGACCGGTTCAACTTGTGCATCAGCTCTCGTGACGAGCGGAAAGATTGGAAC
Organism: Candidatus Saccharimonadota bacterium; assembly: GCA_027311865.1. GTDB lineage: Bacteria > Patescibacteriota > Saccharimonadia > Saccharimonadales > Saccharimonadaceae > Microsaccharimonas. Next base: position 2,802 of record DAICYC010000015.1, read on the forward strand.
CGTGATTGCCGCAGTCTTGGGTGTTTTGGCGATGACAAAGTTTCATGCCGTTCGACCGGTCGTCGTGGCTATATCAGCGGCAGCGGTCTTGTGGCTGCTACCTGAGTGGATCCAGGGTATGACTTGGTACGAGGCAATTTTCTGGGCAGTACTGCTCTATGCGGCCGCCTACGGCCTATTTGGTTGGATTGCTCATCACATTAGCGCTGCAGTATCGGTCGTCACGGCGATTGTCGTGACTGTCTTGATTCGGCTAGCCCTGATTTTGACTTAGCTCAGTGCTATACTTAGTGGATGAATGAATCTCTGTTAGTACTAGGACTGGTGATAATAATCGGCCTGATTATCACGGTGATATTTATGGTCGTAAAACTTAATGCGACATCCAACTCGGTCGGTGTTGATATGTTGAAGTCTGACGTTACCGAACTGTCGCGGACTATTACCGACCTGCGCTCGTCGATGGGCGAAACACTGGAGCGCAACGCCCAGTCGATGCAGACTTCGGTTCAGCGTCAACTGTCGGAAAGTGTCAAACTGGTTAATGATGTTTCGCAGCGTTTGACCAAACTGGATGAGACTAATCGTCGGGTTGTTGACGTGGCCGATGAGTTGAAGACACTTCAAAATGTTCTCCAGAACCCCAAACAGCGAGGTGTTTTCGGTGAATATTACCTCGAGTCAGTTCTCGGCAATATCCTGCCATCAAAGAATTTTCAAATGCAGTACCGCTTTAAGGATGGTTTAATTGCTGATGCGGCGGTTTTTTTGGACCGGGGTCAAATTTTACCGATTGATAGTAAATTCAGTCTCGAAAATTACAATCGGATGGTCTCATCAGCATCGAAAGCTGAACGCGAAGACTTGCTGAAGAAGGTCCGACTCGATCTAAAGGGTAGGATTGATGAGACGAGCAAGTATATTCGACCGGGCGAAAATACGATGGAGTTCGCCTTCATGTTCATACCAAGTGAGTCGCTTTATTACGACTTGCTGATTGGTGATGTTGGGACGGGCAGTAGTGCGCGTGATTTAATCGAGTATGCTTTCCGTGAGAAGAAAGTCATCATCGTTAGTCCAACGAGTTTCATGGCTTATCTTCAAACTGTATTACAGGGTCTGAGGAGTCTTCAAATTGAAGAGCAAGCCAAAGACATCCAGTTGCAAGTCGGTAAGCTTGGACGACATATCGCCAGTTTTGATTCTTTCATGCAGAAATTGGGCAAGTCTTTGTCGACAACCGTCAATCACTACAATGCTGCTCATAAAGAACTTGCCAAGGTTGATACTGACGTCACCAAGATCGCTCAGACTGATAAGTCAATCGAACCGCTGTTAATCGATCGACCGCAAACCGACGATGAATAATTAAATACATAAAAACTCCCGGACTGACCGGGAGTTTTTTGATCGTTTCGATTATTAAACTTTTGGAGTTAATATATCGTGAACGATAAAGCCAACGATGGCACCGAGGACTGGGCCGGCTGCGTAAATCGCAAAGGTCCAGGCTTCGTTCCAGTTGAAGGCCTGTAGGGCAACGGCTACGGCTGGGTTCAACGCGGCAGTGGCACTAACGTAGCTAGCAGCACTTACGCCAACCATCAATGCGACAAAGACACCTAGTCCGTAGGTGAATGCGCCAGTTAGGCGATCAACCGTGACTCGTCGTGAAGCGGCAAAAGCGTAACCAATGATGGCTGCACCTAGAGCTTCGGCGAAGAATACGAACCATTCTTTACCAGCAAAGACTGTTTGCTCAGCGGCTCGGTAAAGCTCAGGTGCGCTTTGACCGTACATAGCAGCCTCTTCGCTAACTCCTGGGGCTCCGTTGATAAATGTTGACAGAGCAACAAATGCCAAGGCGGCACCCAGTAGTTGAGCAGCGACGTAGCCTAGGGCGCGTAGCCAGCCGATGCGCCGGGTAGCCCAGGCGGCCAAGGTTACAGCCGGGTTAATGTGTGAACCCGATACGGCACCGAACATCAAGACGATACCAACAACGGCAAATAGCGCGAAGATTGGTTGGTTTGAACCAGTAATGATGGCGGCGGCTAGCAGGAACGAGCCAACGAACTCAGCACCAAGCGTTCGCCATAGATCGAAAGATCGGACTGAACGATTGAAGCGGGTGCCAAAATCACCTCGCTTGACAGCTGGGGTTGACTTGATAGTGCGGACAGTCGTGGTCGACGCAACGCTTGGAGCCTTGCGAGTTGACGACTTCTTGGTATTAGAAGCGGCTTTTTTTGTCGCCATGTGTTTCCCTCCTTATAGTAAACATGCTTACATTGTAGCATAGACGGGTTGGCGCAATGTATAATCAGTTCATGGCTTTATTAGTTAGACAGAACGACGAACGCACCGAGCTGCAGAAGCGAGTGGCATCTGAGCTTCAGGAAAAGATGAAACAAAATTCTCGGCCAGCTGATCGACCTGACGGTGTTGACGATGCGGCTTACATGCAAGGCAAGCGAACAACATCACGCTTTGCGATGATCTGGCTAATACTATTCATCGTCGCGCTGGGTGTGATTGTTTGGCTGTTGGTTATCGCTTGATTGATTTACCTTACAGTAGGCTGGAAACTAGCGTATAATAAATTCCAGTTATGGTGACAAATAAGATAGATGAAGTTAAACGACTTCTGCTCGAGAGAATTGCCTCGAGCGAGAGTCCGCGCGAAATTCTCAAAGCTCCGGAGCTCAAAGCATTGTATGATGAGATTTCTCGACTGCCAGTGGCGGAGCGGGCTTCGTTCGGCCGATCAGTAAACGAACTGCGAACTGAGTTGTCTGACGCGGTTGAGACTGTTGAACAGTCGGTTCAATCGAAGAGCATTCAGCCACTTGATGTTACGGCGCCGTGGCAGGCAGGCGGATCAAAGCCTGATTTCCTGCCGATGATCCAAGGTTCACAGCATCCGTTGACGATGGAACTTGAAGAAGTCATTGATATATTCACTCGAATGGGCTTTGAAGCCATCGAGTCACGACAGATTGACAGTGACTTCAATATGTTTAGCGCCCTAAACTTTCCCGAGAATCATCCTGCCCGCGACGGTTACGACACCTTCCGCACCGAAGAAGGCTTTATTCCACCCGCTCATACCAGTACAATGCAGCATCGAATCTTGAAGCAAGGCAAATTGAAACTAGAAGCTGGTGGCGACATTGCGGCGATTAGTTATGGCCGGGTATTCCGTAATGAGGATGTCGATGCCACGCACGAACACACCTTTTATCAGGTTGAAGGTGTTTTTGTGAGCGAGTCGGCGACACTCGGCCAGATGCTAGGCACTTTGCGCGGTTTCTTCGAGGCTTATTACGGGCAGGAGCTAAAGATTAAAACTCAACCAGCTTATTTCCCATTTGTCGAGCCTGGTCTCGAATTTGCGATTGAAAAGCCCGCTGCTCTCGGTGGTCAGCCAGGTGAGTGGCTCGAAATGTTAGGCTGCGGTATGATTCATCCGAATGTTCTAGAGATGGCGGGTATCGACAGCCGTCGTTATCGAGGTTTTGCCTGGGGCGGTGGTGTGGAGCGTTTAGTAATGTTAAAGTATGGCATCGATGATTTGCGCCATTTTGAAGCGGCTCGTTTAAAATTCTTAAGGAAGTTCGCATGATTATATCGGTTAATTGGTTAAAAAAATATGTTGACATTGACTTACCGATTGATGAGCTAGTCAGCTTGATTGGTGAAAGATTGGTTGAAGTCGAATCAGTTAAGTATATCGGCGACAAGTACGCTGACTGTATCGTTGCTCGGGTAGTTACGGCCGAGCCAGTGCCGGATTCGGATCATCTTTCACTGGTGACGATTGATGACGGTGGTCGTCAGGAATCGGTTGATAGGTTACCAGAGGGCACTATTCAGGTGGTTTGTGGTGCTCCGAACGTACGATCGGGTATGCTAGTTGTTTGGTTGCCACCTGGTGCGATCGTGCCGTCGACGCGTGGTACAGATAAAGAGTTTAGACTTGAGGCTCGTTCTCTGAGGGGTCATGTTAGTAACGGCATGTTGGCCAGCGCTCGCGAATTAGACCTCTACGACGAGCACGAAGGTATTCTGGAGCTCAATTTAGATGCTGAGGCTGGTGCTAATTTTGTCGACGTGGCGGAACTCGATGATTATCTTCTCGATATCGAAAATAAGTCGTTGACCCACCGACCAGACACCTTTGGTGTGATTGGATTCGCGCGCGAGATTGCTGGTATATTGGGGCAGCCGTTTCACAGTCCGTCATGGCTGACATCAACTTCACCGGTTGATGATAATTTTGTGTTCGAGCCCGTCGAAATTAACATCGCCGATCCTGAACTGTCGAACCGTTTTTCAGCAGTTATTTTACAGACTACCGACCATCCAGCCTCCACGCCTCTCGATATTCAGTTATATCTGGCAAGATCGGGTGTCCGACCAATTAGTCCGATTGTCGATGTGACAAATTATCTGATGCTACTGACCGGACAGCCGCTTCACGCGTATGACTATGATAAATTCTTGAAAGTTGCGGGTGATATTCCGGTCATTGGTGTACGACGAGGTCGAGAAGCCGAAAAGCTGACGCTAATTGACGGCAAAGAGCGATCACTAGCCAATGAAGACATCGTCATAACAGCCAATGACCGGCCAATTGGCTTAGCTGGAGCGATGGGTGGCAGTGAAACCGAGGTTGATCAGTCAACACGCCGGGTATTACTGGAATGTGCAACCTTTGATCTATATAGTCTGCGTGGCACTCAGATGCGACACGGAATCTTTAGCGAAGCAATCACTCGTCTCACAAAGGGTGTTCCGGCCGAACTTGGCAAATATGTTATTAATGAAGCGATTCGCTTGTTGGGATCTGTAGCTGGTCTGGAGCAGGTAAGCAGGATTTCTTCAAGCTATCCTGTTATTCAATCACCTGAGCAAGTTGAAGTTAGTGCCTCGGCGATTAACGATATATTGGGGACCGACTTTTCTAATGACGATATAGTCAAAACTTTATCGTCGGTTGAGTTCAAGGTCAGTGACGACGGCAGTAATCTTCGAGTAGCAGTGCCGTATTGGCGTAATGACGTCCATCGTCTAGAGGACGTGGCTGAAGAAATGGGCCGTCTAAATGGCTACGATAATATACGACCAACTCTGCCTGAGCGTCCTTATGTAGCTGTTCGAACTTCTAAGTTTGATAGCTTACGTCGAGAGGTTCGTCGATGGCTGGTTAGCGCCGGTGCTAACGAAGTGCTGACATACAGCTTTATTCACGGTGAGATGATGAAGCGGGCTAAACTTGATCCAGCCGATTCTTATCGTTTAGTGAATAGTCTGAGCCCGGAGCTTCAATACTATCGCCAGTCGATAGTGCCGAGTTTGCTGGCGGCCGTTCATCCTAACATAAAGGCCGGCTACGATAAATTCGCTTTATTCGAGCTAAATAAAACCCACGCCAAGTCCATCGGCAATGACCGAGACGGCGTACCGCTTGAATCGAGCCGACTCGGTTTCGTCACGGTTGACGCCAAATCTGATGAAGCGGCACCTTATTATCAAGCTAAACAATACGCTGATTTTATTTTTGACAAGTTGGGAGTTACTGTTGAGTATCGTAATTTGTCTAGTCAGGCGGACACGGCTATGGCTCGACCATTTGAACCAAAACGCGCTGCAGAAGTTTGGTTGGTTGAGCCGATGGTCCTGATTGGCATTGTCGGTGAGATTAAGTCCGATGTTCTGGCTAAATTCAAACTGCCAAAAACGTTAGCTGCTTTTGAGTTAAACACCGAGGTTCTATTTTCAGTTGTTGAAGGCAAGAGCGTCGACTACAAGACTTCGTCGCGTTTTCCTGAAATTGAACGCGATGTATGTTTCCAGACTGGTTATGACGTCGAACATCAATCGATCGTCGCAGCCATTAAACAATCTCTCAGCGATTCGGAGTATGATATTACGGAGTCTATTGTCGACATCTACAGTCCATCCGACCGTAGTCACAAGAACACAACTTTTCGGTTCGTCATCGTATCACATGAGCGCACGCTAACTAATGAAGAAGTAAATCAATATATGAACGGTCTGACTGATCGCGTCTGTCAATCAATTAATGGAAGGGTAGTCTAAATGGCATCGAAAAAAGCACAACAGATAGGAATATGGATTATTGCCATCGCAATGGCACTGGGTACAGTGGCCTCATTCCTGTCGATTATTTTAACTAATGAGAATCAGCAGAGCCAACAAGCCAATGCGGAAGCCGACTCCCAGAAGTTGATGGAAGAAGCTCAACGCGAACGTCTCGAAAATGCGGAAGCCATTGAGCAATTGACAATTGAAGAATTCGACCCCGACAGCGTTACTGAATTAGAGACGATCGTTATCGATGAAGGTGACGGTCAAGTCGTTGAATCGACCGATACCATCAAGGCTAGTTACACTGGCTGGTTATCGGACGGAACAATTTTCGATAGTACAAAAATGAAAGACACTGACGATGAGCCAATCGAATTCGGCTTAGCGCAAGTCATCTCTGGCTGGACCGAAGGTCTAGCTGGTCAGAAAGTCGGCAGTACAGTCAAATTACAGATACCGGCCGCTCAGGGTTACGGTTCGAATGCCAACGGCGTAATCCCCGCTAACTCGCCGTTATATTTCTACGTGAAGATTCACGAGGTGGTTACCAATGAGTAGTGATATACACGATGTAGTGATGATTGGCGCCGGGCCGAGTGCTCTGACGGCGGCGATATACACCACTCGCGAGGATATCGAGACTGTCCTGTACGAGAAAGCTGTTATTGGTGGCTTGGCCGCTATTACTGATGTAGTCGACAATTACCCAGGCTTTCCGGACGGTATTGAAGGTATGAAATTAGCTGACCAACTTCATCAGCAAGCCGTTCGATTTGGAGCTAAGATTGCCTTTGGTGACGTTTCTGGCCTGCACCGTGATGGTGACAGTATTGTCTCGATCGTCGACGGGCAGGAAGTGCGTAGTCGAGCGGTGCTTATTGCCACTGGTAGTGATTACAAGAAAGTTAGCGTTCCGGGGGAGGCCGAGTATTATGGCCGGGGTGTCCATTATTGTGCTACTTGTGATGGAGCTTTTTATCGGGACAAAAAATTGGTGGTGATTGGTGGAGGCAACTCAGCCGTTCAGGAGACAATATTCTTGACACGGTACGCTTCACACATCGATTTACTAGTTCGAAGTTCACTAAAGGCGAGTGATGTTCTACAGAAAGCGCTTCAGCCTTTCGTCGATAGCGGTCAAGTAACAATTCATCTCGAGACAGTTCCGACAGAAATCCTTGCTAATGACACAGGAGTTAACCGAGTGAAGATTAAGTCAAATGGTACCGAGTCGGAAATTGAAACCGATGGTGTATTTGTTTTCATAGGCTTAAAGCCAAACACCGATTTTCTCAAAGATAGTGGTATTGAATTGGACGAAATCGGCTTGATTAAAACCAATCAGCACCTCGAAACATCAATGTCAGGGGTGTTCGCTTCCGGTGACGTTCGCAGCGGTGCAACCATGCAGATTGCTAGTGCTGTCGGCGAAGGGGCGGCGGCCGCCTTGTCGATTCGCGAATATCTCGACGAACTCAAGCGCTAGTTAATAGATGTAGTCATTACTAAACTTTTCAAGTTGGTCGATGATTTGATCATCAGTTGTTTCGAGCGCTATCTCTCTGGTGCCTGATACTACACCAGCATAGGCAAAATTATGGGAGCCGGTGATGGCGACCCGTGTGTGGTCGGAAAATCGCATGATGATATATTTCGAATGTTGATATTTATCACGACTATACAGGGTCGGTAGCTGACTAAGGCCGATTGACGCCCATATTAAGAGTCGATTAATGAAGCTGGCCTGTTCCGGTCGGTTGTAATAGACTGCGGCTTTCTTTTTTTTGAGGATTCGAGCGAGACGGCCTGTCGGGCAATACTGTGAAACAAAAACTATTGATTCGGCTTGTTCGGCTAATTCACAGACGCGTCGATAGATAATTGATCCACCAGTAAAACCGCCGTCGAACATGACGGTTCCGAACTTGAATTTTTTCTGATGGCTCGGATAGTTGTGGTAATTTTTCTCAGCTGCGAAGATTCGTTTTTGTTCCGTAACTAATGTATTTGCTAGGGTTTCATCGGTTAGTTTCAGCATGTAGTCGGTATTTTCGACGCCTTCTTGGTAGATGTTGACACCCCCGAATGAATAGACCGTGTTATCGATAACTAGCCATTTAGAGTGAGTTCGTCCATTAAAGAGTGTGACGCGGCCGTGGCCTAGCCAATGGAAATTGACTCCAGCCGATCGAAGTCGTCGAGCCATTGTTGTGGCTGCGCGCGAGGCTTTATTGAAATAACGAATCGGTAGTAGGCTTCCATTCACTTCACCATAAGTGTAGATATCGGCCTGAACGGAAACATCCACCCCTCTTTTGGAGGCGTCGATAAGCGAATTAATCAAGTCGTGAGTCGCTGGATGATCGGCGACTATGAATGACAAGAGCGATATTCGGTTTGTCGCCTGTTTAGCCAATTGAGTGGCGTCGCTGATATAATCTTCAGGGCACAGCAGTTTAGTTGTCATCTGTAGTGATTATATCGCTGATTACGAAAAACTGCTAAAATAACAGAGAAGAACCTAAAGGAGATCCCGATGGCAGATTTTAACAAAACTCTTAATCCTGGCAATCTGAGTGAATCGATTGTTAATGTAGTTATTGAAATTCCAGCTGGCAGTAGTCACAAGATTGAGTGGAACCGAGAGTTAGCCGCTTTTGAGCTTGATCGTGTTGAGCCGACAATATTCGCTAAGCCTGTAAATTATGGCTTTATTCCTCAAACACTTGATGAGGATGGCGATGAGCTGGATGCCTTGGTTGTAACTAACGAACCGCTACCGACCGGTATATTTCTAAAGGCTAAAATTCTCGGCGTTTTGAAATTTGAAGACGACGGCGAAGTCGATGATAAGGTTATTGTTGTTCCGGCGGACGACCGTCAGACTGGTGATTCGATCCAGACACTCGACGACTTGTCCGAGCAGTTCAAGTCTCAGCTCGTTCATCATTTTAGCCACTATAAAGACCTGAAGAAGCCAGGCTCAACCATCGTCAAGGGCTGGGGTGGTGTCGATGAAGCGAAGCAGGTTATCGATGAGTCAATCCAACGCTGGGACAATCGATAAGTGACCCCGTCGGCGATTGATTCCTCGATTCAAGTAGTTGCCGACGTTTTTCGTTCATATCGAACCGAGCTTTTAGGACATTTTGGCCAGGCTCATTTTGTCCGTAAACGTAACCGTACGCCAGTTACGGAATGGGACATCAAAATTGAAAAGTCGGTTCGCCGCGCAATTCACGCCCACGATCCGAGCGTTGGTTTTGAGGGCGAAGAGACTGGCCGAGTCGGGGGCCGCGATAGGTATTGGTTAGTCGATCCAATCGACGGCACCTCGAGCTTCATTAGGGGGCTTGATTACACTACAAATATGGCCGCTTTGGTCGTTAATGACGAAGTGGTGGCCTCAGTAATTTATGATTTTATCCGTGATCATTTGTTTGTGGCGGTAAAGGGGCGCGGTGCGACTCGCGACGGCGACCCAATTACTGTTAACACCGAGCGTCGTCGAGGTAACCTAGTTATCTATTCATTCACCAGACGAAAATTTCCGTTAATTCGCGAGGCATTGTCAGAAATTGGTATGCGAGCAATCCTACCAATGGGCGCTGCCGGTCACATGTACTGTTTATTAGCTCAAGGCAAAATCGATGGTATCGTTGCACTAAACACTGGATTGGCTGCCTACGACAATGCGCCCGGTATATTACTATGCGAGGAAGCCGGGGCAGTCATGCTCCAGTACGACGACAAGACCGGCGTCGATCGCCACGAATTTATCATTGGATCACCGTATGTGATAAACGCCATCGAGCGGAGCGGCTTAATTTAGGATTTTTTCGTTTTAGTGTCCGTTTCTTTGCGACGAGCCTTCTCTCGAATAATAGCTGCGGCGTTGCTCACAGTCTCGACCAGACCAAGCTGTCGGAGCTGAGAGCGCAGCTTGGTGCGAGCATGACTAGTCGTGACCAGATCGAGCCAAGCTTTTTTCGGTGTGCTAGTTTTCCGGGTCATAACTTCGACGACGTCACCGTTTTGTAGCGGTTTGTCGAAGGGGTGAATCGTGCCATTAACTCGAAAGCCGTAGGTGTGTTTACCGACATCACTATGAACAAGATAGGCAAAATCCAGTGGCAAGGCATTCTCTGGAAGATTGTAGATATCGCCACGGGGAGAATAAACGAAAATTCGATCATTGAACAAGTCGACGCTCAGCTGGTCGGAGGGAATCTCTTCACCACTTTTCAGGTGTCCAGCAATCTCTTGAAGTTGAGTAATCCACTGCATGTGAGTCGGCAGTACGGCCGTTGATTTTTTGCGGGTGTAGTTTTTGGAGTTCTTATGTTCGTTGTAGTGGAAGCTGGCCGCCAAACCTCGCTCAGCGTAATCATGCATATCGTGCGTTCGAATCTGAAATTCCACGATTTGCTTAGCGGGAGTGAGAACGGTTGTATGAAGGCTCTGGTAGCCGTTTGGCTTGGGTACGGAAATATAATCCTTAATTCGAGCGATCATCGGTTGATAGAGCGTATGTAGAATGCCAAGTACCCGGTAGCAATCTTCTTTGGTATTGACGATAATCCGAAGCGCCATCAAGTCGTAGATGTCGTCGATATTATTATTAACTTTCTTAAGCTTTTTGTGTAAGCTGTAAACGCTTTTGACGC
>DAICYC010000016.1:0-271 GCA_027311865.1 Candidatus Saccharimonadota bacterium
GTTCTTCAGGGCGAACTATTGGATATTGATACCGAGCTGACGCCAGAGCTGGAGCGTGAGGGGATGGCCCGCGAAGTGATTCGCTTCGTTCAGTCCTCACGCAAGCAGGCCGGCCTCCAGGTTGATGATCGAATCGAGCTGAATTTGGCGACCGATGATGATCGTTTGGCGGCGGCAATTAATGAACATCGTGACACCATCATGGCGGAAACCTTGGCGCTAGTTTTGACCGATGATCTGGCTACTGATGAAGCGTCGACCGTCAAGGTCG
>DAICYC010000016.1:281-12566 GCA_027311865.1 Candidatus Saccharimonadota bacterium
GATTAATCTTGTCCGCCAAGCGTAAGCCTGATTGACAAAAATCGAAATTAGTGCTACAGTAATAGTATTAATATCAATTAAAAACAAACAAATATGTCTATATTCAATTTTCTAGAATTACAACCAGTCGAGCCATCAAATGACGGATCGGTTAGTGAGCTTGATCAATACGATCCAGACGAAACCATCGATCTATCACGTGATATCGACGAAAATATGCTCGAATCTTCATGGGATGAAGTCCTGATGGATCTCGAGAACGACCCCGATAAACTAACGTTTACGACAGAATAAAGGCTAGTTATAACCGAAAATTACTTATTGTCGGACGCCGACTTTGACCAATTGATTAGTCGCGCCATGGACGAATTGCCACAGGAGTACATCACTGGACTCAACAATGTGGCAATTGTCTATGCCGATGAGCCAACCGACGATCAGGTGAGCAAATCGGAGGTTAATCGCCATAGCTTGCTGTTGGGGTTGTACGAAGGTATACCGTTGACCAGTCGCGGCTCAAATTACAATTTAGTGCTGCCTGACAAGATTACGCTGTTTAAGCGAGCACTACTGACGATTTCGGATAATGAAGCCGAACTGTTTGAGAATATCAAACGCACGTTGTGGCATGAAATCGCTCACTACTATGGCCTCGATCATGATCGCATCGATTATCTCGAATCGCATTAAAATTGTGATTTAAATTACACAGTATGCTATACTGAAGGTACACAACGCTAATTGCGAGTAAGCGGGAGGTGTACGATGGGATTGGGACAACGCGTTACAAATCAACGCGCAATCGTAACGAAACTTGGTCAGCTAATTGCCGGTTTGACACTGGCGCTGATAATAAGCGTATCACTGATGGCTAGCTCCGCTGGGGCTGAGCCAAATTTTTATTCACAAGCCTGTCGTAACAGGGGCGCTGAATCGGCTCGGGCTTGCCAGAAGTCAACCTCGACAACTACTGATAGCTCGACGACAGGTAGTTCGACAACTTCCTACAACTCGGACGACTATTATGCCAACAGTGTTAATCAGGAACCGGCAGCCTATGAGCCAATTCCGTTTAATGAATCACTAGCGGACCCGATCGAATATCCTGACATGCCGACTAGCGAAGCTGGTGTTGAGCCGATTGCGTTTACGTCCGATTCTAACTCGCGAATCGCACCGACAACACAGCTACTGGGCGCCGAATATGGAGTGGGCATCACTGACGCTAATACCTTGTTAATGCCTAGTCGCTATGGCTGGGTTATCCTCGGTTACGCCTGGTACTGGTGGCTGCTAATCGGCTCGATAGCTTACGTGTTGGGCAAGGGAATTATGAATCTGTTTAATAAAAGGTTAATGATTGCGAAGACCGTGATAAAGTGATAGAGTAAAGAAAATTAATACAAAAAGAGTTATTTGTATTACGAGAGAATTCGAGGTGGCGGAGATATTTCTCAGATGTTATAAGGAGTGAGCGGAGTGAAGATTTCAACAGGAGCAAAATATCAAAAGCTGACCAGCCTGACGGCGGCCTTGGTTCTAGCGATGAGTTCGATGACGGCCTTGGGGTCGTTTGTTTTATTTAAAGAGGCTAGTGCCCTGAGTGGAGTAGCGGTGTATGAAGGTGATTGGACAAACAAATCGTCGAACGATGGTGTTACACATAACTTAGAACCAACTCTAGATACAGTCGCGCCGGCTATCACAATTAATGGTGCGGTTCGTGCTAAAAGTTCTTATGGCGAAGGTGTTGTTCGAATCCAGGTCGCGGAAGCCAACTACAGCCATACGGTGATTGAACAAAAGAATGAAGCTGGTGTTTACGAACATCGCTTTACATATCAGGCTCATAAGGGTCAATCTTTCAAGATTGAATGGCTCGGCAATGGTGAATATCGAGTTCAGGCTTTTGACCTTTCGGGAAATGCTTCAAATCGGCTAGTCTTCGCCATTGATACCGAAGACCCGTACACAACACTTGTAACTCCTCCGGCTGGTGCGACAGTTGGCGGACTGATTAAAGCTAACGGTCAGGCGACTGACAATATTGCTTTAAGCCGTGTCTATCTACAGCTCGTTAACCGTGAAAATAATAACAGATATGGCGGCAAGACAATCCATCTGTCCGGCAAGAGTGCCGACTGGAGTCACGCTTTCGATGCAAATGCTTTAAGTCTGCCTGAGGGTACATATGCCGTACATGTATCTGCTACTGATAGGGCTGGAAACACCTACGATTCTGGTTGGAGCAATAACTTCAAGATGGAAAAGACGGCTCCGGTTTTCGAGATTACTAATCTCGAGGATGGAGATCTGGTAGCGACAGCAAAATTTGAAAAATTGGTCGTCAAAGGAACGCTGACTGATTCTTCAGGAGCTTACGCTCATTTACAGCTGGTTAAAGATGGTCACAGTCGAGGCATTGTGACCGTACACGCACCGGTAGTAAATGGAGTTCTGGCTGAGTTCAGCACCAAAGACCTCGAAACCGGCGATTACGAGCTATTCTATACGGTTACAGACTATTTAGGTAATGCACATAGCCGTCAAAAGATTGACATAACAATTGATTCTAAGTTCGCCGAAGTGTCTCTAACCAGCCCTTCCAATGGACAGGTAGTTAGCGGCGAGCATGAATTTATCGTCACTTCAGACGAAGACATTTCTAAATGGCTGTTCAGTTTGAATGGTAAAGCCTATGGGTCGCTGCTTCAGCGAATTGGAGACTCGAATGAGTGGTCTGTAATTATCGACACCACTACGCTTCCGGATGGTGAGCATAAAGTCTCGCTGCGGGCAACTGACCTAGCTGGCAATACGCGCTATTGGAACAATCGAGGTAATCTACACTCATTTATCGTCGATAATCAAGGTCCAGAAATCGATTTCACACTAATCGGTCGAACCGTTTTCGGCTCAACCAGTGAACTTGGTCAAGATGTAACAATCTCGATTGGCGCGTTTGGACCATATGTCGTCACGCCAATCGACGGCAACTGGACGTTCGTTCTACCAGAGGAAATTCCAGCAGGGGTTTATGATGTTAGTGTTTACTCCCAGGATCCTTACGGAAATGAAACCGAGACCACGAAATCTCAGTCTGTTTCATCGTTACAGTCTTCATCAAGCGCAGGAGACCCAGAGGAAGGCGAGGTGTTAAGTGGCGTATCAATTGACAACCAGCCGTTAATCGCAACGAATTCAGTCCAGACGCTTGCTTTTGCTTCTCCTTCGATAACATCGCCGACCGAAGTCCTGGGCGAAACAACTGAATCTGTAGAATCTGAAGATGCGGCTGTTGCCGGTGCTAGCAGCACTCGCAATATCGCTCAAGCCGCCGACACCGAAGCCGTCACCGATGATGAAAATCGGGGAGTGCTCTGGGGATTGGCTTGGTACTGGTGGTTATTGATTATCGCCGCCGCTTTGGCCTTAATCAACTGGATTGTGGCCGCTGCCCGTCGTCGACGTGATGACGATGAGGTCTAGAACGAAAAACTAAAATTTTATCGAAAGGTCCTGGTGTGAAAGCATCAGGACTTTCTTTTTTAAAGTTAAGCGGTATACTCAGAGGTAACGTGGCTAACATAAACACAAAATCACAACGAAGCGCGTCACGTCGACCGATTCGGCGACGAGTGGCTCATGCTGTCGTGCCGAGCCATGACAATCAATTCCGACCACACTTGATCCGCTCCCACGGTATTGTCTTTGTGATTGCCGTAGTTCTGGCCATGCAATTTGTCTATGGGGTTATTTCTGGACAGAGCACCGATATTCTCGGTCGCGAATCGAGTATCGAGGTCGCCGACTTGATTGATTACACCAACCGAGCTCGAGCGGAAGAAGGCTTGTCGCCACTCGTCGAGAATCAACGCCTATCACAGGCCGCTTCTCTCAAGGCCGATGACATGTTTCGTTATGATTACTGGGCTCACACTTCGCCTCGGGGTGTAACGCCATGGAAGTGGCTCCAGGATGTTGGTTATCAGTATGATCAAGCCGGTGAGAATTTGGCCAAAAATTATCCGACCGCCGATTCGACCGTTGACGCCTGGATGAATTCACGCACCCATCGCGAAAACATCATGAATGACAAGTATAGTGAAGTTGGCTTCGCAGTGCTCGATGGCACACTCGAGGGCCGAGCAGCGACCCTAGTGGTGGCTTATTATGGTGCACCGGAGGGGAGTCGAATGTCGATCGCTGGCAGTCAGTCGGAGATCGGTCCAAGCAATGCGACGGTCTACGCGGCTCCAGTGGCGAATTCGTACGGCAGCCCGTACGCGTATTTCGCTACCGCCTTGCAGTCGATGACGCCGGCGGCTCTGTGGTCGATCGCCTTGTTGCTAGCAGTTAGCTTGATTGGCCTGGCGGCGCACCATTATCGCAAGTATCTACCGAACGCTTGGCATCGAAGCTGGCGAGTCCACCACGGACTGTACACGTTCTTTGGTTATGTTGGCTTGGCACTGCTGTTAATTGTGGCTACAGGCGGCGGACAAATCTAGTTTCGGCCAGTCACTCCAATTCTCGACTCGACAAACTGACGCTAATCTGTTAAAATCAACACTTGATTGTTAATAAATCATAAAAGGATTATCAATGGCAAAAGCAGTCGTTAAGATTGGTGGCAAACAATACATTGTCGCTGAAAAAGAGACCCTCCTGGTGGACCTCCTCCCGGAAGGAACTAAAGAGCTCACGCTTGACGCACTTTTGGTTATCGATGGTGACAAAGTCTCCGTCGGCGCGCCAACAGTGAAAGACGTGACCGTAAAGGCAAAAGTTGTCGACGATCTAGTCAAAGCTGACAAAGTTGTCGCCATCCGCTACAAGGCGAAGAAGCGTGTCCACAAGACAATGGGACACCGTCAGAAGTATTCGAAGATTGAAATTACTTCTATCAAGTAGTTGATTCATTTGAGGATACACCAATAAACAGACTTCAATCGGAAGTCTGTTTTTTGATAGAGATTTTGACGTAAGCTTCTCCAAATACCTATGCCGGCGATGACTATCGTCGGCATGAGCCCGATTCGACTTCCTGAGGAAGTCGATTTCGAGCGAGTATTTGAAGAAGCTTACGCCAAAATCGTGTTACAATGTAGAAAACGAGAGGGAAAATACAAAGTGGCGACAGTCATAGCGATTACCAACCAGAAGGGTGGCGTTGGCAAAACAACGACGGCGATTAATTTGGCTTACTTTTTAGCGAAATCTGGTCAGCGGACGTTGCTAATTGATTTTGATCCCCAGGGCAACGCCAGCAGTGGACTCGGTATCGACAAGGCCGAATTGACGACGACCATGACCGAGGTCATGACGAACAGTGCTAATTTAGCTGAAACAATCAAGCCGACCGACCAAAAGAACCTTTGGGTGGCACCGACCACTTCTGTACTAGCCAATACCGAAGTCGAGCTAGCGCAAGCCGAAAAGCGCTTTTCGCGTTTGAAATCGGCGGTCGAGACTGAAACCGACAACTATGATTATATTTTGATTGATAGTCCACCGAGTTTGAGCCTACTGACAGTCAACGGTTTGATTGCCGCCAAATACGTTCTCTTGCCAGTCCAGGCCGAATTCTATGCTCTAGAGGGTCTAGGTCAGCTACTGGAGACAATGAAACTCGTCCGCAAAGCGATGAACCCGTCGCTTGAGCTACTCGGTGTCTTGCCGACAATGGTTGACAGTCGAACGACTCTCAGTACACAAGTCCATGAGGAGATTAAGCGTCACTTTCCGGGCAAAGTTTTTAACACGACGATTCCTCGAAACATTCGCCTAGCTGAGGCGCCGAGTCATGGTGTCCCGATTGGAGTTTATGATAAGTTTTCAAAGGGTTCACGAGCCTACAAGGCTCTCGCCAAAGAAGTTATGACGCGAATTAACGGGGGAGCAGCATGAGTGCAATGAAAAAAGGTCTCGGTCGGGGATTCGAATCACTTATTCCAACCGATTTGATTGATGAGAGCTTTGACCCAACTGCCAGCCAAGACGAGTTAGTCAGCCAGCTTCGAAATCTGCCGCTTGCCAAAATTCACGCCGATCCTGATCAGCCACGTCGTCATTTCGATGAAGAAGCCATTGATGAGCTGAGCCTGTCGGTCAAAGAGCACGGTGTGATTCAGCCGATTATTGTTACCAAAGAAGGTGAGGGCTACAAAATTGTCGCTGGGGAGCGACGGTATCGCGCCGCCAAACAGGCCGGTCTCGACAAAATCCCAGCCTTGATTCGTAGTCTGACCGACCAAAATCGTCTCGAACTATCGCTAATTGAAAATTTACAGCGTCGCGACTTGAACGTAATTGAAACCGCCACGGCTTATGCCAAGTTGCGCGATCAATTCAATCTGACCAATGAAGCCATTGGTGAGCGCGTTCACAAATCACCGAGCGCCGTCAACAATACTATGCGTTTACTGAAGCTTCCGAAGGAAGTCCAATACCTTGTCGCTGAAGGCGAATTGACCGAAGGTCAAGTCCGACCGCTTATCTCCTGGGATGCTGATTTCGTCCTGAAGCTCGTTCCGCGAATTGTGGCCGAAGGTTGGAGTGCCCGCAAGGTTGAGCAGTACCTCATCAGCCTCAAGCGCAAGAACGAGACGACTAACTCGGCCGACGAAATGGCTAGTAAGTCGGCCGTTGACGAACGAGCTGAGTCGCTGAAGCAGCGCCTCAAGGCTAATGTCGCGATTCGAATGAATAGTCGCGGTGCCGGTCGAATCGTGATTGGCTTTAAAAACCAAGCCGAACTTGAGCGTCTCGAAGCGCTATTAGCCGAACCGCGCGATTAAAAGAAGCGTAGATCGTCGAACGGAAATATTCGAACACTAACCGGACCAACGACGTCATAAATCGGAATCGGACCGAGCCCGCTGCGTGAATCATAAGAGTTGTTACCAACTCGATTGTCACCAGTCACAAACAAGTGGCCGTCAGGCACGGTGGTGATGATTTCATGTGATGCCGGACCGAGTGGCTGATCGTCGAAGCTATCGTCCGGATTAAAGCCGTTCGGAAATTCATCGTTATAGACCGTAAACACACCGTTATCGAGGACCACCTTTTCGCCCGGTAGCCCAATGACTCGCTTGACGATGTACTGCTCTTCAACTCCCGGTATATATTTGGGGTTCAAAAAGACAATCACTTGGCCACGTTCTGGTACATACGGACGATTGCGTAGTTTGTCCCAGGTGACCGGTAGGCGATTAACTATCAGACGATCGCCGGAGTGGAGTGTTTCCTTCATGCTCGGGCCAACAACATTAAAGCTACGAAAAACGAATGCGTTGATAAAAGTTGTGCCGATAATGACCAGAACAACAAAGATAACAACGTTTATAACGTCTTTAGCAAAGGGGTGACGGGTTAAATAAGATGCTTGCATAAGCTCTTCACAGTATAACTTACTTCTGGAATTAAACCACATTCGTTATAATGAGCAGAGTATTTATGAAGCGACCTTCTTCTTCCATTGACGGCTTTGTGCCGCGTCGAGCTGACGCGCGCCTTGGTGATAATCATCGATCGTTGAATCGTCCTGGTGACCGACCGCTACATACGTCTGCTCAAACTGCCCGTCAGACCGTTGGTTCACCTCAGCCATCACGCACGATTGGCCGCTCAGATATCGATGAATCGTTACGTTCGATTGATACCGCCCAACCCGAAACCACCAAGAAATCACGTCGCCGACAGAAAAAATCGCATCGTCATACGCCGAATGCTCGTCGCCGTCATCCGTTGGCAAAATTCCTGATGATTGTGGTGGCTATCGCACTGCTAATTGCCGGCGGCTACTTCTTTTACAAAGTCGTTCTCAACAGTGGTCGCATCTTTAGCGGTAATTTCTTTGACTTAGTTCAGTCTCAGCCCCTCAAGAAAGACGTCAATGGTCGCAGCAACTTCTTGGTTTTTGGTACGGCCGAAGATAGCGAAGGTGGCACACACGAAGGCGGTCAATTAACTGACTCTATCATGGTTATTAGCGTCGACCAGGAAAACAAAGACGCTTATATGATCAGTCTGCCGCGAGATTTGTGGGTCGAATATGATGAACCATGTTCGGTTGGATTACAAGGCAAGCTCAACGCTGTCTACTACTGTGCTTCTGACGACGGTGAGCAAGATATGGCTGGAGCAATGGCTCTCCAGAGCAAGGCTGGTGAAATTTTGGGACTCGATATCCAATATTATGTTCATCTCAATTTCTCGGCTGTTATCGACGCCGTTGATGCTGTTGGTGGAGTCGAAGTGACCATTGAAAGCGATGATCCACGTGGCATACTCGATCGTAACTTTGACTGGCGGTGTAACTATCAGTGTTATTACGTGAACTACAAGAATGGTGAGACAGTTCAACTCGATGGCGAGCACGCTCTGGCGCTAGCTCGAGCCCGCAACGCTTCTGGCGGTTATGGTTTGTTGAACGGCAACTTTGATCGCGAAAAGAATCAACAGAAAATCATCGCTGCCTTACGTAAGAAGGCTATTAGTGCTGGAACCTTAACCAACTTGGGTGCTGTCACTAGCCTGATGGATGCGATGGGTAATAATTTGCGGAGTAACATCGAAACCAAGGAAATCCGGACTTTGATGGGTCTGGCCACCGATATTACTGATGACAAGCTGCGAAGTGTTAGCTTGGTCGAAGAAGATGAAATGATGGTCGTGACCGGTATGTATAACGGCCAGAGTATTGTTCGACCAGTCGCCGGACTGTTGAACTATAGCGAGATTCGGGCATACGTCAAACGAATCGTTAATGCCAGTCCAGTTTCTCAGGAACAAGCCCGCGTTAGTGTCTATAATGGTGGGCGAGTAGCCGGCAGCGCCGCTACCGAAGCTGACAAGCTCGAAGATATCGGTTTCATCGTTGATCAAATCAGCAACGCGCCGGAAGACGACTACGAGATTGCTGAAATCTATGTCATCAATGACGCCAAAACAGCTAGCTTGTCGAAGTTGGAGCAGACTTATGGCGTTACCGCCAAGCATACCACCCCGCCAGTCAGTGTGATGGGCGAGACCGATTTCGTGGTTGTTCTTGGGCCGCGCTAGACTGTCGCCAGGTATCGACTCGTGTTATAATAATCACCAGTTATGGAGCTACTGAAATTTGTCCGCCGCCGCTCTTTTTTGAGTGAAGTTGTCTACAACGTTTTGAATGTCGCCCTGGCCGTGGCGGTGGTTCTGACGGTTTATTACACCGAATCAGTCTGGCTCGGAATTCTTATCGTTCTCATTAGTAAGTGGCGAATCTTATCCGTGCGACCGCGTTATTGGTTGGCGAATTTCTTGTCTAATCTGGTTGATATTATCGTCAGCGTCAGTCTTGTTGTGCTGATGCACGTAATTACGCGGGCTCCAGAGATGGGCAATCAGATTGTTACTTTGCTCGGTTTCATGACATTGCTCTACATCGTTTGGCTACTATTTATCAAGCCTCGATCCAAGCGTTCATATGTCGTCGCCCAAGCCGGAATTGCCACGCTATTAGGATCCTGGGCTCTGTTTACGGTGTCGTATAATTGGCCAGTTTCAGTCGTTGTGCTTGGTATGTGGGTCATCGGCTTTACGGCCGCTCGCCACGTCTTGTCACACTATGACGACGAGACTCATACAACAATCCTGTCATTGATTTGGGGATTGATTTTGGCCGAAATTGGTTGGGTAGCCTATCACTGGACGATTGCTTATTCATTGCCGCTGACGACCAGTTTATTGATGCCACAGGTATCGATTATCGCCGTACTGGTCGGGTTCGTCGGCTTCAAATCGTATGATTCGTTTGTTCATCACCAAAAAATTCGTATGACCGACGTTATTCTACCGCTATTATTTAGTGTTTCGGTGGCCTTGGTCCTGGTGCTAGTCTTTAACCGCGTCGGTACGGCTATCTAAGCTTCTGCAGCCAGACGCCGTAACCTTCTGTCTGGCGGTGTTGAAGATTATAGTTTTTGGCAAATTCGATGATAGACCGGTGCTGAACTGGGTCGGCTTCCAAAATCAAGTGACCGTTGATTGCTAATTTGTTGGGCGTTTGAAGAATTAAACGTTCGATAAGAGCTAATCCTTGTTTGCTGGCGAAGAGAGCTTCGGCTGGTTCGTGATCGGTTTCTGGCGAACGTTCCCAGTCGCGGTCGACATACGGTAGGTTGGCCATAATAATATCAGCCGTTTGACTGTAATCCTCGAGCAGGTCACTGTGTAGCAGACGTGCTTCGACAGCTTGCTGATGGAGATTTTTTTCAGCCACCACTAGGGCTTGATGGCTATTATCGATGAGTGTAACGTCGAGGCTCGTAAATAGTCGAGCGGCTGTGATGCCTAAGGCGCCACTGCCTGTACCTACATCGACGAGACGACTGACGGTTGGCGTTTCAAGTAGAGCTAATCTGAGCAAATCAATCAAGCTCTCGGACTCCGGTCGGGGGATAAGTGTCGCCGTTGTGACATGAAATAATTTGCCATAAAACTCTTTGTGCCCAGTTATATAGGCCACCGGCACCCGATCGAGACGCAAGTCCAGTCGAGCATTAGCAATCTCTAATTGACGATCGTCTAAATTATCATCACCATGGGCATGGAGGTAAGTCCGTGACACGCGCAGAGTGTGCGCTAGTATGAGTTCGGCGTCGAGTCGAGCCGTAGCAATGCCAATGTCACTCAAGCGTCGCGTTGCCGCGATGAGCCAATCGTTAATTGCTGGCGCTGGCGGCGGCAAGTTCTCGTTCATAAGCCTGTAGATGCTCCACCAGATCCTCGATTTGTCCGTTTAGAGCTGCTGGGATGTTGCTCCGGCTGTAGCCGATGCGGTGATCGGTGATTCGATCTTGAGGGAAGTTATAAGTGCGAATTTTCTCGGATCGATCACCCGAGCCTATCAAGCTGCGTCGTTCAGTTGCTAATTTAGCGTTCTCGGCGTCGATTTTTTGCTGAAGTAAACGGCTTCGCAGGACACTAAGAGCCTTCTCTTTGTTCTTAATCTGAGATTTTTCGTCCTGGTTGGTGACTACCATACCAGTTGGCAGGTGAGTGATGCGAACGGCGCTGTCGGTGGTGTTAACAGATTGACCACCGTGACCACCGGCTCGATAGACATCAATTTTGAGATCGTTTTGATTGATTTCGACATCGGCTTCTTCAGCTTCGGGCAGAACAGCTACTGTTACGGTGCTGGTATGGATACGACCCTGCGACTCAGTCGCCGGTACCCGCTGAACTCGGTGAACGCCTGATTCAAACTTCAATTGAGCATAGGGTGAGTCGCCCTTGACCTGAAAGACAACTTCCTTGTAGCCACCGCTGTCGTTGGCACTCTCACTAAGCAGTTCGGTCCGAAGACTGTGAGTTTCGCAATAACGCAGATACATGCGATAAAGTTCGGCCGCAAACAGACTAGCCTCGTCACCGCCGGCGCCAGCTCGAATTTCGACGATGACATTTTTTTCATCGTTGGGGTCACGTGGCGCGAGCATTGCGAATAGATTGTCTTCGATTGAGCCCAGTTCGTCGGTGATGTCGCTGACTTCAGCCTTGGCAAGTTCAGCCAATTCGTCGTTGCCGGAGGCTAATTCGCGCGCTTCGGCTAGCTGTTGTTCTAGTTCCTGACGACGGGTTGCGGTATCGATGATTGACTGAAGTTCGAGGTAGCGTTTGTTTTTCTTGCTAAAGTCCGAGTCATTATAGGCATCGGGGCGCGCCAAAAACTGATCGAGCTCAGTTCGCTCGGCTGTCAGTTCGTCTAGATTGAGATTGATTTTTGGCATGAGTCTCCCGTTCTGTAATCATTGTAACAAAAAAGAACGCTCACCAGATAGGGGAACGTTCTTTTGGTAGTGACGCTATTTGTCGGAGGCCTTTTTGGCCTTGTTGGCAGCGGCTTTCTTAGCTTTGCTGGCGAGTTGCTCTTTGCGCTTTTCAGCGGCCGCGGCGCGGTTCTTGAAGCGGTCAACACGACCTTCGGTGTCGACGATTCGTTCTTCGCCGGTAAAGAACGGGTGAGAAGCACTCGAAATGTGTACCTTCACGAGAGGGTATTCGTTGCCGTCTTCCCATTTAATAGTTTCGGTGGTCTGCGCGGTTGACTGTGTCAAAAAGGCAAAACCGGCCACATCGTCGCTAAATACGACGGGGCGATATTCGGTTGGGTGTAGGTTGCTTTTCATAATCTGGACTATTGTACCTGAATAGAGGTCGGTTGTCAAAGGGTTGAGTGGGAGTCCGTTTAAATAAAATTGATACTATATGATGCTTATGTTAGAATTTTTAAAA
>DAICYC010000017.1 GCA_027311865.1 Candidatus Saccharimonadota bacterium
AATTCTGATATTTTCATTCGGCCTTGGTCGCTGGATGACGATTGTGCTAGGTATCGTGAATCGTCAATGGTTCAGTCGCTTCGGCGAGCACTGGACCAAGCCACAACTTTTTGAACGATTTGACGATAGCCTCGAGTCTATCTAACATAGAGTTATGCCAGCCAGATCACGTCGACCACGACCGGTTCATCACGCAGAGGATTTCGAACTTGATGTTCTGAGAGGTGATGACGACTTGTTTAAATGGTTTTTGCTATCCTATTTATTTGGCAAGCCAATCCAGTCAACTGTTGCTGCCAAGACCTGGCGAGTGTTTATCGACCATCAGCTAGATACTCCCTGGGCGATATTAAAAATTTCCGAACACTCGTTGGTATCTCGACTCCGACAGGGTGGCTACACACGCTATCAGCATGTCATGGCGCGAGCTTTGCGGACGTGCTGTCAGCAGCTGATTGATTTTTACGAAGGTTCGTTAACTCTGATGATTGATAGTAGTCTCGACCAAGACGAACTGTCGAAGCGGCTTCAAAAGTTATACGGCGTCGGCCCCAAGACGGCCGAAATTTTTATGCGTGAATTGGATGAGTTCTTTGCTCGTCGGGTCGAATAGCTAGACGATACAGTCAAGCCCTCGATGAACCGCCGAAATAATAACGTCAGAATCAGCATCAAGCTTAAATATTTCGCCATCCAGTTGAACCAGGGTCGCGGACGCCGTTCGAAGTTTCAGGCGTTCGGTCCGATAATCCTGCTTAATACCCAGAACGCTGGTTCGTAGTAACAAGCCTAGTAAACGCAGGCGATGGCGCCGAGTAAACATCGTCACCTCAAAACGGCCGTCGCTAACTGATGAATGCTCGGATATTTGCATGATTTTTGACATCGAATCGATGTTGCTGATGATAAAACTGTCGTACTTCTTGGTTTTGCCATCGACGGTTAGCGTAACGGGACGGAGCTGGAGAAATGACTTTAGAACGATCAGAGCTTCTCTAGCGAACGACAATTTTGTTTTGTTGAGCTCGGCGCCGGCTTGTGGTGTCAAGCCAAAGCCAATATAAGAGTGAGCGTAACGGGTGAACGGCTGGCCGTCGATTGTCGAATCGAGACGGATGACATCGATTGTTGAAATGACATTTTGTTGAACTGCCTCGGCGATATCGAGTCGATGTAGATTGCGGTGGTGATCGTTGGCATTGCCGGCCGGCAGTACGCTCGTGACGGGACGACAACCGTCATTTTGAGCTTTCAGGGCGCCATTGACAACCTCATGATAGCCGCCATCACCACTCGAAGAGATGATGAGTGGACGCTGATTAGCTTTAGCGATGTCATAAGCTAGTGTCTCAGCGTGGGCGCGGCGTTTAGTGGGAATCAGCTCGATCTTCAGTCCTGGTAGTGCTTCGGTTAACTCTTTGGCGGTCGATTTAGCTAAATCAGCGCTATCGCCAGTGCTATTGGGATTATAAATAATAGCAATGTTCGAGACGGTCTGTTCAGTCCGATGAGTTGGCGGTTTCATACTAATAGCTCTGGACTTGAGCGGCAGAGATAAAGAAGGCGCTAATGCCCACAATCCAAGCAAAGCCAACAATTAATCCGATGGCAAAAATTAAACCGAGACTCGGTGTCGACAGTTCGGGCTTGGGGGCGACTGGGGCCCGCAATTCAGCCTTGGTCGAACGAGCCATCCAACGAAAGATTAGCAGGAGTACAAAACTGGTTGCTACAAGAATTGTTAAGGCTACGACCAATCGGTAATATAGGCTGCTCAGCATGTCGTATTCAACAAAAATCCAAGGGATCAAGAGCAGTGTCCATAATCCAAGCAGGATAGTTGTAATTTGCGTTAAGCGTCGATTCAGCTTGTCAGCAATGCGGAGCTTGTCGAGTCCAGTTAGGATGAAAGCAACACCAATGAGGAGAGTATAAAGTCCAAACGCTCGATAGGAGATGAGCGGATCCCAAATCTCCCAAATTCCCAAGGTCGCCGTGATAATGTTAGCGAAAATCGAGCCGACAATAACCGTTGGCAGCAAGTCCTCGCCAATACGATTAGCGTGATCGTATGCCAGAAATGCCAGAATGACCAAGCTGTGGCTGACCAGTATGAAGGTCGTGGCTAGGGCTTTGATAATCATTTCATTCATTTCACCGATTAGGACTGCTGCTACGGAGATGAGGGCGGAAACGACTAATCCGCCGACGAGGGTGTAAAGGAAGGCGGTTTTCAGGTTAAATTGCGGTTTGATTCTGGTTGATTTCTCAGACATTTTGATACCTCATATTTTGAATCAATATATGACTATATTTTAGCACAAGACGTCTATCGTTCGTCGCTAGTTCTCTGGTATACTTAGCGCAGTGGCGCGTTGGCGGAGCAGTTACGCGACGGTCTGCAAAACCGTTTAGACGGGTGCGACTCCCGTACGTGCCTCCACTTTGCGCGGATGGTGGAATTGGTAGACACGAGAGACTTAAAATCTCTTGGCTTCACGGCCGTGCGGGTTCAAGTCCCGCTCTGCGCACCAAAATGACAGTCTTGGGTTCTGTAGTTCAGATAGCTTATTAGCCCAGGCCATTGTATTTTCATGTTACTTTGTGTGTAGTTTGCCCTCGTTGATTTAGGATAAAACCTAACAAAATCTTTCGACGGTATAGGTCAGACACATTCGATAACTGCGCCTTGGGACGGGCTCCAGCGCAACAATATATAGATTGCGGAGGCTATTTTGCTTATGGTATAGTCTAGGATAAGCGTTATCATAAACGCATAAGATAGTGGGTAGGAAAGGAAAAAATAGTGAAAAATTCGTCACAACTAAATGCAGAAAAGCCTCTGATAGGTCGACACTTGCCGTGGGTCTCTAACAAAATGATGCAAGCCCGTGGTTTCACCATCGTCGAACTCCTCATCGTCATCGTGGTGATCGCTATTCTCGCCGCCATAACCATCGTGGCCTACAACGGCATCCAAGATCGCGCTCGCTCTGCCGCCCTCCGCTCTGACTTAACGCAAATTGATAAACAGCTCAAGCTCTTTCAGTCGGACAAGGGTACGTACCCCGCCACCGTTTCGACCAACTGTAGCACCACGCCTGACAGCGCCACCAACAAGTGCCTGAAAGTCAGTAGTGGCAATACGGTCAGCTCATACAGCAGCCCAAGCTCCGGCAACAGCTACAACCTGACGGTCACCAATACCGAAAGCAACCTCTCCTACGTCCTGACGAGCAGCCAAATCTGGGCCACGAAAAATCTCAACGTCGGCACCATGATCGCCGGTACGGCCACGCCCTCTAACAACGGCACGATCGAGAAGTACTGCTACGGCGATAGCGAAGCCAATTGCGATACCTACGGTGCCCTCTATACCTGGGATGAAGCCATGCAGTACAGCACCGCTGCCGGTGCGCAAGGGATTTGTCCGGCTGGGTCACACATTCCAACCGACGAAGAATGGAAAACACTGGAGATGAGCCTCGGCATGACCCGATCCCAGGCCGATACGACCGGCTGGCGCGGCACCGACCAAGGCACCCAGCTCAAGAGCGGTGGCACGTCTGGCATGAACATACCGCTTGCTGGCTACCGCTCCACTGCTGGTTCGTTCACGAACTTCAGTGCGAGCGCCTTCGTGTGGTCGAGTTCCGAGTCTGGCGGCAGTGCTTGGGACCGGGCCTTGGACTCGGGCCTCGCCACCGTGAACCGGTACACGAACGACAAGGCGAAGGGCTTTTCGGTGCGTTGCCTAGAGAATTGATTATCCACTTTGGCTATTTGACACTTTGACACTTTTTCAAAATTTGGAATAATAAAAAATGTATCGCCTCACACTACGTATGCTACAGACAGGAAGGGAAGAATGGCAACCTACTACAATTTGCCGGTCTATAAACAAAGTTACGATTTGCTGTTAGAGATATTTAAATTAACCAAAGAATTTAACCGTGAATATAAATATACGATTGGTGAGGAATTAAAAAAAGAAACCATGGCCATGATTATTAATATTTACCGCGCTAACTCAAGCGAAGACAGAGCCGGCTATATTGCGAGTGCCAGAGAGAATATCGAAGTTGTTCGCTTGCTCGTACGGCTCCTAAAAGATTTAAAACAAATCGCCGTCTCTAAGATTGCGAAAATCAACCTGGCAATCGAAGAGCTGTCTCGGCAGCTCACTGGCTGGGGTAGGTACGCAAAAGCAAAAATCTAAGCCTTACTACGGTATGAAAATGGCCGGAATCAGCTATCGCGACCAGTGATAGTGAGTGTGCCAAATCAATTCAGTAATCTCCTTGTGATTGGCACGCAAGGTCTATAATTTGCCATAGGACATTTTTCTTATGCGCAAAGAGCTATATGATTACTTTCTCCGCTAGTTGGCTGGTGCTCTCGGCGCACGACTGCTGGTTCGTTCACGAACTTCAGTGCGAACGCCAACGTGTGGTCGAGTTCCGAGTCTGGCGGCAGTGCTTGGAACCGGAACTTGAACTCGGGCAACGCCACCGTGAACCGGAACACGAACGACAAGGCGAACGGCTTTTCGGTGCGTTGCCTAGAGAATTGATCGAGCAATAGGGGGGATATATGACAGTAAAGCACGTTCAGATTAAACCCGAGCAGAACTTAGTCGAAGATCTTTTTCAGGCGTATTACGATGCACGCAAGAACAAGCGCAACTCGCTTAGTGCTCTGGCGTTTGAGCTAAACTACGAAAAGAATCTGATTCAACTCTATGATGAAATAAAGAACAGAAGCTACAAACCGTCTCCGTATTCAGCCTTTATTGTAGAAAGACCAGTCAAACGAGAAGTTTTTGCCAGCGATTTTCGCGACCGTGTGGTTCATCACCTGATCTTTAACTATCTGAATCCGATTTTTGATCCGACCTTTATCAATGATAGCTACAGCTGCCGCATGGGGAAAGGAACTTCATATGGTATACAGCGAGTAAACTATTTTATTCGTTCGTGCAGCGATAACTACACGAAAGACGCGTACATACTAAAGCTCGATATTAAAGGCTATTTTATGTCGATTGATAGAACTATCTTATTTGGGATTATTGAGAGAAGGATTACCAAAAAACAGCATAGACTAAGCTGCGAGTTGGATTTGATAGTCTTTTTAGTCAAAGGTGTCATCTTCTGTAACCCAACTGAGGGTTGCGTGCTAAAAAGCCCTCGTGAATCTTGGCTGGGGCTGCCAAAATCGAAAAGTTCGTTTTATTCGGGTGCCAATAAGGGCTTGCCGATTGGAAACTTAACGTCTCAACTGTTTGCGAACATCTATTTAGACGGCCTTGACCAATTTATAAAAAGACAGTTACAGTTTCGTTATTATGGACGGTATGTTGACGACATGGTTATCGTACACGGCGACAAACAGCGCCTACTGGTGGCGGTGAAAGAAATCTCAGACTACTTACGAGTAAATTTATCACTCACGTTACACCCGAAGAAAATATATTTACAACACGCCGATAAAGGCGTCAGTTTTTTAGGAGTATACATAAAACCATATAGAGTGATGATAGGTAAAAGAGTGAAGCGGAACGTACTGAATGAGATTACCCTTGGTGCTCAGACTCTGAAGCAGATTGCTGAGAAAAATAATACGAAATCAATTAACGAGTTTTATGTTGATTTTTGCCAAAGGATAAATTCATATTTTGGACTTCTCAGACAGGTGGATTCGTACAATTTTCGTCGGGATTTAAAGAAGATGATAACGTATGGGTTTAGCAGCAGGCTCCACGTAGACAAAGAACTAAGTAAACTAGTGGTAGTACATAATTCAGTCCGGAATCAATCAAAAACAAACGACGATTGAAACAATCAGTCCCATATTCGAGTCACGACCGCCTGTTATATACCATTTGTCCGGTACGTTGTGTAAAGCCAAGAGAGTCTATCGACATAATCTCTCGGAAGAGCAAGGAGCAGACTTTTATGCCAGTTTCGGCTCTACTCTCGTCAATGATTTTAACTAAATTCAATGCTCCAATAGTCGTAATTCTAATAATTTTCTGACAGCGCGATTGGGTTCGGGATATGTATCTTGATAAACTCCTGAGTCCTCGACGTATCACGTAGCCCACATTGTAGAGAATGCTTGCTCCTGACGTCTTAAATTATTCCTTCTAGATCAATTCCCGATGGCTGCATAAAGTCAAACTTGTCTACGTGGTATTAAGTGACATTTCAATATGGCCGACCAATTTGATGGTCGTTGATACAGCCGATTAGGCTGTGTTTTCTCATTCTTAAAATCAGCTGGCAAGTAGTATTATGTAGCGACGATTATTGCTATAATAAGAACATCTAAAAAGAGAGGAATTTGACCATGTTCGGATTAGAACTAACTTTACCAGTGATTCTGCTACTCGTCTTGGGTGTAGTTGTTGTCGCGGGACTATTATTCGTTTGGGCGACCTACAACAGCCTAGTTTCACTACGCGTTCGTGTCGAGGAGGCTTGGAGCGACATCACTGTCCAGCTAAAGCGACGTTTGGACTTGATCCCTAACTTGATTGAAACAGTTAAGGGTTATGCGGCCCACGAAAGTGGCGTGCTCGAAAACGTTACCAAAGCTCGTGCTCAAGCTATGCAGGCCACCAGCGTCGAGGACACGGCTGCAGCCGAGAATCAACTCGAAGGCGCCCTAAAGAGTTTGTTCGCTGTCAGTGAGAGCTACCCAGACCTAAAGGCCAGCGCTAACTTTGTCGAGCTTCAAAAGGAACTCGTTGACACTGAGGATAAAATTCAAGCCGCTCGCCGCTTCTACAACAACGGTGTGATGCAGTTGAACAACAAAATCCAGCTTTTCCCACAAAATATTGTTGCCAAGATGTTTAACTTTGATAATCGGGCTTTCTTTGAACTCGACGAGACTGAACAGGCTCGTGCCGAACAGCCGGTCGAAGTCAAGTTCTAATACAGGAGTCTGTCTATGTATCAAGCCATCGCCGCTAATAAACGCAACACTCTGGTAATCATGGCCCTGTTCGTGGGCTTGATTGGAGCAATCGGTTATCTTGCCAGTATCTGGTATGGTCATCCATCAATTACTCTTTGGGTGATTGTTGGAGCGGCGGTGTATGCCTTGATTCAGTATTTCGCGGCGGCCAAATTGGCGGTTGCTATGACCGGCGCCAAAGAGATTCAACTCCAGGATAATCCGCGGCTGTACCGAATTGTCGAGAATCTAGCGATTACCACTGGCATGCCGATGCCGAAGGTCTATATAATCGACGATCAGGCTCCAAACGCTTTTGCGACTGGCCGTGATCCTAAAAATGCGATTGTGGCGGCGACAACTGGCTTGCTGGAAGTCATGGAGGACAACGAGCTCGAGGCTGTCATGGCCCACGAAATGGGTCACGTTCGTAACTATGATATCCGGGTGACGATGATCGCGTTTGGCTTGGCAAGTGTCATCGGTATCCTGTCCGACGTGGTTCTGCGAATGTTATTCTTTGGCGGTGATCGTCGCGATAACGTTCATCCGGCCATGTATATCGTTGGCCTAATCGTAGTGGTATTAGCGCCTTTTATTGCTTTAATCATTCAGATGGCGGTTAGTCGACAGCGCGAATATTTGGCCGATGCGACCGGTGCCCTGACGACTCGTGATTCTGAATCACTAGCTCGGGCTCTCGAAAAGCTTCAAAAATACGGCCAACCGATGAAGCGCCAGAGCACCACCACGGCGCATTTATTCATTAGCAATCCGCTCAAAAAAGGCTTCTTCACGAAGCTGTTCAGTAGTCATCCACCACTTGAGGATCGCGTCAAGCGACTACGCGCCAATGCCGAAAAATTCTAAAACCAGCCAGTCAAATAGGATAGCTAATTACTGGCAACGGCTGAAAATTCGCAGCCGTGAATACCTAAAGCGTCGGCCGCATCGCAGCTTCCGGGCGACTAGACGTCGCGACTATGTGCGGGATCTGCGACTACCTGGCTACTGGAGGTTTACTCTCCAGGTCGGTCGTTTAATTAAGCGTGAGTGGCGATTGCTTGGTGGTTTGGCGTTGGTCTATGGAATCTTGGTGGCATTGTTTGTGGGTATCGGTCCGCAGGCGACTTATCAAACTCTGGTTGATACGATTCAGGAAACTGGTTCCAGTTTATTTGAAGGTGGTTGGGGTAAAATCGGTGAAGCTGGGCTGCTATATCTATCGGTGGCTTCGTCCGGTTTGACGGGTAGCCTGACGCCCGAACAGCAGATATATGCCGTGATGTTAGGCTTGATGACATGGCTGACGGCTGTCTGGTTACTACGCCAGCGGCTAGCTGGTCACCAAGTCAAGCTACGCGACGGACTGTATTCAGCTGGCTCGCCAATCGTCGCGCTTTTGTTGCTGACTCTTTTGTTGGTTCTTCAGCTGCTACCAGTAGCTTTGGCGGCAATCGCTTACGTGGCGGGTGAGACAACTGGTCTATTATCGGGTGGCGTCGAGGCCATGCTACTCTGGGCGGCGATTGCTTTGTTGGCAACGTTGTCGTTGTACTGGGCAACTAGCACCCTGTTGGCGATGATTATTGTTACCGTTCCGGGTACCTATCCGATGAAAGCGTTGCGGGTCGCTAGCGATATGGCTCAGGGTCGCCGCTTGCGATTGCTGCTGCGCATTGTCTGGCTACTCGGAACCGTCGTGATCGGTTCGTTGATTATCCTACTGCCATTCATATTATTTGACATGGCCTTAAAAGCATTGATACCGGCGCTGTCGTGGTTGCCAGTTGTGCCAGTAGTTTTGTTGATAGTTCCGGTCGTCAGTTTAATTTGGGTGTCAACCTACGTTTATATGCTGTATCGAGGAGTGATTGAGGACGATGCTACCAGCCGCTGATAGAATTCGGGATTTGAGACAACTGTTGAATCAGTATAGCTACGAATATCATGTTTTGGATGCGCCGACAGTCAGCGATGCTGTCTACGATAGCTTGTTTCAAGAGTTAAAACAACTCGAGGCCGCGCATCCGAGTCTCGTGACTCCGGATAGCCCCACGCAGCGGGTCGGTAATGAACTCAAAGGTGGTTTTCAAAAGGTAAATCATAAATGGCGAATGCTGAGCTTGAATGATGTGTTTAGTATCAAGGAAGTCGAAGCCTGGTTTGGGCGAATCTCGAAACTGGCGGGCGATAGTCGCATCGATTTCTTTGCCGATATCAAGATGGATGGCCTGGCCTGTTCGCTCGTTTACGAAGACGGCATCTTGACTCAAGCGGTAACGCGAGGCGACAGTTATGTCGGTGAAGATGTAACGGCCAATGTTCGAACAATCAAGAACGTACCTCTCCGGCTGCGTGATTCCAAGCGCTGTGCCGATTTTCTAGTTGGCAGAACAGAGGTGCGGGGTGAAATCGTCATGTTGAAAGACGATTTTGAGGCCATCAATCAACGTCAAGAGGCGGCTGGTCTGCCGACCTATGCCAATCCGCGCAATCTGGCGGCCGGCACCATCCGTCAACTCGATCCCCAATTAGTGGCCGATCGACCGTTGTCATTTCGGGCCTATGACGTTTTGCGTGACAAATCGAGTGAAGTGCCAACGCAGGAATTTGCTTACGACGCTCTGACCGAACTGGGGATCAGTCGTAATCACCAAGCCAAGTATCTGCCGAACCTAGCAGCCGTCGAGGAATTTATTGATCAGTGGGATGAATTGCGTCATGACTTGCCGTTTAATACCGATGGTGTCGTTGTTAAAGTTAATGATCGTCAGCTTTACGAAGGCCTCGGTATAGTCGGCAAACAGCCGCGGGCCGCCATAGCTTTTAAGTATCCCGCTGAACAAGCCACGACGGTCGTGCGAGATATCGTTATTCAGATTGGTCGGACCGGTGCAGCTACACCGGTGGCTGTATTTGATCCGGTTGTCGTGGCTGGATCGACGATTACTCATGCCAGCCTCCACAATGCCGATGAGATTGCCCGGCTCGATGTTCGAGTGGGTGATACGGTGGTGATTTTTAAAGCTGGCGATATTATTCCTCAAGTCGAGTCGGTTGTTGAGTCGCTACGTCCGGCCGATGTAGCCAAGTTCGATTTCGAGGCGGCTTTGAAGCGTCAATATAGCGACCTAGAATTCGACCGACGTCCAGGCGAGGCGGCTTATCGACTAAGAGGGGCAACTAGCGAAATCTTGCTAAAGAAGGCTGTCGAACACTTTGCGTCAAAATCGGCGCTCGATATCAATACTCTTGGTGAAAAAAATGTTGAAGCAATTGTTGACGCCGGACTAGTCAAAGATATGGCGGATATTTATCGGCTAACAGTCGCGGATTTAGTCGAGCTTGATCGTTTCGCTGATCTATCGGCCCGTAAATTAGTCAAAGCCATTCAGGCAGCCAAGCGACCGCTACTCGAACGATTCATTTATGGTCTCGGAATTCGCCATGTTGGTATCCAGACGGCGCGCGATCTAGTTGAAAAATTCGAGACGCTCGACGGATTACAGGCGGCCTCGATTGATGAGCTATTGGCAGTTGATGGTATAGGTCAGGTCGTGGCTGAAAGTGTAGTGGCCTGGTTCAGCGATCAAGACAATATCGATTTGTTGGCTAAATTCAAACGACTCGGTGTTGAACCGATTTACGAGCGATTGACGGGTGGTTTGGCTGGTATTAATTTTGTCGTGACCGGCACTCTGGCAACCATGTCGCGCGACGAGGCGGCCGATGCGATTCGTCAACGAGGCGGTGTCTTTCAGGCGGCGATTAGTCGAGAGACGAACTATCTAGTGGCGGGTGACAAGGTCGGGTCTAGCAAACTAAGCAAAGCTCGTTCACTCGAAGTGCCGGTGATTGACGAGACTCAGTTCATCGAACTACTAAAAGAGTCCAAATAAAACACCCCTCAGGGCGAGGGGTGTTAAAGCTCTAAGTGACTACCAACTTCGTTGGCGGAAAGCGTTGCCGCCTCCACCTTGGCGATTACCGCCACCGAAATCGTTGCGTGGTCGGTCTTCTTTTGGTCGAGCAAGGGTAACGTTGATGGTGCGACCATCTAGTTCTTTGCCGTCGAGTTGATCGACAGCCTTTTGGTTGTCAGCTTCGTCCTTGTATTGGACAAAACCGAAACCTTTAGAACGGTTGGTGTCGCGGTCCGTGATAACACGGGCGCTTTCAACTTCACCGATTTGCTCGAAGAAAGCCTTGAGCCCGTCGTCAGTCGTTGCGTAAGCAAGGCTTCCGATAAATAGGTTCTGTGACATTGATTCTTCTCTCTTCGTAACTTAATTGTCAGATCGACCTGGCAAGTAGTCGGCGAAGAGAAGCTTTATTGTCCTCAGGCTTGATACATTGCGTACTCTGAACGGTATTATCGTAGCATAAAACATGCAAAATTGCTAGTGGCAAATTAGCCATATTGCGCTAATGCTATTTATAAAGCATAATAGCGATATGCTGATGCGCATTGGGGCTGATAACTCCAGTGCTCGACAGAAACAAACACAACGTACCTGAGCGGCCCCGGGTGGGCGCGCACCAGCGAGCAAGTCTACACTAGTCAACAGTGTAGACTTTTGCTATACTTTGACGCGCGGGGCATTGGCGCAGTTGGCTAGCGCGCTTCCATGGCATGGAAGAGGTCATCGGTTCGAATCCGATATGCTCCACCACTATTATTCTAAAGCGATCCAATAAAGGGTCGTTTTTTATTTTTGTATGCTATCATTTAACTAACCATAAGCACTAAAGAAAGGCTAAAGTTAGTGTCACTAAAATCAACAAAATCATCTGACGCTCGCGCCTTTACCATCGTCGAACTACTCATCGTCATCGTGGTGATCGCTATTCTCGCCGCCATAACCATCGTGGCCTACAACGGCATCCAAGATCGCGCTCG
>DAICYC010000018.1 GCA_027311865.1 Candidatus Saccharimonadota bacterium
AGCGAGGCTTGGCATATCAAAAAGAATCACTTCAATGGTGGTGTCCAGTCGACAAGACAGTTTTGGCTAACGAGCAAGTCGAAGCAGGCGCCTGCTGGCGATGTGGCTCGCAGGTAGAGAAGAAGTCGATGAAACAGTGGTTCTTCAAGATCACTGATTACGCTGATGAGCTGCTCGAGGAAATTGACAGCCTCGATTGGCCGCAAAAAATCAAGACTGCTCAGACGAATTGGATCGGCCGTTCGATCGGGGCCGAAGTTGAATTTAAGGTTCTTGACACCGCTGACAAAATTACGGTTTTTACGACTCGTCCAGACACTATTTTCGGCGCTACGTTTCTGGTGCTAGCCCCAGAGCACCCACTTGTTAAGCGACTCGGTAGTGGCGATCACACTGAAGCGCTGTCGAATTACGTTCGTGAAGCAGTTAAAAAATCAGAGATTGATCGGACGAACGACACAAAGGAAAAAACCGGTGTCTTCACTGGTAGCCACGCGGTTCATCCTTTGACTGGTGAAAAAGTGCCGATTTGGGTGGCTGATTATGTCCTGGGCGGCTACGGTACCGGAGCGATCATGGCGGTGCCGGCTCACGATGAGCGGGATTACGCCTTTGCGACGAAATATAGTTTGCCAATTGTTGAAGTTGTCGAGTCTGACAAGAATGACGGTGAACTAATATACAGTGGCGAGGGTCCGTTGATTAATTCAGGTGAATTCAACGGCGCCGCTAGTGCTGAGGCTCGCGACCAAATTATTGACTGGTTGACCAAGCAAGGTGTCGGCCGATCACAAAAAACTTACAAGATGCGCGACTGGTTGATCAGCCGTCAACGCTATTGGGGTGCGCCGATTCCGATAGTTCACTGCCCGGAACATGGTGCTGTCGCCGTACCCGAAGATCAGCTACCGGTGATGTTGCCGGAGATTGAAGACTATGCACCAAAAGGTGATGGATTGTCGGCGCTGGCTCGGGCGTCAGACTGGGTGGAGACGACTTGCCCAACTTGTGGTGGTCCGGCCCGCCGTGAGACTGATACGATGGATGGTTACGCTTGTAGCAGTTGGTACTTATTGCGTTACGCCGACCCTCAGAATGACCAGCAGGCCTGGAGTCCGGACAAAGCTAACTATTGGAACCCGGTTGACTTTTATGTTGGCGGTGACCATGCTGTTGCGCACTTACTCTATGTCCGTTTCTGGACGCATGTTTTCCATGATATGGGGTTGCTCGATTTTACGGAGCCAGTCAAGAAGTTAATCTACCATGGCTACATCAATGCCGAAGACGGTACCAAGATGAGCAAGAGCAAGGGAAATGTTATTGATCCACTTGATGTTATCGATCAGGGTTATGGTGCCGACGCTTTGCGTACCTACGTGTTATTCATGGGGCCGGTAGAACTGGATGCGGCCTGGAGCTCAAAAGGTATCGCGGGAATTTATCGGTTCTTGAATCGGGTTCACACCTTGGTTCAGGAATATTTAGAAGCCGACAAGTCCGAAGTGATTGCCAAAGCTAACGAAGTTGTGACAGCTCAGCACAAAACAGTCCGGAAGGTGACCGATGATATTCGGCGAATCAGTTTTAATACCTCGATTGCCGCACTGATGGAGTATGTTAACGATCTGTATAAATTGAAACTCGACGGTTTTGATGAGACAGTTTGGCCAGAAGCGCTTGAAGCCTTAGTCCAGATGATTGGGCCCTTCGCACCACATCTGGCCGATGAGCTATGGCAGCAACTCGGTCACAACGAACTGGTTCAACAATCTGACTGGCCAGAGTGGGACGAGGCTTACTTGGTTCAGGACACGATGACGATTGCCGTTCAAGTGCAGGGCAAGCTACGGGCCGAAATTACAGTCAGCCGAGACGCTTCGGCAGACGAGATCAAGCGATTAGCCCTCGAGCCGGACAATGTCGCTCGGTTTGTTGGTGACCAGCCACCAAAGAAGGTGATTTATGTTCCTGGGCGTCTGGTGAGTATCGTCGTCTAGAAACCGCTTGAGTACAGAGGCGAATCATAGTATAATTAGGGCAAGTTTTTCGTAAACCTATAAAAAGGAGTACATTACATGGGACAACCGAAAAAGCAGAGTAGCCCCCGCAAGACCGGTTTGCGCCGTAGTCACTTGCGTTTGACCTTGGCTCGACGCGTCAACGCGACTTCGCCAGTCAAAGCTACTACAACTCGCCGTGAAACCGGCAAAGCCGCAGCCAAGTAGTCTTGGCTGTGTTGCTTATTTTGCAATTTACAATAAAAAGAGAACCAACGCATTATGGCATCTAATCGTCACCTCGGTCGCATTGTAGCGCTTCAAACGCTGTATGAATTTGAATTTCGAACTCAGTGTGAGGACGAATCGGTCGACGTTAACGACATCTTGGAACGTAATATCGAGCGTTACGAGCAGGCGATAGAAGATACCGGCTTTGTTAAGCAGATTGTCGACGGGGTTTTGGAAAATCAAGTCGACCTCGACGGTGCAATTCAACCGATAGCACCTGATTGGCCGATTGAACAAATCGCCCGAATTGATCGGAATATTCTTCGCATCGGTACATTTGAACATCTTCACAAGGCCGATACCGTTCCGCCAAAAGTCGTCATCAACGAGGCCGTTGAATTAGCCAAAGCGTTTGGTTCTGATAACTCCAGCAAGTTCGTTAACGGTGTATTAGGCACCGTGCTGCGAACTCTCGTTGAGGGAGACCAGGCCGATGGCAGCACCAGCTCAGTTTGATAAATTTAAGAAATATTTCTCGCGCAAAAAGCCGTCGATTCAGGAGATTGTTCGTGAGCCGACGGCTGGCGGGATTGTCTTTCGACACGGCAAGAAGGGAATCGAGATTCTCTTGATTCAGGACGCCAAGGATCGTTGGACGATACCGAAAGGTCACATCGAAGAAGGCGAAACGGCTCAGCAGACAGCCAAGCGTGAGATTGGCGAAGAAGCGGGGCTCCATGATGTCGATGTGCTTGGTTGGTTAGGCAAAATTCATTTCCGCTATCGTCGCATCGATAAGCTTGTTCTGATGACGACCCAGATCTACCTGGTCCGGGCAAAGGGTGACACCGACGCTATCAAGAAAGAGGATTGGATGAATGGCATCAAGTGGTTCAAGTTTCACGATGCCCTGGAGGCGATTGAGTACGAAGATATTGGTAAATTGATGCTCTTGGCAATGAAGCGCATCCGACAGGAGAATTTGTAATGACCGGCATGCCGACCGCACCTTATCAGCAGTTTGCGCGCGAAAAGTTAGGCTTTGAGTTCGTTAACCTTGATCTATTGATAACGGCCTTGACTCACCGAAGCTATGTCAATGAGCACCGCAAGAGTGTTAGCGATCACAACGAGCGCTTGGAGTTTCTGGGAGATGCCGTTTTGGAACTATCAGTCACTAATTACTTGTTTAGGAATTATGACGAGCCCGAGGGTATTTTAACTAGTTGGCGAGCCGCTTTGGTTCGAACTGAAAGTATCGGTGACGCTGGACAAAAGTTAGGCTATGAACCGTTAGTTCGTATGAGTCGCGGCGAAAAACAGGGTGGGGAGCGAGCTCGACTGCAAATCTTGGCCAACGCCTTTGAAGCCCTCATCGGCGCCATTTACCTAGAACGGGGTTATGACGAAGCTGACGCTTTTATCGGTCGCCATATCGTCAGCAAACTCGATAATATCCTGAAAGAGGGTAGTTGGCGCGACCCAAAGTCGCACCTTCAGGAAGTTATGCAGCGAATCGATGGTCACACACCGCGCTATGTTGTGCTGGAAGAGGTTGGTCCTGATCATGACAAGATATTTACACTGGGTGTTTATTCCGGTGAACGATTGGTTAGTCGCGGCACGGGACCGAGTAAACAAGCCGCCCAGCAAGAAGCGGCTAAAGCCGCGCTCCAGCTGTATCGTGATTGACTTACTCGAGATAACAGTGTAAAATACATCGAGAATTCAATAAATTTATAAGTAAGAGTTAAAGGAAGTTTCGTTTTTATGCTCGCAATTCGATTGCAACGCTTGGGACGCAAAGGCTACGCCACCTACCGCCTAGCTGTCCAAGAATCTCAGCGCCACCCATCAAGTGGCCGGGTTGTCGCTTACGTCGGCAACTATAATCCACACACTAAAGAGGCTTCGATTCAGACTGAATTGGCCCAGAAGTATCTCGACAATGGAGCACAGCCAACTCCTCGAGTTGTCAAGCTTCTCAAAGAAGCTGGCGTCAAGCTGCCTAAGTGGGTAGTTGAACCGGCTGTCGACAAAACCAAGTCGACACGTCACAGCGACAAGCTTCGCAAAAATCAGCCAAAAGAGGAAGCCCCAGCCGAAACTGAGGTTACCGAGGAAGCTCCAGCCGAAGCCTAGTCTATAAGCCAGTGTTAGAACTCCACCGCAAGGTGGAGTTTTTAGTTTGGATATATTTTTGCGATCGAAGCTTATGCTACAATAAAATTACTACCAGTTAGTGACCGTGAGGCAGGAGGATACCATGTCAACAATCGACCAACAGTTCATTGAATATATCGTAAAATCTGTTGTCGGACATCCCGACGACGTTATCGTCGAAAGAATCATTGATGAGAAGGGCGTCCTCTTGACGCTGACTGTCAATCCCGAGGATCTGGGGCGCGTCATTGGTAAGCGAGGTGTAACAGCGCAGAGCCTGCGAACGTTATTGCGCGCTTTGGGCACAAAAAATGACGCTCGTTATAACCTAAAAATCGTCAATAATGACGGTCAAACCGGGGCCGAGTTATCCTCAGATGAGCCAGTTGTGGAAACTTCATCAGATGAGCCTGTGGACAACACATCGGACTACTCAAAAAAGACCCGGGCAGAGCTTGCCGAGCTCGACGACCTTGATATATAATAACCGTAAGTTCAACGAATCTTTGAACTGCGAGAACAAGCTCATGCGAGCGACAAACCACCACATTTGTTGAGAGCTTATGTGTATAAAAGACGCCCCGATTTTGGTGCGTCTTTTTAATTGCCGCCAAATGACTTAAACTGGTGATAGATGAAAATTCAAGTTATTACCCTGTTTCCGGAGATGTTCGACGGTGTGATGAACAGTTCGATGATGTGGAAGGCTCAAAGTCAACAAGTCCTGGATTTCTCAACGCTCAATCTCAGAGAGTTTGGTATTGGTCCGCGTCACCAAGTGGATGATACGCCATACGGCGGTGGCGATGGCATGCTCCTCAAGCCAGAGCCGTTATTTGCCGCCGTTCGTCGCGCTAAAGAGATCGACCCGACAGCAAAGGTTGTGCTCCTGACGCCTCGTGGCGAGCGCTGGAAGCAGTCTGTGGCTCAATCTTGGTCAGAGTTCAATCATGGACTGATCTTTATCTGTGGGCGATACGAAGGCTATGATGAGCGGATTGTTGAATTGGTAGATCATCAGGTGCGAATTGGCGATTATGTCCTAACTGGTGGCGAATTAGCGGCCATGGTCGTGATTGATAGCGTGGTTCGACTACTACCAGGTGTGCTCGGTGGCGAAGCCAGCGCGGCCATCGAAAGTTTCAGTGATGGCCAAACGCTCGAGTTTCCGCAGTATACCAAGCCAGCCAATTATGACGGCCGAGTCGTGCCCGATGTCTTGATTAGTGGTCACCACGGAGAAATCGCCAAGTGGCGGGCAGAAAATTCGTTCCCAGTTAAAGATTAAAGTCTGATCGAATTACGGAAAACCCGCTCAAGCGAGCGGGTCATCAGTTGTTGTGGTGGATTTAACGTAGAGCGAATCTTGCAAGTGGTGGTGTGTTTGTTTTTGTTGAAATCTTCGCTTCCTGTTACTTTACGATAACCTTTCAAAAAGCGCAAGCGTCATCGTAAAAATAACAATGTTTAGACAGGGTGACATCGGAGCAGGTATACTACTGGTATGAAGTATCCGATTGTTGCGACTGAAGCCCCTGCTCTACGTCACCGATTTATCGATAAAATTGCGTTAGTCTACGCTGGTTTCATTGTAATGATGCTACTGACACAGTTATTTACGTTTGAAAGCTGGCTCGAGTTAGTCGTGGCGATGGACATTACGACTAGCTTAGGGGGCGGTTACTTAATTGCTGGACTGGTTGTGGGTATCGAGCTGCTGGCCTTGCCGTTTCTGCTCCGGATGTATTTGAGCCCGGCCTTTCGATGGTTGAGTATGATCTTTGGCTGGTTAGTCGGTGCTTTGTGGTTGTTCTTTAGCCAGTGGACGATGACGGTCACGCCAGAATTTGAAAATGTTGGATTTTTCGGTACGATTGTCGAAATTAGTCCAGGTTGGTGGGCTATCGTATTGAGTTTCGTGATGCTGGCCGTGTCGAGTGTGATTATTTGGGGAATGGGACCAGAACTGCGACGTCGTTTGTAGTCATTGCTGATTGATAGTGTTACTTGTATGATTAAGTCAAAGGGGAATTATGAAAGTTGTTAACTCGATAGAACAAAAAGGTATCGCCTGGTTCGAAAAGATCCCGAATCTGCCCGAGAGCGCTCGGCGCTGGCTGGCAGATAATGCTTGGTGGCTAGTTGCCGGCGGGGCGGTGATTCAAGCAATTAGTCTGGTGCGCATGATGATGACGATTTTGACGAATCTATCCATTAGCGAAGCCGGTTACTATGATGTCGAGCCATTTATGGGCACCTGGGGTCTGCTGCTACAAATCGTTGCCTTTATATTTGGCGTCGTAGCGGTGGGCTTGGCGGCGGCCTCAATCGACCCACTCAAGGGACGAATGAAAAAAGGTTGGGTACTATTATTCTTGAGCCTGCTAGTCTATGTCATGTGGATTTTTGTGAACGCTTTCTTGTCGCTCAGTTTGATTAACTTTGTCATCCTGGTTCTGTTTCACGGTATTTTTGCGGCTTTGTTCGGCTATCTATTATTCGAGATTCATGGCCAGTTTGCGCATGATCGAGCCGTCAAGCCGCGCAAGTCCAAAAAGTAATCAGTCTTGAGTCAGCGCCTCTGTTGCTGTACAATTTGAAGGTGCGATTAAACCCGCACCAGTATTGGGATGTGGCCAAGTGGTAAGGCACCAGGTTTTGGTCCTGGCATTCGGGGGTTCGAATCCCTCCATCCCAGCCACGGAAAGAAGAGTCCAGCCCGACTCTTTTTTCTTTGCCAAGAAGCCACATCATTGACTTTTTCAAGCATTCGTGATAATATATACAAATATTAGACTCTGAGGGGAGTCTGATGGTTCAATTAGTGCTTATCCAAGCACGCTCGCTTTACAATTAGGAGCAAAGATGAACAAGCTGTTCGCGGCGGCGCTTGCCCTGGCCGCCCTCTTCCTCACGGCCTGCGGTGCCGTGAGGACATGGGAGGAAGTCATCTGGAACGCCGGGTTCGTCGACATCGAACACGTATCCGGCAAAGAGCCGGGTGACAACATGGTCTACATGGCCACGGCCGGTCAGTGCGTGCTTCGCTTCGTCGTCACTGACGAGAACCGACTGTACGTTACGGCGCCGGGCTCGCAGAGCCTCGACTCAGCCGATTTCGTCGGCGATCCGTCGCTGGCCCTGCTGAAGAGCGATTCGCGCTTCGCGGATTGCTTCGTCTCACAAGACTACTAACGTCGAGCCTACTGACGTAAACCTAGGAATTAATATGACGCCCCGGCGTGTCGATACATTGCCGTATCAGACCCGGGGAAGTACCGGCAGGCCTGACGAGCCATCACTGTCACACACCGCCTGGCCCTCACCAGGCGGTTTTAAATTTCAGCTAATCTTCAACTTGCTGTCCTGAAATTCTAATTACAATAAGATTAGACATAGGAGGCACTAGGGATAGGGAAAATAACAGATCGCTGGTAACGGGAATTATCGTCGTTGTTCTCATCTTGGTACTAGGGCTAATTGCCTGGTCGTTGACTCGCGATAATACCGATATCGACAATGCGATTGATGAGGTCGAAACTAGCGTTATCGACGACAACGATGGCTCAATGCTGGGCCGAATCATGGAAGATCCGTCAGCCTATGTTGGCCAAGAGGTGACTGTTGAGGGCGAAGTCCAAGATGTTTGGACGAACCGGGTTATTAAAATTTCGGAC
Organism: Candidatus Saccharimonadota bacterium; assembly: GCA_027311865.1. Taxonomy (GTDB): domain Bacteria; phylum Patescibacteriota; class Saccharimonadia; order Saccharimonadales; family Saccharimonadaceae; genus Microsaccharimonas. The sequence goes on from DAICYC010000018.1 coordinate 8,072, forward strand.
GACATGCTCGGCGACGAATTGACCGTTTTCGTCAAGTCACCGTTGACGGACGCCCAGGCGGAGCAGGCCGAACAGTTGCTAGCTGATAATGCCAATGTGGAGGTCAAAGGAACTTTGCGAGAAGTCACCTTGGCTGATTTTGAACAGGAGTTCGATATCGATATTACACCGGAGTACGAAGCTGACTTCACCGGCAAGACGGTACTGGTTGCTGACTCCATCCGCTTCACTGATCAAGCAGATGCCTACTGGGAGTTTATGTAACAGCATCTCAGAACCGAAAAATAGAGCCGTTAAGCGGCTCTATTTTTGTGACATACACCACAGAAAGCGCCTGTTATAAATATCACTACGCTATATGTAGCGTTATGTGTTTATAATATGGCTATGGAAACGTTAGAAAGGGTAGGCCTGTCGACCGATATAAATCAGTCGATGGAGCAAGAACAAACAGTCGAATTTGGACCAAAATTTGTCGCACTTGTTAATTACGATGATTTGAACGAGATCGAGCAAATTCGTAAAACTTATGAAGCCGACAAGATTGTTGATCTGGCCGACTCAATGCTAATCGAGCATGAAGACGGTCATACTCAGTTTGATATGTATAATCCGCTACTGGTGGCGAAGCTATCACCCGAAATGGCGGCGGCTTATGTTCACGAGCACGCCAAGTTCTATGGTGGTAATCCGGTCGAACTAGCATCGCTTAGGGTTGATGAAGACGGCGATTATTTGATATTGATTTCTGGCCACCGACGCAAACGAGCGATCGAGCTGTTGATGCACGAGCATGAAATCGATCCACAAAACGTCGAGGTCAGTGTCAACTTACGGACCGATATTACGTTCGAAGATGCCTTGATTGCTCAAATTCGTGAGAATACTTATGAAAAAGTGTCTCCCGAAGAGACGGCCCGCAACATTCGACAACTGTTTGACTACAAATTTCGTGAAACAGGTAGACGACCAACTCATCACGAAATATCGGCCCGTACCGGCCTGAGCGAGAATATCGTTGGAACGGCCTTACAATTCACTCGCTTACCAGAAAATATTCGTAACTATGCAGCTGAATATGACAGGCTGTTACCTTATTCGACGGTCGTCAAATTAGAGCCGCTGATGCGAACCTATACTGAGTATTACCAGGCCATGTCAAGGATGGGCCGTAATTACCCCGAAGGCATTGATGAGTATGTTAACAACAAGCTGGAAATTGCGGCGATGTTGATTGTCGACAAGAAGCTCAAATCGGAACGCGCTAACGATTACATAGCCAATGAAATTAAGAGCCTCCAAGAACGCATTATTTTGGCTCAACCCGAGTTTGAGTTTGCCGACTATGCTCCGAGCAGTCGTGATCAGCTGAAGCTAACCAGGACGCGGATGGGGCGACAGGCTTATGAAGCAATGCTCTTGGCCTACTCGGACAATCCAGAAAGCCTATTGCCGCATCAACTTGATAATTTAGAAAAAATGATTCAACGCGCTCGAAATCTGGCGAGTCAATCGGTTAGTGAATATCAGGACGCTTTGGTCGCATAAGGCTTGTGCTAAACTAGTACCATACAAAAAGGATGCGTACTATGCTGAAGCGATCGGTTAATAGCAAAAACAGCTCCGGATTCACGGTGGCGGAACTAGTGATTGTCATTACAATATTAGTTATTCTGGCGCTAGTTGTCAGTGTCGCCTATCGAGGAATCCAGGGTCAATCAAACGAAGCTGCCCTCGTCGCTAGTGTCGGTCAGGTTCAGAAAAAACTTGAAACGTACTCGGCTCAAAACGGTGGCAATGCGGCCGTATCGCTCGATAGTATAGGCGTCAATGATGCTGGGCAAACAAAGTACCAGTATACAGTCAACACCGGAGTGACCCCAAGTCTATACTGTCTGACGGTTGAAAATGGCGATAATTTTTATCATGTGGCTAGCAAAGGCCCGGTGGTCCGAGGGCCTTGTCCCGGCCACACCGGAACTTCACCAACAACGTTGGACAATGGATCGAGCTGCCCTACTGGATTCGTGGTGGTACCGGGTAGCTCTTTGTATGGAACGCAAGCTTTCTGTGTAATGAAATACGAAGCTAAGAACAATGGTGGTGGCGTGCCGATATCGACAGCAGGCGGCACGCCGTGGATATATGTGTCTCAAGAGCAGGCCATCCAGGCCTCGAAATTGGCTTGTTCTGGTTGTCGATTGATATCAGACGAGGAGTGGTCAACAATCGCGCAAAATGTTGTCAACGTTGCCCAAAACTGGACAGGCGGTGCGATAAACTCTGGTTATTTGATGTCTGGACACAGTCAGAGTTATTCGTATCTTCCACTTGCCGCCTCGACTGACGATAATAACGGAACGTATCTTATCGATGACACAGCTAACATTTCGCGTCTACGACGAACGATGTATCTGAGCAATGGTAGTGTGGTTTGGGACGTCGCTGGCAATGTGGCAGAATGGACGACTGGAACGAGTGTCGCTCGAGACTGGGCGGCTGCACAGTACGCGTACTGGTCCGAATATCCCGTATCTTCAAAGATTTTGCGTCTAGGGCCAGGCGCTTCGCCTTCGTTCATCAGCTCCTTCACGTCATCTGATATTTATCACAAAAGTGTCGGCCGGCCGGGCCATCTCTTTACGTCAGACAGCAGCATCACGTATGGCCACTATCGGGGCGGTAATTACTATACTGGGTACAACGGTGGCGTCTACGAACTGTCAATCTGGAGATTGCCAACTGATAGTTTCATGGACGACGTTGGTTTTCGAGTCGTCAAATAAATTGAGAACCCCGCCTCTGAGAGAAGCGGGGTTCTCAATTGAGGCGGGGTCGTGTCCTACGACATCATTATCGTCAGCTGCTCAGCCGTAGCTGTGCGCTTCAGGCCCATCTGGCTGCTAATGAAGAAGCGCAGCTGGGAGTTGGATGCTTCAAGGAGAGCCGATGCTTGAT
>DAICYC010000019.1 GCA_027311865.1 Candidatus Saccharimonadota bacterium
GGTGCGATCGTTTGATGGAGCGGTTACTGTGTAGCGTCGAGTCGGCTGATTAGTAAAGCCGGTCTGCCAGGTACCGCCATCAATGTTGTATTGGAAGGTGTAACCAGTCGCACCAGGAACGTTCGGCCAGGTAAAGGTGGCTTTAGCACCAATCTCGTTTTGGGAAGTGGGTCGTGGAGCAGCCGGTGTTGTGGGTGTCATTTCTAGCGCTAGGGCGGCGGCGTTAGTTGACAAGCGCGATATTCGAATCTGTGATTGATTGTCGATTTCACGGCCAGCGGCTGATCGGATTGATCGTAGCTCAACTAGCACGGATGAGCTGGCTGCTAGGGCTGTACTCCGGACGGAGTTGTCGGAGCTATAGGCTTGACCATTAGCGGTCGAGTTTGATTGACCGCTATAGTATTTAACCGAAAAGCCGTCTGGCTTGACGCCGTCAACTAGCTTCATGTCACGAGTTTTACAGAATACTGATCCAGTCTGAGCTGCCATGTATTCAGGCGTACAGGTCGGCTGCTGCCACGGCGTCTGACAAGTAAAGCTGGTTGTATTAGTGTAGCTCGGATACATAATTACTCGTCGCCACAGCGATTCGTTGCGAACAAAGTAGACGACATTGTAGCTATGCGGTTTATTGCCAATTGGACTAGCGCAAGGATTGGGCTGATCGCGCAAGGCGATATATTGACTGGAGGCTGACATTGGGTTGCCGGTGGTGGCAATCATATTTAAGATCAGAGCCGGTCCGTTACTGTCGCCAAGGTTGGTAATCGACATGGCATTATCGTTATTGGCACCCTGGGCGGGTATATTGCTAGTAGCTAAAAAGGTGGTACTCTGCTTAACATCCTGCTCGATGCGATTTAGAGCGTCTTGAATCTCGAAGGTCATAACATTGGTGGTTCGACTGGCGATGACTTCACCAGTGATTGAGATCGTGACTGTCAGAAAGGCACCGATCGCCAAGATGACAATTGGTGCGACAACTAACATCTCAACTAGCGTGAAAGCTCGACTGGTTTTGTTCGTTAATCTCATTGGGACCCCTCGCTAAATAAACGCGCTATTTCGCCGCCCGATAGGGCTCGACTGTAGATTCGAAAATCGTCAACTCTTCCGCCGCCCCAGTTGACTGATGTCGAGCCCATGGTCTTGGTTCGACCATAATCGGCATAATTACAGGTCGTGTCAGAAATTGCGTAAGGTACTTCTGATCCGTTGACGTATAATTTGCCGGGCAAGCACGAATCGCCTTTGACGAAAGCCACGTGTTGCCAGGTATTGATGCCAATCGTATTGTTGACGCTTTCAAAGGTTGACGTGCCGGTCTTTACATACAGTCGTCCGACACCACCACTACCCGGGCCAATCATCAGCTGAAAGGCGAGCGGGTAGCTAGTGATAGCCGCATTTCCTTGAGTCGAATAAAGTGGAAATTCGGCTGTTAAATATGCTGGCCGAATCCAAGCTGAAACAGTAAAGTTATGAGTCAGTGCTAGTTCGGGGGCATGGCCGATATCAATATCATCGGTGCCTGATGATAGCGTGGCTGATGGCCCAAAGACGATGGCGCCCGGGTTGGCTGAATTTTCACCAGCATCGTAGGCGAAAGTGCTGTTCGAGCCGTTTTTGGTGCCAGCCGAGGTAGTCAAGTTGCCATTCATCTTTAACCACAGAACGATATCGCTGGTGATTGTTGAAGCCGCTGTACTGCCGTTGGCATACGTTGAATACTCGACGCTTCGTCGGGGTTCGTTGCCGTACTCGACTCTTGAAGTGATTTGCGACAAGCCTGGAGTCGCTGAACTCGGACAGGTGATAGTGACTGTTACTGTCGGATTGGCCAAACCTTCGCCTTCGACTCGACCGCTTCGTAATGGTGTGCGGGCTACGCATGGGTCGGAAGTGGCCGTTTCATAGCGTCGCAAATGGTCGTAGGCGATGTTGGAGGCGACCGATTCAGCGTTGACAGCCCCGCCGTCGCGGACAACTAGGCTAAACAGCTGATAGCCGGCTATCAAAAAAGCCGCCGCTACGAATAACGTGATGAGTAGTTCAATCGCCGTGAATCCAGCCTGGCTATTTTGATGCTTCATTGATTTCGACTCGTTATCATTTGAACTGCATTGGTTTTTTCGGATCGGTAATAAAGATTAAATTTCCGACAGCCGCCACTGGTTGTCGGGCTGGTACATAGCGCACCGTCGCTGCGTAGCGGTTGATAAACATAAGTTGCAGTGGTAGGTAGTGGGCTGACACCAGTTACGGTCTGAGTCGAGTTGGTGGCGTTGGTGACGCTGATTGTCGTTGACGTGGCGGCATTCGGTGAGGTGAGGGCTTTGGGGTCGATATCCCTGAGGGTCGTCAAGATATTAGCCGACGTCATATTCACCGTAGCCGGATACGTCAGGCCGCCTTTGATTGATAAGCCGTCGTGACCAGCTACGTAAAAGCTCTCCAGATTTTGAGCGATGGCTTCGATGTCGGAAACTCTTTCTTCGTCACGAGCATTAGACTGTGTTGAGCTAACACCAACAACCGCTAGAACCATTAGAATGGACATGATTGTTATGGTGATAACAATTTCCACAATCGTAAACCCACGCGACCTCATATGTAATTAGCATAAGAGGTTTTCGGTCATTGCGCAAGAACTAAGCTAGTTCGAGAGGTTCTTGTTCAATTATGATTTGATAATTATCACGGATCGCCGCAATAATTTCATCACGAGCCGAAGCCAGATCGACGTAGCCGCTGGCTGATTCATTGACTAGTACGAGAGCATTTTTATCATAAACGCGCATACCGTGAAGTAGCTGACCTTTGAGGCCGGCTTTCTCGATTAGCCACCCGGTCGGAATTTTGGTAGTACCGTCGCCCATGTCGTAACTTTTTAGGTCAGGCAGTTTTGTCCTTAGGTCATCTAAGCGCCAGTTTTCGATAATCGCATTTTTGAAGAATGATCCGGTGTTGGCTAGTACCTTGGGATCGGGTAATTTTTCAGCGCGGATGGCGATAACGGCATCACGAACAATCTGATGAGTGAAAATGTTAATACCTTTATCATCAAAATATTGTTGAAGGCTGTCGTAGAATGGTGGTTTGGGCAGCGATTTCCAAAGCTTGAGAGTGACATTGAGAATAATATAGCGGCCGAGCTCGCGACCACGAAAAATGCTGTGACGATACGAAAATTCACAGGCCTGGTTGTCGAGAGTGACGACTTCATTGGTCGTTGTGTCATAAGCCTCCAGTGACACAAGAGTATCGGCGACTTCTTGGCCGTAAGCACCAACATTTTGGACAGGTGAAGCGCCAACGGTCCCGGGGATGGCTGACATCGCTTCGATACCCGATAGTCGCATGTCCACCGTCTTTTTGACAGTCGCATCCCAGTCCTCGCCAGCGCCGATTTTCAGGACGCAGTAAGTGGCGTTGTCTTCTATGATTTCGAATCCGAGAATTCGCATTCGGATAACGAGGCCATCGAAACCCTCATCGTGGGCTATTACGTTGCTGCCTGAGCCTAGGACAAATAGGCGGAGGTTTTTTGCTTTGGCCGTCTGGACTAGCTGTTTTAACTCATCGATTGTGTGAACGTCAGCCATGAATCGGGTTGGGCCGCCGATGCGCATGGTGGTGTAGTTCTTTAGGGGTATTTGCGTGTGAATCTGCATAGATGGTTTGATTATAGCCTTCGTGCCGTTATTATGCTACAATACCTCTGTCAAACAGGTATGCACCCGTAGCTCAGTGGATTAGAGCACTGGTCTTCGGAACCAGGTGTCGCAAGTTCGAATCTTGCCGGGTGTACCATTTTATTTACGCCGCCAAGGCGTATTTTATTTACAATCGACCCCTGGTGTGCTATATTGTCTAGGGTCACGGGTCAGTAGCTCAGCTGGTTAGAGCGTCTGCCTCTTAAGCAGAATGTCGTGGGTTCAAGTCCCACCTGACCCTCCATAGAAAAGTGCCGACTGTTATGGTCGGCACTTTTCTTTATCTGGTAAGCTAAGATTATGAAATTACTCGACGGTAGCGAACTCAGCGGATACATCAAGGAGCGACAAGCCAAACAGGTTCGAGCGCTTCGTCAGGCCTGGAAGGTAATTCCGCGCCTCGCCATCATCGAAACTGGCACCAATCCGGTATCTGATGTGTATGTTCGTTTAAAACAGAAATACGGCGAAGATATTCTAGTCGAGGTTGATCGACACCGGGTCGATCTGGACCAGGTGTTCGAGCTCGTCGAGCAACTTAATCATGATCCGTCGATTCACGGAATTATCATTCAATTGCCACTTAGTGATCCATCGCGAACAGACGAGCTTGTCAATGCGATCAGCTCATCGAAGGATGTCGATGGGCTAGGTGCCTCCGCAGATTATATTTCGGCCACGGCCACGGCAATCGACTGGTTGCTGGCTGGCTATAATGTCACGCTAACTAATAAAAAGATTGCAATTGTCGGACAGGGCCGATTAGTTGGTGCGCCGTTGACGAAGCTATGGCGCAACGCAGGCTACAAAATTGAGACATACGACGAAAATTCAGCCGATGAGTTGGTTGGTGATCTCAACTCGTTTGATATTGTTGTGACGGCAACTGGTCGGCCATCGTTAATAAAACCGGAAATGCTAAAGCCTGGTGCCGTTGTGGTCGATGCCGGTACCGCTACCGAAAATGATAAAGTAGTCGGCGATGTCGATGAATCGGTCCGGCTGCGAACTGATTTGACGATCACGCCTAAAAAAGGCGGTGTTGGGCCGTTAACTATTGCCGCTTTGTTTGATAACGTAATTACTGCGGCTCGTAAGTTAGCCGACGAGCAGGGTAAACCGAACTAGTTATTTTTACGCCAGGGCTTCTTTGACACGTTGAACAACTTGACGTGGTGTTAATTCGGCTTTGACGATATAACCATGTATGCCAAGTTCGCGAATTCCGCGCGGAGCCTCTTCTTCACCGAGGTTGGTGAGTATAATCACTGGGGTGGTCTTGCCCCAATCTTGCTTGCGGATTCTCCTCAGCGCTTCGGCGCCATCCATTTCTGGCATCTGTAGATCGAGCAAGATTAGGTCGGGTTCGAAGTCTTTAATCATTTCAATGCCTCGTTCGCCGTTGTCGGCTAACTGAACATCGAAGCCGTCAGCCTCGAACTTCATTCGATACATTTGACTAATAACTGGGTCGTCTTCGATGATCGCAATCTTGGCCATAATTAATCGCAGTATAGCACAAGGGCGTTACGACTCGCAAAGCTGGTATGATAATGCTTATGGAAAGAAAATTTGAAGCCAAGCTTAGTAGTCATCCTAATGCTGAACGATTGCGGGCTATGCTTGAAAGACCCATCCCTCTGACTGATTCACAGGAGCGCAATCGGGCTTTGGTTGATAGATCGCGAGCTTTGACGACGGCGGTGTACTTGGATAGCGGTTTCATTGATGCCGAACATCTTGATCGTGACGGCTTGTATGTTGATAAATATTCATCGCGAGCGACATATTTTTTCGCTGAAACACCGTCGATGCACGCTACGACACGCATGATTCACTCCAAGCACGAATCGGCTATCGATAGTTTGCCGACGGGTGAGCATTTTGAAATTGATTACGAAAAGTTGGCTGGAGTTGCTAGAGTCGGTGACGCCAATGAGCTCGACGGCAATATCGTCGAAATCTCATCCCTTGCGGCTCTGCCGAAAAAGTATCGCGAAACAGATACGGATAATGGTGTGGAAATAACCAAAGTTCTGTACGCGCAGATGCTCCGAGAGTCGCTCGATCAAAACCACCGCGTATGGCTGCTTAACACTCATCAGTCACTGTTGAGACACTTGTCGACACTCCTGGGTCGCGACCAAGTACACGTTATTGGTACGCCACGGGAGTATCTAGGTTCAATAACGATTCCGGCCGCTATCAATCCATCTTTAGTGGTCGAATCAGTCATGAAAGATAATTCGTTAATTGGCGAAATGAAACGAGAATACTTGGTTCCGGCGCTGGTTGATATGGACACCGCGCCGCTGGATTTAGACCTGGCGGAGTCAATACGCGCTCGTACGCTTGACTATGACCTTAACGGACGCCGCGAGATGATTCAAATTGATATGGCTAGACGGGCGATTGTCGGGTAGCGTAACTGAGACTAGAGGGTATATACTGTGCTTATGCTTATGGACAGCCTGTTGTTATTTCTGACTCATCTAGTGGCGATGGGGGCATTAGCGGTCGCTGTTCTAGCGGCTTCGGTTCCGAATAAAGTCAAACTGCCGCTAGCCAGCACTATAATCTCGCTGTTAGCTTGGCAGGATACGGTCTATGTTTCCAACCGAGCCACTAGTTTAGTTCACGTCTGGGACCAGTTGTCGTTTGTGTGGCCAACGGTTGCGGTCATTAGCTTCTTTCTCTTTATGTACCAGTTGAGTGAATATCGACGCTGGAGGATTATCAATCAAACTGTCCTCAAGCAGTACTTGCCGATTATTATGGTGTCAGTCGGTACGATACTGCAATCGATTGCCATTGCGGGCGGGCGAATTTATAGTTCCAGTGGACAAATAGTCGAACGCGGTTGGGGATATGGTGTTTATATCGTTGGTATCGGGCTCGCCCTGTTAGGGCTGGTGTTTTTTGTATGGCTGGCCCGTCATCAAGCGCGAGCTACTCGTCAGACTAAACGGTCGATTAATATCATTATGTATACTGTCCTGCTGGCTAGTATTTATGGCCTGCTGCTAAATGTCCTGATTCCAGTATTTTTCAGCACTCAAGCCTACGATATCTTTGGTATTCTGGTGGTCGATATTTTTGCGATTGGTTTGGCACACAGTGTTATCAATGCCAAGTTGCTGGACGTCAAACTGTATGTCATTCGTTCGCTCGGCTACCTGTTAGCGGTGGCGACGCTATTGCTTGTTTACGGAATTTTGGCGGTGATTGCTTCACAGACGGTTCTCGATACGACTTATACGTCTGCCCAGCAAGTCTTTAATATTCTGATGGTGCTGGTTCTGGCACTAGTGTTCCAGCCTATTCGACAATTCTTTGATCGTATAACGAGCCGGATATTTTTCCGGGAAGATTATGACAGTAGTGTATTTTTCGAAAAATTGAATCGAATTCTGGGCGGAACTCAGGATATGCGCCGTTTGTTGGAGCGAGTGGCCGATTATGTCTCGCAAACCTTGAGAGCTAAAAGAGCTGTTTTTTTCTTGTATCAAGCCGACAAGGCGCCACTCGTCGTTAGTGTACCAGTGAAAAGTGTTTTTGCGAGACAGGACGCAAAAATTTTGGATGATTATTTCACAAATCGACGTGAATCAGTCTTGGCGGTCGACAGTGTCGTTGACGATAGTGTCCGACGTCTTCTCGTAAGTTATAAAATCGGCATCGTGCTAGCGCTTCGTAACACCGACGGACCGCTTGGCTATCTCATGCTCGGCGAGCATTTAGCGGGCGGTTATAGCCGTCGTGACATGCGAGTACTGCGGGCGATGACTGATGAGTTAGTGATTGCCATTCAACACGCTTTGTCGATAAAAGAAATTAAAGATCTCAACGCCAATCTGGAACAAAGAGTCCGATTAGCTACCAAAGAGTTACGTTCCAGTAACGCGCAGCTACAAAAGCTTGATGAAGCAAAAGACGAATTCATCAGCATGGCTAGTCATCAGCTCCGAACTCCGTTGACGAGCATCAAGGGCTATCTCAGTATGCTAATGGAGGGTGATGTCGGTCCGGTTAGTGACGAACAGAGCAAGTTGCTGCGCGAAGCTTTTATCAGCAGCGAACGAATGGTGCGTTTGATTGGCGACTTCTTGAATGTTTCTCGACTCCAGACAGGGAAGTTTATTATTGATCGTCATCCGGTTAATCTATCGAAACTAGTGGCTGATGAAATTGAAGCCCTGGAGACAAATGCCGCCGCTCGTGGTCTGAAATTCAAATATAAAGCGCCCAAAAGCTTCCCGACCATGAACCTCGATGTCAACAAGATTCAACAAGTAATTATGAATTTTTCCGATAACGCTATCTTCTATTCAAAGCCGAAAACGGTTATCAACGTCGAACTCAAGGAGGTTGATGGCTGGGCTGAATTTACTGTCACCGATCACGGCATCGGTGTGCCGTTAGCTCAGCAAAACCAGTTGTTCAACAAGTTCTTTCGTGCCACCAACGCTCGGCGTCAGCGACCGGACGGTACAGGGGTTGGTTTATTCTTGGCCAAGAAAGTCATCGATGCGCACGGCGGTCGGATTATCTTTAGGTCGAAAGAGGATCAGGGTAGTACTTTTGGCTTTCGTCTGCCAATAAAATAACGCTATTAGCCGGCGATGATTTGAACAAATTCAATGATTAACCAGACTATGACAGTCACTACTAATATGGTGATACCAACTGGTTTGACAACGCGCTGGTTGTCGTACCACCATTGTTGCGGGCGGGATCGATTGACGGCTGAAATTCTGGTAACGGTTGGCTGGCGCTTGGCGGCGTCGGCGCCGGTGTAGACTTTGTTGCGTTTTTTCTTGGTTCGGTTGGCCATAATAGTTCTAGTATACCAAAAAGCCCCCGTTAATACGGGGGCAGTTGGGTCTGAATCACTTCAGCGTGTGTTGGAGCGGTCAGACTCGATTAGACCAAGGCTCGTCGGCTGGCGATGTAGTAACCGCTAGCGGCGATGAGGGAGCCTAGGCCCAATAGGGCAACGATGTTGTCAGCTACACCAGTCTGAGGAAGCTCGGTTGGAGTTTCTGGAGTCTTTGGTGTCTCTGGTGTTTCTGGTACGACCGGCTTTTCTTTACAGTCATCAAGATTCTTGGAGTGCTTGGTGCTGTCGAAAGCTGTTTCGTCAATTGTGATGATCTTCTTGGTCTTGACTTCACAGACAGTAATCTTGTTTGGTTCACAAGTCTTGTCGGTGATGACATTGGCGGTGTCAGTAACTGAGTAACCACCGGTGTTAACTTTGGCCGAGTTAATCATCTTATTAGTGCCACAAGGCAACTTGTCGGCTGATGTAACTTTAGCACTGAAGATTACGTAGGCGTTGGCGCCTGGGGCGTAGGAACCGACGTTAATGCCAGTTCCGTTAACTAGGTTGTCAGAAGTTTTTACGTTCTGCTTGCTAGCGTTGCTCCAGGTGGTTGATCCAGGAACGTATTCGAGACCACTTGGAAGGGTGTCGCGGAAAGTAACGTCATTGTGCTGAACTTCACCGATGTTCTTGTAAGACAGGATGAAGTCAACTTTTTCACCTGGTTGAGCCTTGTAGTCCTCGACCCACTTGTTGGCACCAGCTTTGCTGACGAGCTTTTTGAAAGTAAAGTCAGTAACTGGAGCGAATTGTGGTTTAACTTTGAAGGTTACGTAACCAGCGTACTGGAAACATCCTGGGATGCGACCATCTAGTTTGTCGTAACCAAGTTTAGCTCCGGCGCTAGTGAAGATGCTCTCAGGAAGGGCAACTCCGGCTGAGCCAAAGTGATTGTTCTCGTATTTCAAGCTTCCACCGATGTAAGCTAGGTTAAAATCGCGATCGCCGGTAAATGTGGCGTGGTCGTAGACTTCACGTGGGCTGGCGTTGGTAGAGTTGATGAAACCGTTAACCTGGATAGATTTGGCGGTCTCAGTTGGTAGGTAGAACTTAGCAGTAACGTTTTCGGCGACAAGATTAAGGTTGTCGGCGGCGTTGTTGTGAACGTACATTCGGACATAGTATTCTTTGCCAGATTGTACCTTCATGGTGTCGTGCCAGACGTTGGCGGAACCAACTTCACGGATACCGACGAAGTTGCGCTCGTCACCAATGTTTGGATTGTTAGTGATTGAGTTAAAGGTAACTCGATCGGCTGGTTGTTCGATGGTGTACGTAGGTCGTTCAGGTCCCCAGGCTAAAACAGCTGCTGGCACAATGATTGCAGCGGCAATCATGGCAGATACAGCAGTTAAGCGCTTTGGAGCCTGACGAATGAACAATGAAAGCTTATTCATTTCTTTCTCCTTTTTGATTCGTCTCGCAGATGGAATCAATTGTTATTAATGTGGTGTGTGCTTATCGTTGCCGGATTGTTAATCGTTACAAATCAGATCATTACAATGTGCATGTCCGAGCCTCATTGGCTCACAGATTTTCTCAACCATCATGAAATGATTCATTAAGGGAAAATATCTGGCAACAGTAAAGAGTTAGGATGGTGGGTGCGCGACGAATCGCGCACCCACCAAGTGGTTCAGCTGCAGTCTTCCACTCCGGGAATGACAATACAGCCGGTTTCGGGCGCAGACGGGGGCGGTGCCTCCGTCTCACGCGGCGGAGCCGGATCGGGATCCGGTGTTGGGACCTGGCGCGTCGGTGACGAGCTCGGCTTGGGTGCCGAGGTCGTTGCCGGCGGAGCCGGGGGCGGGGTGGTCGGATTCACGCGCGGCGTCGATGGCGGTTGCGTCATCTGCGTCGGCGGAACGTAAGTCCCCGGGCCGGGGTCGACGTTGGTTCCACCACCCACAGGAGCGTTGCCCTGAGGGTAGGGGTCCTTCGAGGGCTGCTTGGGGGCAACCTTCGGCGGCGGTGTCGACTTGACCGGTGTCGGTGTCGGCTTGACCGGTGTCGGCGTCGGCTTGACCGGCTTGGGCGTCGGCTTGACCGGAACCACAGGCTGTGGCTTCGGTTTCGGCTTGGGCTTGACCGGTTTGGGGTTGTCAGTCGGAACCTCCGGCAAGCCGGGGTTTGACGGATAGATAACATTTCCGCAGCGAAGCAGAATGTACATCACCCCGCCATTTTCATGGCTAATCTTGATGGCCGTTCGGTCACCACTAATGCCAGGCTCACTGGCGACGCCGTACTT
>DAICYC010000001.1:0-33149 GCA_027311865.1 Candidatus Saccharimonadota bacterium
TTGCTTTTTAGTCATCTTCTTCATATAAGCATAAGTATATCTGAGGTGATGGTTAGGGACAAGCTACTATTTAACCACTCGGTAATTACTAACCGTGCCGTAACCGAGCCAGTTTGTCTCACAACTGCCGATATAAGTATTCGTCTGCGGCGATGATTCGAGTCGATAAACTAGCAAGTACATCTGACCTGGACCAGCACCACAGTAGGCTACTCCTGATGAAGTGGACGTAAAGTAAGCATAGTTATAGCCAGTGCTCATAATATAGGCGCCAGCCGTACTAACGGGATCTGAAGGCATTTTTGATAAATATTTTGGCGATAGTTGATTTGCTAAATGCGCCCAACTCGCATCGGCAGTTGTGCTCCAACTAGAGTTTATTGAGGTTGAGCCTGAAGCAGTCGGAAATCGTCCATTATCGATATAGTACATCTCGATAGCTTTTGTTATCGCTCTGATGTCGGACAATCGCTGGTAGTCGCGCGCCTTTTGTTGAACTGCCATAAGCAACCACCGTAACAGACGCCAGAACGCCTATCACAACAATAACAATCAGCAGCTCTACAATCGTAAATCCACGCCGTCTTTCTGAACTCATTAGCATAAGCCCTATTGTATTACGATTAGTCGATTCTAGTCGACTTTTATATAGCGCTGCTTGATCACAATCGCCGCAACCACCAGACCGATTGCTAGCAAAAATCCAACCACACCCCAGCCAAACGAGGGCATATCACCGGCATAAGCTTGATTCGAGGCCAATCTAAACGACCAATAAGTCACGGCTACACTCAAGGCCAAGCAAGTACCGTACGCAATTTTTGCCAAATATTTGTTCATATCTCTAACTATACGCCTAATCAACCAGCCGGACGCTAGATGGTTCAATATCATAAGTGATCATTATTTCCGGTCGGTCAATCATGCCTAGCGAAAATGATTCCAGCGGCGTTAGTTTACGCCAATAACTAGCCGCTAGTTCATCTAGCTTGCCAGAATCAGATGAGCCTTCGATAGCTCGCTTGAGGGAGTCATAGGTATCCAAGTCTGAGACGTAGCACCTGCGTGGATCAACAACGAGTTCAATAATTTTTTGTGAAGTCCCGCTGATGAATTCGTTGATCGAAGTAACGGCCCCATCCGTGATATCGACTATCTTATCCTCAAAACTGAAATAAGCATACAGGTTGTTAGAGCGACTAACCCCTTGGCGAACGAGAGCCACGGGGCAACGATCATCGAGAAAAACATCGGTTTGCGCAATCAATTGATCATCACCTTTGTCACCCCGTGACGTCCGTTTGATACCATTGTCGAGTATCGACTGAAGATGATCGGGATTGACGACGTGATAGACTTTCATAACAGTCATGGTACAACGTTATTGCGATAGCTAGAACCAGATTGCTAAACTTTTATCTGGATAATTGAAGCATTCTTATGGGGAACATGCGAATGATCCGGATCTAGAATCGCTTGCATTCGATTCAAAACGCCGCCATGAGCAACTACTAAAACGCTATCATACGGCTTTTGCTTAAGCTCATCAAGAAAATTGCTCACGCGTTTCGTAAACTCATCCAGCGTCTCTGCACCTTCGATTGATACCGAGTCATTCAATGACCAAAACTGCTCCCAGTCGTGACTATCTCGATGGGTCCCTGAAGCTTCGCCAAAGTTGCGCTCCCTAAGTCGTGAATCTTCAGTATAGGGAATATTTCTGTATTTTAGGACAAACTCATGTGCGGTTCTAGACGCGCGTTTTAAGTCTGACGAGTATATAGCCTCGATATCCTCGTTGAATTTATCAGCTATAAACCGAGCCTGCTTCAGACCCTTCTCGTTCAGTGATGTATCAAGCCACCCTTGCACAATTCCTGTCGCATTTTCGTCAGTTTCACCATGACGCACTAAATATACTTTCATTAACTACAAGTATATAAGAAAAATAATTTCTATGTATAACGGAAATTGGTACCCCGGGCTGGGCTCGAACCAGCGACCTTAGGCTTAGAAGTCCTCTGCTCTATCCTGCTGAGCTACCGGGGCATAGGGTAATTATAGCAAATGGCCGCTAATAACTTGATTGATTTCATCTAGTAACGAGTCGTCTACTAGCTTCACCTGATTCCGGTCGTAGTGAAAGCCAAACTTAGGGTCATCGAACACCATTCCGCCCACTTTAACCTTGTGATCGTAACGCGGCCGAAAATGCCAGTGAACATGAGGTTGAGCCGGTTGCTTCTGGTAAGCATTATTCATCAAACAAACCCAATTGAAGAGTTTGGCCCCAAAAGATGCCGCCATTGCCGACTCCAACTTCCTGACGACTTCGACGAATTCTTGCCACTGCTTATCACTCAGCCTCGACAGAGTCTCTCGGTGCTCTTTTAATGTGACATAACATCTCCCGAGATAACCCTGATCTTGCGATAAGGTAACCGTCCAGAATCGAGTTTCAAACAATGGCTCGTTATGAGCTAGGGCCTGACATACTTCGCAGGTATTATTTTCGATCATATCCCATCAATATTTACTCTACACCAGCCAAAGATTGTTGACAATTTTTAGAAGTGTTACCTGGCACAGTTTTAAGAACTTAAACGAGAAGAACCAATCACAAGGATTGGTTCGTTTCATGGTGCGGGCGGAGAGAATCGAACTCTCATCACATGCTTGGAAGGCACGTATATTAGCCATTATACGACGCCCGCAGACCGAGTCATTATAGCATATTCTCAAGCGAGCGCCAATCTGTTACAATACATGTTGATATCGACAAACCTGGCGGATATAGCTCAGTTGGTTAGAGCGCCTGATTGTGGTCCAGGAGGTCGTGGGTTCAATTCCCATTATTCGCCCCAGGTTGATATCTAAGAGAGTCGGTCGGCCATCAGCTGATCGGCTCTTTGTTTTGTGTCGATTACACTTTTGACTTGATCAAGATTTAATTCAAAACTCTCGCCCGGCTTTAAATTTCCGGCTAATAACTGTTTCGCAACCGTACTCTCAACCGCTCGTTGAACGACGCGACGCATCGGCCGGGCTCCGAGACGAGGATCATAACCAGCATCCACGAGATACTGTCTGGCTTCCGCCGTCACGCTAACAGATATCTTCTGGTCGTCGAGTATTTTATTGATCGATTTGAGAATAATATCAACAACCATTAATAGTTCAGCCTTGATCAACGGCCGGAACACGACAATCTCATCGAACCGATTTAAGAATTCTGGATGAAACAAGCGACTGTCAACTAGTTCATCAACAAACTTTTCCTCGAATTGCTCTAATTGATACCCTCTATGAATATATTCCTGAATACGATCCGAACCGGCGTTACTAGTCGCGATAATTATCGTATCGCGAAAACTTATCTCTCGATTGCGCCCATCCCGTAAAATACCCTCATCTAACAGCTGGAGTAACGTCGATAAGACGCTGGAATGAGCCTTCTCGATTTCGTCCAACAATATCACGCTAAACGGCTGCTTCATAACCCGAGCCGTCAGGCTGTTTGGATCCTCAGTGCCATCAGCAATCAGTCGCGTTACGTCGTCTTCGGTAACAAATTCGTTCATGTCGAGTCGAATAATCGAATCTTCACCACCGTAATAGACTGCGGCTAGAGACTTGGCCAGTTCAGTTTTGCCGACCCCGGTTGGACCAAGAAACAGAAATGTACCGACTGGTCGTTGTTGGTTGCGCACACCAGCCCTAGCTCGACGAAGAGCGTCTGAGACGACAGCGACAGCTCGATCTTGCCCAATCATTCGCTCATGAATCAGAGCCTCAAGATTCAGCAATGTGTCCCGTTCACTATCAGTGCCAACGGTAGTTGTCCGAATCCCGGTGGCTCTTTCAACAGCCAACTGAACCGAGCCAGCCGTCACGATTCCATTGTCAGCATATTCAGCCGCCGACTCAAGTAAGCTAATTGACTGACCCGGCATCGCAATATCGTAAACATAGCGAGCACTGAGTCGGTATGCCTCCTTCAAAGCCTGATACATATATATCACCTTGAAACGATACTCTAGAACTGGGATCTTCTCTTCGAGGACCTTAAAGGTGCCGAATTCGTCGGTCGCCGGAACAGATAACCGCTGAACACCCGACGCCAGCGACGGCAGCTGTCGACTGATACGCAAATAAGCCTGTTCATCCATCGTTAAGATCATTGGTAGTCGACCGGCTTCCAAAATAGGCATTAGCACCGAACTGATATCAAGCGAACCGACACCATTTTCAAAAAACAACTGGGCGTTATCGAGGCAGATTATTATATTCTTTGCCAAATAAGCCTCACTCAAAATTGTCTGCACCAGGCTCTCCAATGAACCTTTTTCACTAGCGGCCGATAGCAATCTTGACGCATCGAGCATAAATACTTGACGATAATGTAACCCCTGCGGCACATCCTCAGACGGATTCATCAATCGGCTGGCAAGCTCCGTCACAATCTCAGTCTTGCCAACACCAGTTGGACCGACTAAATTCAGCGCGCCCCTTCCTGAGTGAAGCGACGCCATCATTGAGTCGATTATCTCGTCACGGACACCGTTGATGACTGGAGGCGTACCAGAAACATTGGTCCCGAACTTTGACAGATATGGAATCCATCCGAAGGTCCAGTCGCGACCGATTCCACCGGGCGACTTCGGTAAGCTTTCCTGATGTTTAATGATTTCTTCTAATCGATGGAACCAGTGAATTCCTCTCAATAAGTCATCTTCGCTCAACTGCAGATGGCCCAGCAATGTGTCACGATTCGGAAGCTGCTCCAAAATTGCCACTATGAGTACACCCGAACAGATCAGACTATCAAAATCTTTAGCCAGTTGAACGGCTCGCTCAAATATAACAACTGAGTCATCGCGATTATCAGACACAATTTGTTCTATAAAGCCACCACCGATACCAAATCGGACGGCGAAGAAAGCTCCCGATTTACTGCTAGATATTGCCCGGGCAATATCTTTTGGATTCGGCTGTTCTGGCAACTGGGCCAGTAACTGCGTCTCGAGCATATCATCCACCGTTTGTCGCACATCAGGGTGAACAACATGCTTGAGTCCACGATCGTACCACTCACTTATCATCGCCGGTATCGCCGCCAAGCCAAAAATCGCCCAACCAGCCGCAAAACCAGCGAACAGCAAACCTACCCCAACTAGCAACGTAGCAACGGTGCTAACCTTCAACACTATAATCCACGGCTGAAGCTGTCGGCCTAGTCGAGCCCGGTAGGCTCGTCCACTGTGATAATTAAAAAGTCGATTTACATCCACCGCGGTATCCAATCGATTGCCATCAAAATAAAACCAGCGACAGGCAAAATTGGCAGAATCAACCAGATAGCCAAAGCGACCGCCCCGGCTAGTAGATGTCCGAACAATACTACCAGTCCAACCAAGATCGTACCCGACCGAACGAAGGCTCCAACAATACGTGATATCAGCCGATCAATAAAGGCCCGAAATTGTATCGATAACGATCCGCCAACCCGTCCGGCCGAAATTTGTCGAAACGGCGAAAACAAAGTCTTGAATAATTGACCAATCGAAAAGAAATCGGCGGCGCCTTTGATGCGACGACCAATCCGACTAGCTTCTTCCGCCCAACCTCGGCCATACCACCACTGCATCAGACCCACCAAAAACATAACCTCATTATATCACTCGCTCTAGACAAGCTATACAGTATAATTGGATATATGTTCACCAAACTTACCGTCCCAATCGGCAAGGCCGTCCGGGCACTCATGAGACTTCGCGGCGGCGGCTCGGCCCTACCCGGCTTGATCGTCGAACGATTAGATCCCGATTTTGTGAAACGAACGTTAATTGACCTACCTCATGGAGTAGTCCTCGTTAGCGGCACCAACGGTAAGACAACCACTACTAAAATGGTCGTATCACTACTTGAATCAGCTGGCTTAAAAGTCTTCACTAACCGAACCGGTAGTAATTTTGTTCGCGGCGTAGCAGCCGCCCTGGTAAAAGACGTTGACCTGACCGGACATCTCGACGCCGATGTTGCCGTCCTAGAATTAGACGAAGCTCATGCCGTTCGCTTTATAGAAGTAATTAAACCTCGAACCAGTCTGCTACTAAACGTCATGCGCGATCAGCTAGACCGCTTTGGTGAGATTGACTCCACTGCCCGCCTGCTCACAACCGTCGCTCAAGCTACTAGTCGCAACGTCATTCTCAACCGCGAAGATCCTCGCATACGAGACATTGCCAAGCAACTGTCGGATTCACAAAACATCACCTACTTTGGACTCAGCGACATCGTTCGAGCCAACTTCCCTAACGACGACGATATCCATTCACTCCGCCTAGTCGAACAGCAAAATCTACCTGAGGCTAGCGTACTTTTAATGGGCTATGGTGATGGCGAGGCTACGCTATCAATTAATCAGCAAATCTACACCACCAAACTAAAGATTCGCGGCATCTATAATGTCTTCAATGCGGCCGCAGCGGTAGCAACGGTTCGAGCTGTATTAGGGGATGACACTTCAAATGCCGATTTAATCAATAGCCTTAGTAACGTCACCCCTGCCTTTGGTCGTGGTGAAACTCTGATTATTGATCACCAACCACTAGAACTTGTCTTGGTCAAGAACCCGTCAGGTTTTCGATTGAGCCTACAATCGTTCGATCCGACAAATTATGCCACAATGATCGCAATTAACGATAACTACGCCGATGGTCGTGATATGTCCTGGCTGTGGGATGTCGAATTTGACTCCTTGACCGAAGAAGGAGTCGCTATGGTAACTGGCGTTCGGGCTTACGATATGGCACTTCGACTCCAATATGATGAAATTACTGTCGACAAAGTTGACCCCGACATCGATTCGGCTCTCAAGCAGTTCGTCAAGTCCAATCGATCTAAACCGAAGCGAATCTACTGTACCTACACTGCCATGCTGGCTATTCGAAAGAGTTTGCGCCGATTAACCAAAGTGGAGATAGTGTCATGACCAACCGAGAAATAACTATCGTTCACTTGTATCCCGAAAAGATGAATATATATGGCGACAATGGCAACGTCCTAGTTTTGAAACGACGCCTGGAGTGGCATGGCTATGAGCCTCACGTCATCGATTACAATGTTGGCGACGCCTTTCCTGAACATGTTGATATTCTAGTTGGTGGTGGCGGTCAAGACAGTGGCCAGATTAGCATCCATGACGACTTGATGAAAGTCGGGCCCCGCCTGCAGGAACTAGCCGACCATGATACACCGATGTTATTAGTCTGTGGACTCTATCAGCTATTTGGTAAGTTCTTTAAAACAGCTGATGGAACTAATCTAAAAGGAATCGGCATTTTCGATATTGAGACGCACGCCACGAACGAACGTCTGATTGGTAATGTCATTAGCCACAACGACACATTTGGTGACATCATTGGCTACGAGAATCATAGCGGCCAGACTTATTTAGGCGAGAGGGCCCAGCCATTTGCTCGTGTCAAGAAAGGTGCTGGCAACAATTCGCAGGACAAACACGAAGGCGCCCGTTACCGAAATGTCATCGGTACTTATCTGCATGGCTCTCTGCTTCCGAAGAATCCCCGAATTGCTGACTTTATGATTGAGATTGCTGTTCGAAAACGCTACGGTGATTTTTCTCCTCAGGTTATCGACGATCTCTTCGCGGACTTGGCCCGCGATGTCGCTAGCCAGCGACCACGCTAGATAATCTGATAATCAACTAATCGATGCTGCGTTGTTCGCCACATGACATAACAGGCAACCACTAGTAGGCTGTAATAAATCAACAATGCTACGACCGTCGGCGCCCAGTTGGTCTGCGACCATGGCAACGCCGCCAGCTTGGTGGCAACTTCAATCATGGATTGTAACAACCACTGAGCCGGCAGGCCAGCCAAATTTGCCAGTGGCGGCAGAATCAGACTGACGACGCCTGACAAAAATGTCAACAACATAGCTAGCGGCACAAATGGCACAATCGACAGGTTAGCAAAAATAGCCACTTGCGACATCGCACCGAATGATAGCGCTACGATCGGAACGGTGACAATGTGAGCGGCAATCGTCTCGCCTAGAATCTGACGAATCGCTCCAGGTGATTCGTCATCGAAGAAAAACTTCTGCAAGAGCGGCCCCACCACCATCACCCCAAAGAAAGCCGCAAAACTCAGCTGCCAACCCAGATCACCCCATACGTAACTCGGCTGAATCAGGACTGTTATCGCCGCCACTAGTGACAACAGAACAAACGGATGAATCGTTCGACCATAGGCCCATGTCAACAGACTCAAACTCGATACAATTCCCGCTCGCGTCATGCTCGGGCTGAGACCCGTTATCATTACAAAACTGAATATCATAATAAAGGCTGTTGTCATTGATAGATGTTTTGACTTGTTGACAAACAGACGTCGCGCTAATCGAACCAATATCGTCAAATTGTAACCACTAGCTACAATAATATGACTCAGTCCAGCGATTCGTAGAGATTCGGCAATATCAGCGGGCATAGTGCTCTTCTGTCCAGTCAAAAATCCAATGCCCAAACTAGCCGCCGGCTCTGCGATGCCTCGACGGACAACAGCGGCAAACCAGTCACGCACGATCCGACCAACGTCTCCCGGAAATGGTCGCTCGATTGATATGAGGCGGGCATTCTGTAGAACCAGAGCAAATGAACCAAAACCGTGTCCAGCCACGCCCGCAACCGTCACTCTGTCGCCCCGCTTGATATCTTGCCCCGACACCGATAACCAGACATTACCTGGTCCAGCCCGAGTGTTAACTTGCCAATTTGAAAGTTGAAGCGATTTTTTCTTACCGGAAATTGTACCAACGTCCTCACGAATCGTTCCGGTAATTTGAACGGTCCGTCCGACGAAGCCGTTAACTTCAGCTACTCGAGACTTCTCCAGGCTACCATAACTCACGCCTACGACAGCTGCGACAACGTACGCCGGCAGGAACAACCACCGTCTAGCCAGTCCGATGACTAGTATGGCCGGAAAGACTAGCCAGCTTAAACCAAACAGCTGAATAAATTGCGCCGCCCACACTCCAGTAACAAAGCCGACACTGAGCATGCCAACAAACCAAGAACGATGTATTGATTGATTCCACCAACTAGCCACCTATTCATGTTAATAAGTGGTCTTTTACTTATCGTTAAAAGTCAGTCCGTTGTCCTCAACGAGCGATCTAAAATTATACATACCGCGACCCTCCGTCTTGTAGTTCCAGTAAAAAGTCGCCACTGATCGGTGAAACATTCGGCGTTGACGAGCGATAGTCTGAAGTAACATTTCTCGATGCTCCTCGATTGGTCGTCGATTAAACATTGGCTGCGGCAGGACTGAACTCCACTCGCCTACCATGACCGGCTGCGGCAAACTCACCAATCGAATCAATAAACGATACAACCAACCTCTAATTCGATCATAGGCGGCGGGCTTTAGGTTAGCCAATAACTTCGGGAAAATTAAATATAGATGAGTGTCCATTATGACCGGGTAGTCGGAACGAACTCGAAGCGCACCACTGAAGAATGGCGGCAAAAAGCCGTCCTGAAAGACGACGATTGTACCGGGACGTAGAATTGAACAAAGCCGATCGTAAGCCTCTCGATAAAACCTCAACAGCGCAAAATAATGTCCGAAGACATGCGGCTCATTGATAATTTCTAACCCCCATAGAGCAGGGCTATCGCAATACCGACCAGCAAGCTCAGTCAGGATTGATAGATTTTCTTCATAATAAGCTAGCCAGTCCATTCGCTGCGTGTCACCGCTATGAACCTTACCGTTCTGAGAACCCTTCAGACCATGAAAATCGAGCAGTATCTTGATGTCATACTTTTGGGCCATTTCAAACGCCCAATCGAGCTCGCGTCGAGCATTTAGAAACGGCTTATCATCGTTCAACACCCAGTACCCGACTGGTAAACGAACATAGCCGACAGAGTTCGCCTTTAGCCATGACCAGTCCTCTTCCGTCATAAAGCTAGTCCGATGACGCTGAATTTTGTCTCCCGCGTCAGGTGTCATCATCAAGCTCCGCTCATCGACAGCCCCGGTTCCCCGAAACAATGACGGGGTCATCCAGGGCTCCAATATGAGCCAACCGCCCAAATTAACTCCTTCAATCGGTGATGTTGCCATGCATATAGTATACTTGACCCTAAAGGAGCAAACACAAACATGAATGATGCCGAACAAATCCAAAATTTGACCAGCTACATAACTAGCTGTCGTCAACAAAATATCAGTGATGACAATACGCGCCAAGCCCTTCTCGGAAATGGCTGGAGTGAAGCGATGATTAATCGAGCGTTCAGCACCCTGGATGATAACGGAACAAGTTCCGCCGCATTAGCCAAACAGTTTGGACCAAAGTACTCGGCCGGGGCAGCTCTGCGTGACGCCTTCAACGCGATTGCCAAAAGCCCGGTCGCTTTTATCGTGGCGGTCGTCCTGTATATCGGCGGCATTGCCTTGATCGCCGCTTTACTAGCAGCAGTATTTCAAAACTTAACATCCCTGCTGTCCAGTTCAGCTTTGCCATTTGCCGGCTTTATCTTGCTACCTCTGGCTGGATCGGCGCCAGCTGTCGGGATGTACATAATGAACTCGCTGTTAGCTACTGCTCTATCCTACATCGGAGTCAGCTATAAAAATCAAGTGACCGCGGATATAAAGACGATGCTCGGCCTGACTATCCGACGACTAGGTCGGGTTATTCTAGCTAATATCATGGTCGCTATCGCTGTCGCCGGACCAATTGTCTTGCTGTTTACTCTGGTAGCCGTGATGGCATTCACATCGATAATCGACTTGAATAGCGCAGCAATTATTGTCTCCATAGTAGGTTTCGCCAGTATCATCTGGATGGTAGTGGCTTTTTTCCGCTACGCACTCGTTACTTATATCGCTATCAATGAACCCAATCTGCCAGTCATAAAAACGCTCGGCCGCAGCCATCGTTTACTGTCAAGCGGTGGTTATTCAAAGATACTCGGCTTAATAATTTATGCTGTCGGCATCAGCCTGATGATCACGTTGTTGACCGCGGTCATTCAGTCAGAATTGGTCGCGTCCATCGCTCTGGGCTTCTTCACGGCCGTTTACGCTGTAGCGACTACTATGATTTATTTGTGGCGCGTGGAGATAAAAGACTAACGCTGTAAGCAAAACCAAGCAAAAAGCCGACCAAATGGTCGGCACTTTGCTTGGAGGGACCGGTGGGGCTTGAACCCACGACACCCTGCTTAAAAGGCAGGTGCTCTAACCAGCTGAGCTACGGTCCCTTACGCCAACCGAGTATATCGTAAACAGAGGTAAATTGTCAATCTTAGTGTCGACGTTTATCTTTATCGTTGCGAACTGGCTTGGTAAAGAAAATGTCAGTAACGGCCGCCACTACGCCGAAGCTAATAATCAAATCTTTTTGGTCTTTGATAAAGGTAAAGATCATCGCCGCATCGCCGGTTAACGGCAGAGTATATTCGAGTGGTTCTACCAAAAAAGCCAGCGCCAACAACGTAAACAGCGTCGCTCCGATGACACGACCGAGTCGGGTCTTGTAAACATAGCCATGAAACAACAATAAGGCCGCCGGCAATAATACTACCGCTGACAAGGCCACCGCGTTGGTCGTCGGACCGCTCGGTAAGATTCCGAGAGCTGAAATCAGTAAGCCAGCATCATAACTCCAAATACTGCTCAGGGTAGCGCCAGCGGTTAGCGCTAGTCCCAGCAAGCCGAATCGGCGGCGTGATAAAAATGCCGCCACGAATAGCACTACCGCAATCAGAACAAAGACCATCACCACTGTCATTCGACATTCTCCATATTCATCCTAAATCGTGCAACCGAGTCGAGCTTGATAGCGTGCTCGGCGACTGCGCCAGCTGACAGCTCAATGATATACCTAGCATCGGTCTCAGGGCGATAAACCATCTCCATTCCCAAATCAGGGTCAGCCTTTTCGACGATTTTTATGACTTTCCTGTCGTTATCGAGCCAAACAATATCGAGCGGAATCTTCATATCTTTCATCCAAATGCCATGTTGTCCCCCGTATCGATAAGCAAACAGCATTCCACCATTCGGTGGCAACGTCGACACGCCGCTCAAGCCTTGAATTCGTTCAGCACTGCTATCAGCAATTTTGAGTTGGAATCGACCGCCACCTAGTCGAACAGATATCGTTTCAGATGGCTGATAGTAGTTATACAAGAGAAATCCGGCAGCGACAGCCAAACCGACGACAATAATAATCTTGATCAACTTGCTCATCGCTTAATTACCATGAGCGTATTATAACATTTTGTGACTAAGCGCCGACGCGGTCTTTTTTGTTGGCTCGACCGGCGTTTCGTTCGATATATTCGATGATCGGACCAGCCACATTGCGACCGGTTACTTTTTCAATACCAAAGCCCGGGCTGGCGTTAACCTCGAGGATTAACGGGCCACGTGCGCTACGCATCATGTCGACACCGGCGATGTTTAATCCCATCGCCTTGGCGGCTTTGATGGCGGCGCGCTTTTCTTCATCAGTCAGCTTGATAGCTGTTCCCTCGCCACCCTTATGAAGATTTGACCGAAAGTCATCGTCGAGACTTTGTCGCTTCATACTGGCAACCACTCGACCACCCACGACGATTGCTCGAATATCGGTACCGGCTGATTCTTTAACGAATTCTTGAATCAAGACGTTGGTTCCGTCGTCGTTTGATAGATAGAGCGCCTGGAGGACCGACTTGGCGGCCTTCTTGGTTTCAGCCAAGACGACTCCGTTCCCGTGTGTACCACGAGCCAATTTGATAATCACCGGCGTGCCACCAGCCTTGTCGATTAAGTCGTCGATATCAGTCGTGTTGCGAGAAACGATTGTCTTTGGGATACCGACACCGGCTTTAGCGAGCAGCTGAAGGGTACGTAACTTATCGCGCGACCGAGTGATAGCAATCGAACTCGATGGCGTATAAACGCCTCGCATTTCCAGTTGACGAACGATTGCCGTACCGTAACGAGTCATATGTGAAGCAATTCGTGGAATAATTGCGTCGAAACCTGGTAGATCTTCTCCCTGGTAGCTTACCGTAGGGTTATTCTGTTCGATCGAAGCATAACAGTCACGATATTTGACGATGTGAACCTCGTGACCGCGAGCCAAGGCCTCTTCTTTGAGTCGCTTAGTTGAGTAATTGCCAGGACCATTTGATAAAATTGCGATTTTCATGACAATCTCCTTAGCGAGGTGCCTTTAGGTGGTATTTTTTGTGAAACTTGGCCGGATTCTTGAGAAATTCTGCCTTCAAACCCTTCGGCTGGCTAGCAACCTCTAGTTCGACTTCCGCCCGCGCCACATCCACGACGAACTTCTTATGAAGTGTCCGTCGACCCAGTAATATTGGATAGGTGTTAGCCGAGCGATCAGCGAGGGTAAAGATGGCCTTGATTCGTTTTGCGCCAATTCGAACCGAAAATTGGACTCGATAACGTATCTGAGCGTGGCCATTAGAGCTACGGACGACTGAAAATTTGTAATTCTTGCGCTGAATGACTTCACCGGTGTAGTAGTCAGACTCCGGACCAAACAGCACGAAACTAAGCAAGCCATCTTTGTCGACATGAACATCAGTCGCCCAAACGGATGACCGATCAGCACCAGTATCAACCTTAGCGGGAACCTTTGTGGCATGACCGATCAGGTCAATCAAGACGGTGCGTCCGATTACAGGAATTCGTTGGGCCATATGTAATACTCTATATCTCGTTGTGATTTTCTGCTAATTTATATATTTTAGCATTAACGGATAGAAAAGTCAATATCCGACCAGTCAACGTAACTGTTCGAGCAGCTCGCGTTGTTTACGATTTAGCCTGGTCGGTGTGTCGACGATAACAGTCACTATCTGCGGTCCGCGCCGATCACTCCGCAGGTGTGGCACACCATGGCCACTCAGCTTGAAATCGGTACCCGATTGCGTACCAGCTGGCACCTTCATTCTGACTACCCCATCAACAGTCCGAACATCAATCTCCGTACCAAGCGCGGCGTCAACCATGCCAACATGCTCTTCCGACAGAATAATATCACCCTCACGAGTAAAATGCTTGTGCGCTTTGACGCGGATATGGACATACAAATCACCCTTCTCGCCGCGACCAATCGCTTCCCCTCGACCCGAAACCCTAATCGTGGCGCCATCATCGATACCAGCCGGTATCTTGAGCTTGATTGTTTGCTTACGACGCTCGGTTCCCTTGCCGTGACAGACGCTACATTTCTTCTCGGCCACCTTGCCACGACCATCACAGTCTTCACAGGTCACGGTTTGTTGGATTGGGCCAAACATCGTGTTCATAACTCGAGTTTGCTGACCGGCGCCATGACAAGTCGGACAGGTCTTTAGCTCATAGCCGGGCTCAACCGTCGACCCTTTACAGTGTGAACAAGTGTCCTCTAGCTCGAGTTCGAGATTGTGCTCCAACCCGAATACCGCCTCCTCGAAGGTCAGTTGTAGGCTAACTTCAACGTCACGTCCGCGTTGCGGTGCTCGACGGCTCGATCCGCCACCAAAGAATTGACCAAAGATGTCGCCCAGACCTTCGCCGAAGTCGAAGTTAATATTCTGACCTTCGAAACCACCAAAGCCGCCAAATGGATTGCCACCGCCCCCGCTATAGCCGCTCGAACCGCCGACACCGGCGTGACCGAACTGATCATATCGTTGCCGTTTCTGAGCATCTTTAAGGACGTCGTAGGCTTCATTAACCTCTTTAAACTTAGTCTCATCACCACCCTCTTTATCAGGGTGATGCTTGACCGCCGCTCGGCGGTAGGCTTTCTTTATTTCATCAGCACTAGCGCTTTTTGACACACCTAGTACTTCGTAATAATCACGCTTCGTCATATCTTTTACTAGTATATAAAACTAGCACTCTGATGTCCAGAGTGCTAGTAGTGAAGATTGGTGTCGCTAGTCTAAATTAGACGCGGTCACCACGACCGGTGACAGCCTTCCAGATGAATAGAAGGACAACAGCACCGACTAGAGCTACCAAGAAGCTCCATAGGTTAAAGCCTGTTACGCCGTCACCGCCGAATAGGCCGAAGAGCCATCCGCCAAGAAAACCACCGACGATACCGACGATGATGTTACCAAGTAAACCTTGCTTAGCGTCCGTACCTGCGATCATAGAAGCTACCCATCCGGCCAAGCCTCCTAGTATGATCCATCCCAAAAATCCGAGTTCCATTCAGAACCTCCTCTTGTTAGTGATTGTATCTTTATTGTACCGTGTCATATGTCACATTTCAAGACTTTTTTGAAAGAAAGCTGTGAATAAACTGTTGTCTCCCTGTTAACATCAGTCATTTATCAGAAGAAAAAGCCGCGGTATTAGCGCGGCTTTGACTTCACGAAACTACCGGACGACCGTAGACGAACCGCTCGTAGTAATCCAACCACGACAACAGTGTCCACAGTACGGCATTGACGGCCGATATACCGACCGACCAACCCGGTGTCACCTCTGATGGCAGTAGGAGTATTACAATCAAGAGCGCTTGTGAAAACATCTTGATCTTTCCTGACCAGACGGCGGCTTGGATTTGACCGCGCGACTTGATTTGCCAGGTGATAACCACCTCGCGTGCCAGCATCAGCACGGCGATTGGTATCAACCAGTGGTAGATGCCACACAAGGCGACGAGGGTCAAACCGACTAGGAGTTTATCAACCAACGGGTCGAGGAACATTCCCCAGGCCGTTACCTGATTGAAGCGGCGAGCGATGTAGCCGTCGACCACATCGGTGGCCGCAATCGCTACGAAAGCTCCAGCTGCCCACCACCGCATCGGACTGTCGTCAGGTGCCGACAACAGGATGGCCGCCGGTAGCCAACTCACCAAGAGTCGCAGACTCGTGACGAGATTAGCTACCTTGAACCAATCCCGTCGAAAACTTTCCGTCGGGAATATTCCCATTGCCTTCCTTTCGTGAAGTACACATCGAATGATGATTTGCCTGTTATATCATAAATATAGAGAAAAGTACACCATGACGGTGTACTAGACTCTATTTACACAAGCTTACTTCTTTTTTGAAGCGTCGTCGTCAACGACTTCACCTTCAACTGGGCCATCGGCTGACTGATCGTCGCCCGCCTCCTTGGCAGTTTCAGCTTCTTGCTGATACAACTTGGCGCCGATTGGCATGATGGCGTCGTTGAGAGACTTGGCAGCGGCTTCCAGCTCGTCTTTGTCGCTGGCGTCTTTGTGCTTCTTGGCTTCTTCGACGGCGTCGGTAATTACCTTTTTGTCGTCATCGGAGATCTTATCCTTGAACTCTTCAGGCATTTTTTCAGCCTGATAGATCGCATTTTCAAGGGTATTACGAGCTTCGACGGCTTCGCGCTTTTTCTTGTCTTCTTCAGCGTGAGCTTCAGCTTCTTTTTGAGCTTTCTCGATGTCTTCTTTCGATAAATTGCCACTGTTTTGAATGGTGATTGACTGTTCTTTGCCAGTACCCTTGTCCTTAGCCGTAACGTTCAAGATACCGTTGGCATCGAGGTTAAAGGTTACTTCGATCTGCGGAATACCTCGTGGAGCTGGCGCAATGCCATCGAGAATGAAGCGACCGAGTGACTTGTTATCGGCTGACATTTCACGCTCGCCCTGGAGGACGTGAATCTCAACCTGAGGCTGGTTATCAGCCGCTGTTGAAAACGTCTCTGATTTCGAGGTCGGAATGGTTGTATTACGCTCGATCAATTTAGTGGTAACACCACCCATCGTTTCAATACCGAGGCTCAATGGCGTCACATCGAGTAACAGAACGTCCTTGACGTCACCCTGGAGAACGCCACCTTGAATAGCAGCACCAACAGCAACGACTTCGTCTGGGTTAACACCCTTGAGCGGATCCTTGCCGAAAATAGACTTAACTTTCTCGACAACCGATGGCATACGTGTCATACCACCGACGAGAATGACCTCATCAATATCACCGGCTTTAAGATCGGCGTCCTTGAGTGCCTTGTTGACAGGATCGGCCAAGCGATCGATTAAATCTTTGACCAATTCTTCGAGCTTGGCGCGCGTCAACTTGTACTCAAAGTGCTTTGGACCATCAGCATCGGCGGTTAAGAATGGTAGGTTAACTTCGTACTCATTCGTGGAAGATAGTTCTTTTTTAGCCTTTTCTGCTTCATCCTTGAGCCGTTGCATGGCAGCGTTGTCGCCCTTTAGATCGATACCGTTCTCTTTCTTGAACACTTCTAGGAAGTGGTTGACGATGCGGTTATCAAAGTCTTCACCACCAAGGTGCGTATCACCGTTGGTCGAGCGAACCTCAAACACGCCATCACCTAATTCGAGGATTGACACATCGAAAGTACCGCCACCGAGGTCAAAGACAGCAATCTTTTCCTCTTTCTTGTTTTCGAGACCATAAGCTAGTGCCGCCGCCGTTGGCTCATTGATAATCCGTCGGACTTCGAGACCAGCGATTTTACCAGCATCTTTAGTGGCTTGACGCTGTGAGTCGTCGAAATAAGCCGGCACGGTGATGACCGCTTCGGTGACTTTTTCACCTAAATAGGCTTCGGCATCGGCTTTAATCTTCGACAAGATCATCGCCGAGACTTCTTCTGGCGTATATTCCTTGTCACCCAGCTTTACGGCTACACCAGTGCCTTTTTTGACAATTTCATATGGCATGATATCGAGGTCTTTTTGGACTTCTTTGTCACTGAATTTGCGACCAATTAGGCGTTTAACACCATAGATTGTGTTCTTGGCGTTAGTCACTCGCTGACGCTGAGCGACTTGACCAACCAGACGATCGCCTGATTTGTTGATGGCGACAACACTAGGCGTTGTACGATTTCCTTCGGCGTTAGCGATGACCTCTGGTTTGCCGGCCACCATGTAGGCGAAGGCGCTATTGGTTGTACCGAGGTCGATACCAATGATTTTTCCCATAGTATTTACTCTCCTTATAATATCTTGCTAGCAATCAAGCTATGCGACTGCTGATTAAGTCTATTGTAAATAAATTAGCACTCTCGTGTCAAGAGTGCTAAACGATTTTTCTAAATTTTTCGATTATTTGCGCATAACTTTAACCATTGCTGGTCGAACGACTCGACCGTTCGAGAGATAACCAGTGCGGAGTGATTCAGCTATGACCTCTTCGTCACCTTCAGCTTCGTCATCGAATTGAACCGCTTCGTGAATCTCCGGGTTGAACTTTACACCGGTCGAACTGTCGATTTTCTTCAAATTTATTGATTCCATGGCTTTATCAAGCTGCTTAGCCAGCCCCATGATACCCTTAACCCATTCGTTGGTCCGCAGTTCAGACGGCGCCGCACTAATCGCGCGTTCAATGGTGTCAAAGATTGGGAGCATCTCGATTGCGGCAGCTTCGTGGCCTGATTGCCGGGCGGATGATTTTTCGAGTTCGGTGCGTTTTCGATAATTTTCAAAATCAGCCCGGGTTCGCTGTAGATCGGCCGTCAACTCAGCCACGGCTTGCTTTGATTCACAGCACGGCTGGTTATTATTCTTAACTGGTTTTGATTTTGTCATCTAAATAACCTCCTCTAACATGGCTCCGGCTTGACGAACCAGGCGCATGACTTTGGCATAACTCTGACGCGTCGGGCCAAGAACACCAATATAACTATTATCACTGTACGGCGAACGAAAACGGCAAATTATTAAGGTAGCCCCACTGCTCTTGCCAACAGGGTTTTCGGACCCGATGTAGACACTGAGTGGCTCAGTTGGCTTGGCCTCCCGCAGCCACGGCTCTAAATTGTCTAACAGGCGCGCTACCGACTGAACATGATCACCCTGTAGAAACTCCGGTTGAGAAAAGAGATTACCGATACCATTCATATACAGTTCATCACCGATAGTGGCGATACCGAGGTTCTGGGTCAATTCCACCAGGCTGTCGACAGCGCTCCTAATCGCTCGATCAGCCCGATCGGAATAGTTATTAACTCTGGCCTGAATCGCTCTCGCACTGCGATCCTGAATCAGAAGCGGATTCGCTGGCTGGACTTCGTTTAGAGAATTGACGTAGAAACGGTAGCCAGCATCAGTTGGCACCCGTCCAGCGCTAGTATGTGGCTGTTCAATCAAGCCCATTTCCTCTAAACGAGCCATTTCGCTCCGAATCGTGGCACTGGAAACGCCAAACAACTTGGCTAGCATTACACTGCCAATAGGGGCGGCGATTTCAGCGTGCTGTTCGATAATTGCCGCTAAGATTTGTCTTTGACGCTCCGTCATGTTGTCAATTATAGCAAATTGACTAGCACTCAATCAACAAGAGTGCTAGATACTGGACCGACGAACGATGTCGTCGAGAAGAGTTTGAGCGATTTGGCGCACTTCGACGTCTTTGTCGATAAAGCGATCATGTCGAGCCGTGATGTCACGAACGGCGCTAACCGCCTTGTCTAAATCCTGATTAACGATGAAGTGATAATAATCCACCTCGAGAGCCTTGGTCAGCTCGTGAACAGCTGTCTGGACGCGAACCTCGAAGGCCTCTTCGAACGTCGCTTTATCGGGATACCTTTGAGCAAAGCGCTGACGCCAAATGTCGTAGTCGGGCGGCAGAATAAACATCGCAATGACTCGATTGGATATTTCTTTATACTCAGCCACCCCCTGTACATCAATATCGGTGACCGCCACCTTGTATTGTCGAGCAATATCCTTCAGGGCTTTAATCGAGGTGCCGTAGACAGTACCGTGAACGAATTTGGCCTCGACAAACTCACCGCCCTTCAACATCTGTGTGGCTTGATTGTCGTTAATGAAGTGGTATTCTCGACCGTCCACTTCTGGCTGACCATTATTGACACGTGGCGGACGCGTCGTGTGCGACACCAAGTCACTGAAACCACCACCCGCCACTAGTTGTCGTTTGATAGTATCCTTGCCGGCTCCACTGATTCCGGCCAAAAGCACAATCTCACACTCATCAACAATCTGACGTGCCCGCTCAGGAGTTCGATAATTTTCTATCAACTGCTGTAGTTCAATTGCGGACTCGCTCATCGCCAATTTAATCCCGCTTCAACATCACCATGAAGGCTTCGGATGGAATATCAACCTTTCCAAAGCGTTTCATGCGTTTCTTACCTTTGGCCTGCTTAGCCAAGAGCTTCTTTTTACGAGACACGTCACCACCGTAAAGATAGCCGGTGACATCTTTTCGGAAAGCACTGAGGTCTTCACGGGCAATAAACTTACCACCAATCGCCGCCTGAAGAGCTACCTGGAAATTCTGGCGTGGAATAACATCTTTGAGCTTGCGAACAGTTTCACGACCTAGGTATTGAGCCTCGGA
Organism: Candidatus Saccharimonadota bacterium; assembly: GCA_027311865.1. GTDB lineage: Bacteria > Patescibacteriota > Saccharimonadia > Saccharimonadales > Saccharimonadaceae > Microsaccharimonas. The sequence continues at coordinate 20,393 of DAICYC010000001.1, forward strand.
GCGGTGAGCCATAACGCTGAGCGCATCAACAATTTCACCGGCCACATAAAAGTCGACTCGCACCAAATCCTCGGCTCGATAATCGTCAAGCTCGTAGTTGAACGATCCATAGCCACTAGTTGACGACTTCAATTGATCATAAAAGTCGGTTAACAGGTTAGCTAGTGGCGCCTCGAAACTAATCAAAGCCCGCTCGTCGATGTAGCTCAAGTTCTTTTGAATTCCCCGCTTGGCAACGATCAATTGAATTACGCCACCGATGTAGTCAGTTGGCACGACAATTTCACCTTTAATCCAAGGCTCTCGGATTTCTTTGATTTTGCTCATGTCTGGCAAATCGCTCGCTGATTTAATGTCGATTTCTTCGCCATCGGCTAGGGTGACCTGGTAATCGGTCGAAGGATTTGTTACCACGAGATCGAGATTGTACTCACGCTCCAATCGTTCACGAATAATATCCATGTGAAGCAGACCCAAAAAGCCGATTCGCACCCCGTAACCAAGAACTGGTGAGTTTTCCGGTTCAAACTGCAGCGCCGAGTCGCTCAAGCTCAACTTTTCGATGGCATCTTTGAGGTCCTGGTATTCGTCGTTACTGGTCGGGAAAAAGCCGGCATAAACGAACGGCTTGATGAGCTTGTAGCCCGGCAATGGCTCAGTCGAACGACGCCGTGAAGTTGTAACGGTATCACCCACCCGAGCGTCACGAGTCGTATGGAGGTTAGTGACGATGTACCCAATCTGACCGGTCGATAGTTCACCGGTTGGCGACATGCCTGGGTTCAGTGAGCCCACCTCCAAGGCTTGACCCGACGCTTTGGTTCCCAGCATCTCAATCGTATCGGACCGACTAATTGATCCGCTAAAAATTCTGACATAGAGCACCACGCCACGATAATCATCGTAATAGCTATCAAAAATCAGGGCCTTAGTAACATTTTCGTCAGCCACAACTGGTCCAGGGATTCGATCCACGACCGCATCGAGAACTGACTCCACCCCCTCACCGGTTTTGGCGCTAATTTTAATAATGTCCGATTCATCACAACCGAGCAGGTTGATAATTTCAGCACTGACTCGCGGCACGTCGGCGGCGGGCAAGTCGATCTTGTTCAGTACTGGAATGATTGTTAAATCAGCCGCCATTGCCAGGTAAACGTTAGCTAGGGTCTGCGCCTGAATACCTTGACTGGCATCAACCACTAAGATCGCGCCCTCACAGGCCTGCAAACTTCGCGATACCTCGTAGCTAAAGTCGACATGCCCCGGCGTATCAATCAGATTCAGTTCATGACCTCGAAAATTCATGCGAACTGGTGTGAGTTTGATAGTGATGCCTTTTTCTCGCTCCAACTCCATACTGTCGAGCAACTGGGATTTCATATCCCGTTGTTGGACCGTGCTGGTTATTTCCATCATCCGATCAGCCAAAGTCGACTTACCGTGATCGATATGCGCGATAATACAGAAATTTCTAATCATATTAACTGACATGCCGGGCAATCATTTTCCTAACTAGATAATAAATTTGCTTGAATCGGCCGACAATTGGCTTGGTTTCCGATAGCCTCATTAGGTAACTGAAGGCAAAATAAGCCGCGAAGCTAACCGCCGAAATCAGCGCAAATTTAGGGAAAGTAATCCAGATGCTATTGTCGTCAGCCTCAAGTGGCACCATCAGAACCATCAAGTAAGTAATAATCCCCGCCACGAACGCCGATATAGCCATTCGGCCAACAGCGTGAAGGAATTCAGCATCAAAGAGATTCTGGATTCGCTTCGACATCAGATAGAACAAAATCGTAACTTCGAGAATCGAGGTTATCACCACCGCCCAAGCCAACCCTTCGACACCCATGTCTAAGCCCATCGACAACCATACGGCTAGAACAATGTTCGCGCCAATCGTAAAAAACGAAATATACATCGGCGTTCGAGTGTCTTGTTGTGCGTAGAAGCTTCGTGCTGAAATAAAGTAAATCGATCGAAAGACTATCCCGATCGCCAAAACACCCAGGATACTAGCCATATACGGATCACCACCGTTGACGATAAAGTTTACGACATAACCTCGAGCAAAGAAGAACAGAACCGCGACCGGTAACGCCAGCCAAATTATCACCCTCAGTACCGATATTAGTTCTGCCTTGAACAAATCAGGTCGTCCCTCGACGAGACGTTCGGTCATTTTCGGATAAGCCGCTGTGCTAATCGCCACACCAATCAAATTTATCGGCATATACGCCAGGGTTGTAGCCTGCTGATAGGCTCGCACACTGCTCGCCACCATTCGTGACGCCAGGTTGATTTCGACGATGCTATTAATGTAGTCGATTCCCTGGTCAAGCGATCGGGGCGGTAACAACCTAAGCACTCGCCGAAAACCTTTGTTTTTCCAGAAGATTTTGAATTGATAATCAAAGCCCATACCAATCAAGCCCAAGGAGCTCACAATCAGCTGGAGCATCGCCCCCAACACGACACCGAGTGCCACACCCATGATGCCACCTTCGAAAATCACTTGACCAAACAGAGTAATACCATCGGTAAAGTACATCAAACCGATCAGAATTCCGATGTTATAAACAGCCGGTGCTAGCGCAAAGAACGCGAATCGTCCCACCGCCTGCTGCATACTAGTGAGAACCGTGGCAACCGCGAACAAGAACGGACTGACAGCCATAACACGCATCATACTTGACGCCAGGGCTCGACTCGACTCATCCAGACCAGGTCCAACCACATAGCGCACCAATGGCTCGGCAAAGATAATCATCAGAATACTAGCAGCCAAAGTCGCTAACGCCATCAAATTCAAAATGCTGGTCGACAGCTCCCAAGCTGACCGCTTGTTACCGGAATTCAATCGCTGATTAAAAACCGGTATAAAGCTGACACTTAGCGCACCCGATACCAGGATGACGAACATAAAGTCCGGCACCGCAAAAGCCACCGTATAGGCATCGGCCCCCGTCGGATAGGTCGTGTAGTACAACGTATTAAAGATACGGTCACGCAGAAAGCCCAGCAGACTGGCAATCAGGGTCGATCCGGCTAGCAGTGACGCGGCTAATTTCAGCGATAATCGCTTATTCAAGCGTGAGATGGTCTTTCGGAAATACTGCATATGGATCGACTTGTCTAATTAAGCGTGTAGTTTAGCTTCTTTCGGTAATTTGGCGTCTTTGAGAAGTTCGACAACACCGTCTTCCTCAATAGTTTCTTGTTCGAGCAGTGCATCGGCCAATTTTTGGAGACTAGTCATGTTGTTCTTGAGAACAATCTCCGCTCGATGGGCCGCCTCTTTAATCAAGGTTGAGACCTCTTCGTCAATTGCCCGTGCCGTTTCATTACTGTATGGCCGTTCGTGAGTAATCTTATCGAAAACCATACCGCCATTGTCTTCGTGGAAAACCTGGTCGCGTAACTTGGTGCCCATACCTTGTTCGATTACCATATCACGGGCGATTTCAGTAGCTTTACGCAAGTCTGAACCAGCACCCGTCGTGATACCATCGTCACCGTTAACCAACTTCTCGGCGATTCGGCCACCTAGGGCTCGAGCCAGAATGTCTTTGAATTCATAAACATTCGTGTAAGAAGTATCCTCTGGCGGCAAGAACCAAGTAACGCCACCTGTACCACCGCGCGGAATAATTGTGACCTTATGAACTGGGTCGCTATCAGGCAAAACATGTCCAACAAGCGCGTGACCCGCCTCGTGATATGCTGTCAGCTCCTTGTCCTTTTGGCTCATGACCTTGCTCTTGCGCTCTGGGCCGATTGCGACCTTCTCAAAGGCTTCGGTGATATCAGCGTTGCTAATTTTTTTGGCGTCGCGTCGAGCTGCCACGATAGCGGCCTCGTTGGCGATGTTGGCCAGGTCAGCACCCGATGAACCGGCTGTCTTGGCGGCCAGCTTGTCGAGATTAACTGACTCGTCGACTGGCTTATTCTTGAAGTGAACTTTCAAAATGGCTTCCCGGTCTTTACGCTCCGGCAACATGATGTTAGTTCGACGGTCAAAGCGACCGGGACGAAGGAGAGCTGGATCGAGTACATCGGCGCGGTTAGTTGCCGCTAGCACGATGACATTCGTGCCAGTTTCGAAACCGTCCATTTCGACAAGAATCTGGTTGAGCGTCTGTTCTCGTTCGTCATGACCGCCGCCCATGCCGCTTCCGCGACGTCGACCGACGGCATCGATTTCATCGATAAAGATAATGCAGGGCGCACTCTTCTTGGCCTGATCGAAAAGGTCGCGGACGCGCGAAGCGCCCACGCCGACGAACATCTCAACGAATTCTGAGCCGCTGATGCTAAAGAACGGTACGTTGGCTTCACCGGCGACAGCTCGAGCAAGCATCGTCTTACCAGTACCTGGACTACCAACTAGCAGTACGCCCTTTGGAATCTTGGCACCGAGCCCCTCATATTTCTTGGGATTTTTTAAAAAATCGACGACTTCTTCAAGATCCTGTTTTGCCGAATCATTTCCGGCGATATCAGCAAAGACAACTTTAGTCTTATCTTCACCGTACAATTTAGCTTTTGACTTACCAAAGCCCATCGCTTGGTTATTCTGACCTTGGGCTTGACGCATCATATACATGAAAAAGGCCGCAATTAAGATCACCGGTATCACAATGATCGCCAAGTTCCACAATACCTCACTAGTATTTGATGGTGTCGAAATCTGTAGCTCGACATCGGCATCCGGCTCGAGGCCCTGCTCCTGGAGGCTAGCTGACGGATCCTTTGTTGAACGCTCGGTCGCAACATCGCTCCCCTCTGGCGTCACCTTGAGTTCGTTGCCTTGAAGCTCAATTTTGGTAATCTCACCCTTATTAGCGCGATCAATCACACTCGAAAGTGGAACATTGGTCAGTTGTTCGTTTGGTGTAGTCAAGGCGTAGACAGCCAACAAACCAAACACCAGCAATGCCCAAAAAAGCGACAAGCGCACAAAATTATTCGTTTTCTTCGGTGGCAGCGGAGCCTTCTTCACCATAAAGTATGTGTCCTTTCAGGAGATCAGAAATAAATGTCTATCTATGTTATTTTAACAGTGACAGGGAAAAATTACGAGTACTGATAGATATCCGAATCTGGCCGCCGAGCTCGAGCTGAGAACCTGGTCGAGCGGTTTTTATTGCCAGCAACAATCGCTCCATCTGCGGGCGAGTTAATTTGGCTTGAGTCAGGTGACGAATCACCTCTACTGCGACTGGTTGAGGCATCATAATAAACGAATGCCGACGATACTCGCCTGGTCCAGATTGGTAGTCAGACAGTTCGCGATCAATAGCCGCTTTGATCTCTATTTGTCTTAGGCGAAGTTGCGCAAGTTGCGCCACATTCGACTCGGACAAGTCAAGCACTCCTGCTCGCAGTCGATTACGCAAGTAGCGATGATCCCGGTTAGTCGAATCTTCTGACCACTCAAGCTGATGATGAAGCGCATAGCGATACAGCTGTTCTTTGGATAACGCTAGTAGCGGTCGCGCTACATCACTACCGTGCGTCGCCAAGCCACGCCAACCAGTCCCGCGACTTATGTTTATGGCCATCGTCGCTATCACATCATCTCGATGATGAGCGGTGACAATTCGAGCATCGTACTTTTTAGCGACCTGTCGAAGAAATCGATAGCGAACCTTACGAGCCGCTTCTTCGCTAGCCTTCGGGCCGAGCTCATAGCGGCACGACTCATAGATCAAACCGTAGCGGTGAGCCAGCGCTGCAACAAAACGCTCGTCGGCGGCCGAATCGGCTCGAATCCCGTGATCAACATGAGCCACGACAATATCATTATCACCGACTTGTACCATCATATCGAGCAAAACGACCGAATCGACACCTCCGCTAACCGCCACAACATATCGCGCCATATGTCTTCATTATATTCCAGACGCGCTATAATGATTGTCAATGTCAGAAAAAACTTCAAATTCAGAACGTTTCGCCGTCCTCGATTGGCTTCGCGGCTATTTTATTATCGTAATTATCGTCGACCACTTGTCGCGCTGGCCAAGCATCTGGAGCACCATATCAGGTAAAGCCTGGCTGTGGGTCACCGCCGCCGAAGGTTTTATCATCATTTCGGGGTTATTGGTAGGCTATATTCGCGGCTATAAGAAACGCTTCGATCCAATGAACCTCGTCACCAAATCTCTACTCAAGCGTGCCCTAACTCTCTATATCTGGGCCGTTCTAGGCACGATTGTTTATACTACGCTGATTTGGTACTTACCTCTGATTGGTGGCGCCCCTGGGATGCCGGTTAGTCGTGGTGACTGGTCATCGTTAATCGGTCGAGCGGTGATACTAGACTTCACCTACGTTTGGGTATACTTCCTCAAGCTGTACGCCGTCTTTTTGGCCTTCGCGCCAATTGCCGTGTGGCTACTACGTCGGTCACAAGCCGGAATGTTAATGTCAATCAGCACCAGTCTACTCATGATCGGCTGGGCAACTCAAAATGAACTGCTGCAATGGCAATTCTTGTTCTTTATTCCGAGCATGGTCGGCTATCATCTCGACGAAATAATTAATTGGTGGCGTCGAACCACATCAACGATTCGGGCGAGCTTATCTTGGTCGGTCATCGGGCTGTCTCTGGTGACTATTGTTTTGTCGGTCTTAGCCACCTTCCATCAGTCAACAATCTCCAGCCTAGCTAGTGCTCTGAATCCGTTATTCGAAAAAGACACCATCAGCTTAGCTCGAGCCGGTATGGCCTTCTTGTGGTTCAGCGGCCTCCTGTTAATCTTTATCAAGGCCCGTCATTTTATTGCCCGCTGGCTGGCTTGGTTAATCGAGCCCATCGGACGCAGTTCTCTCACCGCCTATATACTTCACGGGATGGCCCTAATTACTATCAGCTCACTTACTGCGAGCGGTAGCAACATCTTTATCAATAGCGCCCTGGGTGCCGCCGCCGTCTTGATTGTCTGGAGTTTGCTAAAAATCCCTCGAATCAATCGTGTTATTCCGCGCTAGCGGTTTGGAGCTTGATACCTTTGTATAGGCTCTTACCGTCAACTGGGCTAACAGCCTCCACTCGATCAATCGTTTCGAGGCTATCCCGCGGGGCTTCTAGTTCAGCTGAAGCGTGACCGATGTACCAGACAGTCGGATGTTCAAGCAGGAACTTATCTAAATCTTTAATTTTAAAGCGATCGTCTTCTTGTAGCATCAACAGTGAGCCAAATTCGTACTTGGTCGACTTGTCGAGGAAGTAGATTGGATAGTCTTCGCTATTATAAAAAGCCGCCTCATAAAACACCCAAGGTGTATTAGTTATAATCGGCGTGCCCGGTTCACTTCGCTCCCGGACCATCATAACCACGTTACGAGTCTGAATATCGGTTCGAGAGTTCTTGTTGTAGTTACCGTAAAAATACATTGTCGATAAGCCGCTCATTAGCATCGCCAAGACAATGGCCGCGACCGTTAGCTTAGCCCAAATACTACTTCGCCGCAGTCCGACCACTAGAACCAAACCAACAAACAGAGCCGAAGCGACCGCCGCCGGCAACAAATAGCGTTCGACAAACGATGACTGGAGCGGTGGTAGTGAAGCTGCGTACAGCACCAGTGGCGGTACTGCCGCTAGGCATAGCAGCAACCAATACGACCGACGTTCAGCGACTCGCAGCCGACGATAAGTCACCACCGCCGAAACACCCACTACAATCGCCATCAATATTAGACCGGCCGACTGCCAGCCGACAACCTGATTACTCTGAAGGAAATAAACGAGCGTTCCGAAATAACTGCCGACCGAATCGACACCTACTGGACTGATCCAGAATCCACCCGACTGGATAACCACCAGTTGATAAACCATAGACGGCAACCATGGCAGAAACAAACCGATCGCCAAGCCATACGCTATCAGCCAATCTTTATCAAAGAAACGCTTTAGTAAGACCTTGCCGGTGGCTCCTTTCTGACGAATCACCACCACTCGCCATACCCAATGCGCAATCCAGACGAGGGCCATAAAATAATGCGTCAACATACCGGCGGCCACCAAGACACCGTAAATAATCCAATCGCGTCGTCGCTTGCTGTCTAAAGCGATTGTCATAACATAAGTCGCCGCCATCGCAATCGCCGCCGACATCGTGTACATCCGAGCTTCTTGACTATAGCGAATGAATAGCGGTGATAGCACTAATATCGCCAATGAAATAATTGCCACCTGCTTACCGAACTGACGTCGCATCCAAGCGTAGCCGAAACCAGCCGCCACCACACCGAACACAATACTAAGTGATCGCAACCCAACCTCGGTGTAACCAAAAATCGTCGACCAGACTTTTAACACCCAGTAATACAGTGGCGGATGGACGTCGGCCGCTGTATAGCGAGCAATGTCGTAGGCGTTAAACTGAATAATATAAGCGCTAAACGCCTCATCGAACCAAATCGCCCCCTTGGTGAGGTTCCATAGCGACAAGCTAACATAAACCCCGAGAAGTAAACCGACCAGTACCCATTCATATGTTGTTCGGGTGCGCAAAAAAGTTGTGACATTATCAAATAGCTGTTTCATAATTATCACCATAATACCACGGCGACAAACCTCTAGAAAAACTGTCCGATACGGTGTATAATCACCTTCGGACACACACATCGGGGTGTGGCGCAGTTGGCTAGCGCGCGCGGTTTGGGACCGTGAGGTCGAAGGTTCGAATCCTTTCACCCCGACCATAGAAAAAAGGACACAATACGTGTCCTTTTTTCTTGCGTGAAATTATTTATTTCTACTTCGCATACTCAATCGCCCGAGTCTCTCGGATCACATTGACCTTGATAGTACCAGGGTATTGCATCGTGCTTTCGATTTTGTTGGCGATGTCGCGAGCTAGCTTAATCGCCGAAAGGTCATCGATGCTTTCCGGTCGGACGATAACACGGACTTCACGTCCAGCGCTGATAGCAAAGGACTTTTCGATGCCCGGGAAGCTATTGGCCACGTTTTCGAGGTCACGCATCCGTTCAGCAAAGTTCTCGGCGCTGATGTTGCGCGCGCCCGGACGGGCCGCCGACAAGGCGTCACAGATACGAACGATGATTGCTTCTGGTGTGGTCGCTTCGATGTCATCGTGATGAGCTTCGATAGCGTGAACGATTTCGTCACTCAAGCCGTACTTTCGAGCCAACTCGGCACCGATATGATGGTGCTTACCTTCAACCTTATGGGTAACAGCCTTGCCGATGTCGTGGAGCAGTGTCGCAATCTTGGTGATTCGCACATCAGCTCCAATCTCTTCCGCAATCAAGCCGGCCATATGGGCCATTTCCGTGCTGTGCATCAGAACATTTTGACCAAAGCTGGTTCGGAATTTCAGCTCACCAAGCAAATGAAGCATTTCTTTAGGAATACCGACGACACCAACCTCTCGGGCCGCATCTTCACCGGTACGAACGACTTCTTTTTCGATTTCTTTTTGGGCCTTGGCGACCACTTCTTCAATTCGGCCCGGATGGATACGGCCGTCTTTCATGAGCATTTCTAACGACAAACGAGCCACCTGTCGACGCATCGGATCGAAGCTCGAGAGAATAACCATACCTGGCGTATCATCTACCATGATATCGACACCAGTAGCCCGCTGTAGCGCCTGAATGTTGCGGCCTTCTTTACCAATAATTCGGCCCTTCATTTCATCATCTGTCAGCTTCAGAGCTGTCACGGTTCGTTCGGCCGTCACCTCGCTGCTCATTCGTTCCATGGCGGTGACGAGGATCATCTGCGCCTTTTCTTCGGCTGTTTCTTCGGCATCATTTTGAAGCTTACTGACCAGACCAAGCAAATCCTGCTTGATATCACGCTCCGTCATATCCATTAACTTCTGAGCCGCCTCGGCTTTTTTGAGGCCAGCAATTTTTTCTAACTTCTCCTGTTGACGCGTTCGGATTTCACGAATTTCATTCTTCAAGTCTTCAACTTCATCCTCTTGCGCACGAAGCTTCTCGGCTCGCTTATCGAGCTCATCGAGCTTGCGATCTAAACTAGTCTCTCGTTCAGCCAAGCGACTCTCGGTCTTGTCCCACTGCTTACGTCGATCCGACTCTTCTCTCTTGGCTTCATCGGCCAAGCGAACGGCCTCGTCTTTGGCTTTGAGAACGATGTCGCTAGCCTTTGTTTTGGCGTCGGCGATTAATTGATCGGCTCGGTGCTTACCACCGGTCACCTTTGCTCTCGTGTAAGTCACCGCCCCGCCGGCACCAGCTAAAACACCGATAATTGCGGCGATAATTGCTTCAACCATATTGTTTCCTTCCTCGGTCGCATCTGGCTAAGTGTACGTCTTAGCAAAAAAGATTGATCACAGACACAACCGAAATACATCAAAAAATATTCAAACGTCTTGTATAACAGACTTTATTATTGTAGCCCTGTTTACATCATTCACGCAAGGCTATTTGCGTGGCTGGGTAATATGCGCTTGTCCGCCATACTCCGGCATGACGACCCGGTCATTTTCTGAGGCCTCTAGTCGATTCAGCCCCACCTCGAGCCAGTCGTCGCTATCGTCGACGCCAACAATTGGCACCGCTAAGCTTTCAGCTAGCGTGTTGGCCACCGTTAGGCCGATACGTAGTCCGGTATAACTACCCGGCCCACGCATAACAATCAGACCGTGAATTGATTCTAGGCCATCCATACCGACGTCCTGGAGGGCTTCGATGAGATGTTTGTGTAGATTCGCCGCCAGGGTTCGTCCGGCTTCCCAATCAAAGCTTTCCCACTGTCCATCGACGTATAGCCGTAAACGGCAAACAGGGGTTGAGGTGTCGAGTGCCACTAGCATGATAATTCCTTTGTAATTTCCGGTGCGCCGTCAATATCGAGCGCCCGTTCATTTTCACTGATAACTGTAAATCTAATTCGCAAACGATCAGCCGGTAGATTGTCCGCTACGATATCGGCCCACTCGATAACTGTAACAGTATGTCGATCAGCCATGGCTTCTTGGATATCTTCGCTCAACACGCCAGCCTCACCTAATCTGTAAAAATCATAGTGCGCCAAGACGATGTCATCTCGACCTTCGTAGACTCGGCTAATTGTGAAACTTGGGCTCTGAATCTCATCGGTAATATCTAAGCCTTGCGCCAAACCTTTGACAAAGGTCGTCTTGCCAGCCCCGACATCGCCCGATAGTTCGATCGTTTCGTGGCCAACTAAAAGTCGTCCGACTTGTTCACCAAAGCCGCGCATTGCTTGCTCATTCAAAATAATCTTATTCACTACGGTGACATTATAACATCTGGTGATTTTAAAGCGGCTAGGCTACAATGGAGCGTAAGCATTATGCGCATATCGGACGACACAACAAAGACCATACTCGAGCAGCAGCAGTTGGCCTCTGCCGATCAGTTAAAGACGCTACTCGAACAGGCCGAACGCGTCAAACGACCTCTCCGTGAGATAGTCGTTGAAGAACGCGTTGCCACTGAGAAGCAGCTGGTTGAAGCTTTCTCGGCAATATCTGGCGTTCCGTTCGTCGAACTGACGCCAAATCAAATATCCCTCGACACTCTCGAGCTTCTGCCCGAACGGGTGGCTCGTCAGTACAATGCCGTCGTTTTCAAGTCTGACAAAGACAACATCCGCCACATCGCCATGGAAGATCCGGACGACGTTCAGGCGATTAACTTTATCCAGAAAGAGCTCGGCGTCGATTCCAAAATTTACATTGCCACCAAAGACAACATCCTGTCGGTCCTGGAACTATACCGCGGCGATGTCAACAAAGAGCTAAACGAAGTTATCGAGACTCAGCGCGAGCAAGGACAAGGCGCCGCCTCCAAGGCCATCTCCGAAGGTGAGATTGACGAGAATTCACCAATTGCCCAAACCGTTAACTTGTTGCTGGAATACGCCATTCGATCCTTCGCCAGTGACGTTCACATTGAACCCCGTGAAGGTTACGTCCAGATTCGTTACCGCGTCGACGGTGTCCTAAAAGAAGTCAATCGTTTGCCTCAAAATGTTCAAGACGCCCTCGTCAGTCGTATCAAAATTCTCGCCAATCTTAAAATCGACGAACGTCGCGTCCCACAGGACGGTCGTTTCAAGATCCGTGTAGCCGGCCGGCAATATGCCCTGCGTGTTAGCACCCTACCAATTACCGACGGCGAAAAGATCGTTATGCGTATTCTCGACGAATCCAACCAAGCCATTACTCTCGAAGACCTCGGCTATTGGGGCCGCGCCTTAGTCGACCTAAAATCAACCATGACCGAACCTAATGGCATCGTTCTGATGACTGGACCAACCGGCTCCGGAAAGTCAACCAGCCTCTTTAGTATTCTAACCATGCTCAACAAGCCTGATGTCAACATTTCTACAATCGAAGACCCGGTTGAATATAAGATTCTTGGCGTCAACCAGACTCAGACCAACCCCAAAGCTGGTATGACCTTCGCCAGCGGTCTTAGGGCTCTACTCCGTCAAGATCCTAATATCATCATGGTCGGTGAGATTCGTGACGCTGAAACCGCCAACCTTGGTATCCAAGCCGCGCTAACCGGACACATGGTCTTCAGTACCCTCCACACCAATAATGCTGCCACCTCTCTGCCCCGTTTGCTCGATATGGGCATTGAGCCATTCTTGATTGCCAGCACCATTCGATCGGTCGTTGGTCAACGTCTGGTCCGACGGCTTCATCGAGAATCGCGTCAGAGTTACACGCCATCCGAGGAAGAAAAGGCTGAAATTATGCGGCTATTC
>DAICYC010000001.1:33188-104455 GCA_027311865.1 Candidatus Saccharimonadota bacterium
GAAAAACAAGCTGCCTCCGAAGGCCTCGGCGGCGACAGCCCGCTCAGTACCGATCCAACGGGCATAAAAACTTTATGGCGAGCTAACAAGGACTATAACGAAGAAGATGCTCACGAAGGCTATCGCGGCCGAATTGGTATCTATGAGGTTCTGGCTAATTCACCCGAAATTCAAAAGCTCATCATGACTCACGCTACCAGCGCCCAAATTCAACAACAAGCCGTTCGCGAAGGAATGGTATCAATGCAGATTGACGGACTCATAAAAGCCCTGCGCGGCGAAACCAGCATCGAAGAAATCCTACGAGTGAGTCGAGAATAAGCCATGCCTTTATTCGCTTATATCGCCATCGACGAGCAAAAAAATGTCATCCACGGCACCACCGAATTAGTTGATCGTGCCTCAGTTATCGCCGCCCTACAAAAGCAACAACTCCGCCCTATTAGCATCCAAGAAACCAAGGCTAAAAAGCAGCGTAATGGCGATATCACGCTCTTTCAGAACAACAAAATCAAAGCCGATCATCTCGTCATCTTCACTCGTCAACTATCCGCTATGATTTCAGCCGGCGTTCCACTCCTACGCGCTCTGACATCGCTCCAGGAGCATGCCGAGAGTCAGGTATTGCGTCGAGTCCTAAGTGAAGTCATCAAAGACATCGAAGCCGGCACCAGCCTGGCCGATGCTCTCCATAAATATCCCGATACTTTCAACGACACCTACGTCAATATGGTGCGAGCCGGCGAGGCGGCTGGTATTTTAGATGACATCCTGAAACGTCTGGCTCACCAACAGGAAAAAAGCGCCGCTATGCGAAAACGCATCAAGAGCGCCATGACTTATCCAATTGTTCTGGTTGTCATTACGGTCTTAGCCTTCTTTGGCCTGATGCTGTTCGTCATTCCGCAAATTGGTAAGATTTTAGTCGACCTCGGTGGGCCGGACGCTCAACTACCCCTCATCACTCGGATTATGCTTGGCATCAGCGACTTTATTACCGGCTACTGGTACATCATTTTACCGGTTATGTTCGGTGCCGTTTATTTGCTCTATCGATTCGTCAGAACTCCCCGCGGCAAACGTATTTTCGACACTATCCTGCTAAAGCTACCCGGCATCAAAACCGTCACCACTAAAATCGCTGTCGCTCGTTTCGCCCGTACCTTCTCGGCCCTGATGAGCGCCGGTGTCGCTGTATTGGAAGCACTGGTTGTGACTTCACGAGCTGTCGGCAACACCCTTTACGAAGACTCCATCAAGCAAGCCGCTTTCGAAGTCAAAAACGGAAAACCCCTCTCCGAAGCTATCGAACGCGATCCGCTCTTCCCGGCAATTGTCGCCCAAATGCTGGCCGTCGGTGAAGAGACTGGTCAAACCGACACTGTTCTAGTCAAAGTCGCCGAATTCTACGAGGAGGAAGTCGACCTGGCTATCGAAGGCGTCAGCTCAATCATTGAACCAGTTATGATCGTCATCATGGGTAGTATGGTTGGACTGATTGCCGCCAGTGTCATGACGCCAATCGCCTCTCTGTCACAAAACATTAAGGGCTAACCTCGCATCACATTAATGCTCATGCTATACTGATTCTTAGTATTATTCGTGGGCATCATGACAAAACTATTTCATAAAGACAAGCCACTTTTCGGACTCGACATCACCCATAGTGGAATAAGGGCTATGGCGATAGATTCAAAGCGCCTAACCGTCGCCGGTTATGGGTCAATTGACCTCGAACCCGTCCGAGTTAAAGAGGCTTTGGAAGTCGCCGGCAAGTCGTACCTGACAGACAATATCAAGCTGTTGATGTCCGAAAAAATCATTGGAACTATCCACTCTAAACAGGTCGCTATTGCTGCACCCACCGCTCGAAGTTTTTCTCGAACTTTTATTCTGCCAACTAGCGTCGAAAAACGACTCAAAGAGGCTGTCGAACTCGAAGCCGAACAGTACATTCCAATTCCGATCGACAATCTATACATCGATTATCAGATTATCGAACGACACAAGAAAGAAATCATGGTTCTTATCAGCGCCATTCCAAAGGTCGTCATCGACAACCTAATCACCAGCGTTCGCAATGCTGGTCTCGAACCAGTACTAGTCGAGCCCGGCATATCGTCAGTCGGTCGAATTCTGACCGCCACCGAACGTGGTAACTTGCCATCGGTAGTTGTCGACATTGGCCCAGCTAATACCGACATCGCCATTCTCGACCAGGGAACAGTTCGTGTCACCGGCGGTCTGCCAGTCGGTGGAAATACTTTCACCCTCGATATCGCCAAAAAGCTTCACGTCTCCCTCGAAAACGCCCATCAGCTCAAGGTTCTAAGTGGACTCAATGCTGGGCCGCGGCAACAGAAATTGACTTCAGCCCTCGAACCGAGCCTCGAGAGAATACTTTCCGAAGTCAAAAAAGTGATGCGCTACTACAACGAGCGAGTAAATAGCGAAAGAAAGCTTGAACAGTTACTGATCGTCGGCAGTGGTAGCAATCTCCCTGGAATTGGTGAGTACTTTACTAACGGCCTATTCATTGCCGCTCGTGTTGCTAGCCCTTGGCAAAAACTAGATTTTGCTCATATTCAGGAGCCGCCGAAACAGTTCAAGCCTCGGTATATTACAGTCGCCGGTGTAGCCAGCATTAACCCGGGAGCAATCTGGAAATGATAAATCTATTGCCGACCGAGTACAAGCACCAGCTTCGCGCCGCGCGGGCTAACACCTTTCTTGTCAGATATATCTTCGTACTGCTCCTAGCGGCGGCCTTTGTAGTAGTAGTTATCGCTGGAGCCTACTGGCTGTTGACTCAAACAAAAACTAGCGCCGAAAGTCTAATTGAAGTGAACAGCGACAAGGCGGCCGTCTATCAAGCGACCGAACAAGAGATCACCAACCTTTCATCCAATCTCGTGTCCTCCAAGCAAATTCTCGATCGGCAGAACTCATACGCCAAAACACTACGAGCGATCGGGGCAACCATGCCAACTGGGGCTATTGTCGAGCGAATTGAACTCAAAGACAGCTCATTCAACGCCGGAAGTTTGACTTTAAAGATCTTCGCTCGTAATAATCAAATCGCCACTAGCGTGCGCGAGGCTTTTGCCAACTCGGCTCAATTTACCGGTGTCAATATCGATTCGATCAGCGAAACCGGTGGCGTTGACGGCTACCCGTCCTCAGCTACATTAACCTTATCGCTTAACCGGAGTATCGGACGATGAAAAAGAACACTGGCTTTCAAGCTTCATCGATGCGCAAAATTCTCGTTAGCATCTTCTTTGTAGTGCTACTCGCCTTAATTGGTGCATACTACCTAGGACTTCGCGCGGTGAAAGATTATGCTGTCGAAGTCACTCAGACTACCAAGGACGTCACCGCCAGTAGTAGCAAGGTTGAAAATCTCAAAGATCTTGAGCTCAAGCTCAACCAAACGAAGGCCAGCGTCGACAAGGCCGACCGTATGTTTGCTCCTGCCAACGGTTACCAGACTCAAGTCGTCAACGACCTCCGGCGTTACGCCACCGCAGCTGGTATTGGCCTCCAGACGACCGATTTCGCCAACCAAGCCGGTGAGACTGAAACCCGTAGCTTCTCAATTTCGTTAGCCAATCCAGTCGACTACAGTCAACTATTGCGATTTATTGAACTAGTTGAGACGAGTCTACCAAAAATGGAAATTAGTGAATTAACCATCGCCCGCTCGGCCAACTCAAATGCCAGTCAAGTGAATGTCGAAAAACTAACGTTAAAGGTATACGTGAAGTAATATGGCCACCATCAATAGTACCCGAATCAGATCAAGCTTTCGAACAATAATTCGTCGTTATCACCTAACTATCTTCGTGCTGGTTGTACTTATATTACTGACCGTCGCGGTCCTGATGCTTAGTAATATACTGAATGACGCTACTTTGGCTGACGACTACACCTCACCAATTCAGGCCGGCTCAATCGATGAGACGACCCTTCAGCGAATCGACGCGCTACACACCAGCGATGGGCCGTATCCGGCCCCGACTAGCACTGCCACCAGAAGTAACCCATTCGGAGAGTAGTGAGCTATACTAGTATTATGCTTGTGCATGGATCTAAATTCATCCAAACACCCGTCTTGAGCCTACAGACTGGCACCAAAATTGCCGATATCGCTCGAGCGATTATTGATCCCCGCAACTTAACGATTGCCGCCTATGAAGTTGCCGGGCCGACTCTAACTCAAGCGCCCGCCTACTTGCGTCTCCAAGAAATTCGTGAGATTTCGCCGATTGGCATGATTGTCGATAGTGCCGACGAACTAGTTGGAACTGATGATGTCATTAATTTACAGAAAATAATCGATATCAATTTTAATCTGATCGGCCTCCCAGTTTTTGACGAGACCAAACGTCGACTCGGGAAGGTAATCGATTACACCATCGAAACTGATGGCTTTGTTATTCAACAGATTAGCTTGAGTCGAGGTTTTCTCCAGTCGCTGAGCGATAGCGGCCTATTGATTCATCGTTCACAAATATTAGAAGTTACCGACACCGAAATTATCGTCAAGACAACCGCCAAAAAGGCCGCCGCTCAACCAGTTCGCGAATCTCAAGTCCGCAACTACGCCAACCCTTTTCGTAGTCCATCACCTCAGCCAGAATCGATTGATGCTTAACTTGTCAGATCGGTGTCAGAACGAAGTGCTTCTTTAATTACGTCGTAAGAAAACCCTTGGCGTGCCAAGTAAGCAATCAACTTGTCTTCACTGTCGTAGCGTCGAGATTTTCGAGCGATAATCTTGGTGATTTCGTCAACATCCGATCGATCGGTTTGTTGAAGTTTTTCACTAATCAAAGATGTCGAGACCCCTTTGGCCATCAGTTCCGAACGCAACAATCGTTGACTGGCGCCTTTCTTGAGACGACGGTTTTCGAGCCAGTAGTCGACAAACTTGCTGTCATCTACGTATCGTCGTTCGATTAGTTTGTCGAAAACTCTGTCGACGAGCTCCTGACTAACGCCGGGGACTAATTCACCTGTCTTGCCACGTCTCGGCATTGTTTTACGTCGTAAGTATTGCCTGACCTCAAACTGACTCCGCGGACGCGCAAAACAGTATTCCATCGCTCGGGCATATAATTTTCCGAACTGACTCTCATTCTGGAGTAGATCCAGTTCGGTGGCGCTGATTTCTTGACCAGTTTTCAATCTCAGTTCAGCTAATTGATTCAACGACAAACTGAATTTATACGATCCGTCGACGCGAATGTTAACTCGATTCTTGTCGCGAGCCTGAACCGAGATTGAGCTGATTTTCATCAAGAGCTATTTCTTGGTTTCGTCGGCGGTCTCTTTGACTGGCGGCTGATCGACGACGGCTACCTTTGATCGAACTTTTTTGTCGATTTCGGCTAAGATTTCTGGGTGATCGGCCAGGTATTGCTTGCTAGCTTCACGGCCTTGGCCGATTTTAGCATCATTATAGTCAAACCAGGCTCCGCTCTTGCCAACAACTCCGTGCTGGACAGCCAAATCAAGCACGTCACCAGTCTTTGAGATACCCTCGTTGTACATGATATCGAATTCAGCAGTCCGGAAAGGCGGAGCGATTTTGTTCTTCACGACCTTAACTTTAGTTCGGTTGCCGATGATTTCCTCACCTGATTTAATCTGACCAGTACGGCGAATATCGAGTCGCACCGAAGCGTAGAACTTCAAAGCATTTCCACCGGTGGTAGTCTCTGGATTACCGAACATAACACCGATCTTCATACGGATTTGGTTAATAAAGACAACAATCGTATGACTCTTGTTGATAATACCAGTCAATTTTCGAAGCGCTTGGCTCATCAGACGCGCTTGTAGTCCCATGTGGCTATCGCCCATCTCGCCTTCGATCTCAGCTTGAGGCACAAGGGCCGCGACCGAGTCCACCACCACCATATCGACAGCGTTCGAGCGAACCAGTGTTTCAACAATCTCGAGTGCCTGTTCACCGTTGTCGGGCTGAGCAACCAACAGGTTGTCGGTATCAACGCCCAGCTTGCGGGCATACGCCGGATCAAGAGCGTGCTCTGCGTCAACAAAGGCAGCTGTACCACCTTGTTTTTGCATTTCGGCGATAGCGTGAAGTGTCAGTGTGGTCTTTCCCGATGATTCTGGACCGTAGATCTCTACAATACGACCCTTTGGATAACCGCCACCGAGAGCTAAGTCGAGACTCAATGCTCCACTACTAATCAATTCGACGTCGACAGTCTTAGTGTCACCGAGGCGTCGAATCGCACCATCGCCAAACTGTTTATTGATTTGCTCTTGAGCTAAACCAAGAGCCTTGAGCTTACCCTCGTTGGCCACAGGCGCTGCCGCGACGGACTTTTCTGATTTCTTTGCTGCCATTACACTCCCTCTCTTTAATCACTTCTTATTATACGTTGAGGATTATTAATTTGCCATAAACTTGACCGGCTTTCGAATAAACTGTCGACCAAAATTCGACTGTCGCACCGTGTTATAATCGACTTATGAAACATACATCGCACGGCTTTACTGTAATTGAACTAGTAGTTGTCATCGCCTTTCTAGCAATCGCCAGTGTTATATTCTTTGCTCAAAAAAATAACCTGGAAATCGGCCAACGTGACGAAACCAGAAAAACGGCCATCAACGCCATGTATTACAGTCTCGAAGAAGTTTATTTCGCTCAGAATAAACATTACCCTCGTACACTGAATGAAGATGCTCTACCCTCTGTTGATCCAGCCTTATTCAAAGACACCAATGGCGTAATGATTGGTGACAGTGCCAGCGAGTATCGTTATGAACCGGTGGATTGCGACGGCGATAAATGTCTCGGCTATACACTTCGAGCCGACCTGGAAAACGAAGCCGACTTTATCAAGCAAAATCGACGCGATTAATCGTCATTGACTGGTCGACCCAGCTTAAAAGATTCGACCGCATTGTTTAATATCGCAATATGCTCTTTTGGATTGGCGACGAAACTGAATCGGTAAGTCGTTTCGTCCCCTTCAGTACTGAGGCGAATTGATCCGTAGTTAAACAGATGCTGGACAATATTTTCTTGTAGAAAACTGGCGTCCTCGATATTGCCCAGACTGACCGTTTGCTCATGACGAGAGAACAGACTAGTTTGAATTTCCTGGATGACACTCTCGTTGGTTAGGAAGAAGCGGTTGTTAGTATAGACATACCAAGCGGCAAACATTCCCGCAGCAACCAGCAGGCTCAACAATAGAATCGGAATCGACATTACAACTGGGCTGGCAATCGCACCAGTCAAGCCGATACTTTCCGCTAGTAAGTCATAAGTAATTAAAATTGATATCAACAAGGCGATAATTAATGTGCCAGCTCCCAGAGGGATAATTAGCCCAATCGGATGTCGTTTAACGGCACTTATTACATATTCACCATCAGTCAAGTTAAGATCAGGAAATTCCTTGACCGACTCATCGTGCCGAGCTTTGACTTCGGCGCTCATTTCTTGCCTAATTGGCTCAAGCGGTCTAACAGCATGAACAATTTGAGGCGCGAATGCTGGCTGAACCTGAGGCTGTACTGGCTGTTGAGTCTCAATCGGCGGATGAGCATATAGTGGTCTACCTTCCGGGTCATAAGCGACTGGTCGTGGTGGAACGGGCTGCTGCTGAAACTGGGGCTGATCCTGAGGCGATGTACCCTGATGTGAAACCGGTTGGTTGGTCATACTATTATTATACCTAATTTTCAGACGATAGGTGTCGACGAGCCTTGATTGTTATTCGACGACCGCGCGGAGTTCGTTCTATAAAGCCAATCTGCATCAGGTACGGCTCATAGAAATCTTCAATTGTCGTAGCTTCATCTCCTGTCAAGGCGGCCAAAGTTGTTAGACCGACTGGATTATCGCCGTAGTGTTCGACCATTCGTCGCAACAGATTACGATCACCAGCATCCAATCCGATCTCATCAATTTCGAGCATTGACAAAGCCGACTGAGCCGTTGGGACGTCAATGATTCCGTCACCGTTCACATCGGCGTAATCGCGAACGCGCTTGAGTAAGCGGTTGGCGATTCGCGGCGTCAAACGAGCTCGCGTCGACAGCATCGAAGCTGCTTCTGGGTGAATTTGACTACCTAGTATATCGGCGGCCCGATGAATAATTTGTCCGATTTCGGCCGGCTGGTAAAATTCGAGTCGGTAAATATGACCGAATCGATCACGTAGCGGTGCTGCCAAAGCTCCGGTACGAGTCGTCGCGCCAATAACTGTAAACTTTGGTAAATCTAGTCGGACACTACGGGCGGCCGGACCCTTGCCTATCACAATGTCCAACTTGTAGTCCTCCATGGCCGAATACAACACCTCTTCGACCGATCGGCTCAAACGGTGTATCTCATCGATAAACAAAATATCACCATCCTGTAAATTGGTCAGAATGCTGGCCAGATCGCCGGCTTTCTCAATAGCTGGACCAGCGGTGATGCGGATGTTAGCATTCATTTCGTTGGCGATGACAATAGCCATAGTTGTTTTGCCGAGACCAGGTGGACCATAGAGCAAAATGTGGTCGAGCACCTCATTACGCTTCTTGGCGGCATCAATCGCTAATTTCAAATTAGTCTTTAAACGATCTTGGCCAACGTATTCTTGAAAAGTTTTTGGCCGCAGCGTGACTTCAATTAACTGTTCTTGAGTGTCGTCTTCGTCAGCCGATGTATCAACTAGTCGTTCGATGGCCATTAGCTCCGACCTCCCCGCAAGGCTTCGCGAACGCGCTCAGCAGTCGGCAATTCCGCTGAGACCGATGCGAGAGCGCTCATCGCGTCGCTGAGATTGTAACCTAAGGCCATCAATGCCTCGACGGCCTCATCTTTCGTATCGATTGTCGGTTCGTTCGATTGAACCGTCGGTACGCGTGTGGCAAGGCCGACCTTGTCAGATAGATCAACACCGACACGATCGGCTGTCTTCTTGCCAACTCCGCTAGCCTTGGCAATAAAAACACTATCACTTAGAGCAATTGCATTGCGAACCGTCTCGGCATCACCGAGACTCAAAATAGCCAAAGCTGCTTTTGGACCAACTCCTTGAACGCTAATTAACATTTCGAATAATTTCTTGGCCGTCAGTGACGAAAAGCCGAACAGCTCTTGCGACTGTTCACGAATATGATGATAAGTAAAAAACTTAACTTTTTCGTCCAGCATCGACGAGTCGTAATCGTTGGCAGCTACTTGAATTTCATAACCAATGCCATGAACATCGACGATAATCGATTGACCAAACTTTTCAGCTACAACCCCAGAGACGTGCGCGATCATATCATCTATTATGACACAGCTTTGACATCTAGTCAGGATGTTTGGACGATCGGTCATCAACTCGAGACATCAAGTAGTGCGTAATCGCTGCCGCCAAGGCATCAGCACAGTCATCAGGCTTGGGTACCGATTTCAAACCAAGCTGAAGTCTAACCATTTCTTGAACCTGCGTTTTGTCAGCCTTACCATAACCAGTTAACGTTTGTTTTATCTGCATCGGATTGTATTCGTATATCGGTAGCTTTGCCTGGCGAGCCGCCAAGAGAGCCACCCCACGAGCTTCAGCAACCGACATCGCCGTAGTTATATTACGACTAAAAAAGAGTTTCTCTACTGATACGACATCCGGCTTTGAGTCGCGAATGATGGTTGTCAGGCTGTCGTAAATATCCTCCAACCTCTCGGCATGATTAGTATAGGCTGGTGTTGTCACCACACCAGCATCAATCAGTCGATAGCTCGAATTGTCGACATCGACTACACCAAATCCGAGAATGCCCGTTCCGGGATCAATACCTAGTATTCTCATTCTCACTAGTATACACTCCCACCGATTACGAACGAGGCCGACTCACTCGATTCCATAGGCGTCCGCTAATCTTAGCTAATGACGACCTAAACTCCCAGGCGCCATACCCGATTAGGGCGAGTGCGGTACCGACTACCGCGACAATAACGTACCATTGATTAGGTTGATGAACGATCGCCGTTTGACCTGGTCGACTATCAGCCTTTGACATCACCGCCACCTTACGACACCGACCAGTCTCGGGATTTCTCGCCTGTCCAGCGGGGCAATCTTTTGGTGCATCAACCACCGGGATTTTTCGACACCGACCAGTCTCGGGGCTGCGATAGTAGCCATCCTTACAGGCTGCCGGGGTCGCATTTATGGCACTGATAATCTTGCGGCAACGATTAGTCTCTGGGTGACGATATTGACCATCGAGACAGGGTTTAGGCGCTGGATCTGTCTCGATAACCAGATTGGATAGGGTCAATAGTTTAAACACGTTAGCTTGACCAGGTGACGGTTGCGAACTGTAGGACCATTCACCAAGCTCGTTTACCTGCCAGGCAAATCCATCTGATGGATCGTGATAACCTTCGGTTGTCGCTACAATATTGCCATCACCATCAATTAGCCGAACACTGGCTGACGTATTAGGCAAACTGAAAGACAGTACTGAATTTCCAATCACGAGCCAGTCATTCGCCAAGATATTCATATCTTCCGGCAGCATATGTCGCTTTATCGTAGTGCCGACAATTTCGAGACTGTAACCTTCTAACGAGGCGATTTGTTCGGAACGGTTGTAGATTTCAATAAATTCTTGTCCAGCATCACTACCCAGAGCATTTGGTAATAATTCGCTAATTATCAGGTCTACCGGCGTCGATTCGGGCTCTGATTCGATTGGAATATCTTCATCTATCGAGCACTCTATTTCATCGATACAATCAACGGTCGGCCTGGGCTCAACTTGATTAATTGGCCAGACCACATCCAGAGCAAAAGACCACTCTCCCATCAAACCCGATTGATCGTAGTAACAACCGGCGTCGGTTTCGACACAGGCCTCTCGATAAGCCACACCCCGAGACGACCAGTTGACGAACCACTGATAACTATCAATTACTTGACCAGAATCATCAACAAGCTGAAGATTATCCGACGAACCCACTAAACTACCGCTCGACTGACTAATCGGCGAAAATATTAATGCCAAATCTGCATCGGGATATCGACTAGCAAAACTCTCCGACGCGACAATCGCATCACCGAAGGGCGGCAGCCAGTATTCAAAATCTGACGAATTATCGAAGCAAGCAATGTCAATCAAATTCTTGTTTCTGAAGCACCATCCAGTGATATTCAGCGGTTCATGACTATTGTTGTGAAGTACGATTAATTCTTCTGTCGCCATCCCTGTCGGCCCGGCCTGAACGTGAGTCATTACGGCTCGGGGTGGCGCCGACTCAATGACCGACTCTGGCTGCTCAGTCACTAAACTGAAAGCGCTGGACGCCACTACTAAGTTAATAAGTAATCCAATCAAAAATCCCACCATAACCTAATGATAATGATGGGATTTTAAATGAGGGTTAAACTTCTTGGATATCGGCGTTGGTGTGAACGTTAGTGACGTCATCGAGATCGTCGAGAGCCTCAAGTAGGCGAATCACCTTATTGGCTTGCTCCGCATCATCAACTACAACTGGCATGGTTGGGACATATTGTAGCTCAGCCCCGGACACCTCCAGCCCTGAATCCACAATCGATTGGCGAACCTTGGCTAGATCCTTTTGATCGGTATAAACAACCGTCTCGGCGCCTTCTTCCACAGCGTCTTCAGCCCCAGCCTCCAAGACCCCTAGCAAGACCTCTTCACCGGTTGCTGGAACAGTTATAACGCCCTTTCGTTGAAACTGGAACATGACACTGCCAGCATCAGCAATCCGGCCACCATTTTTCGTCAATACCGTCCTCACCTCCGGGAAAGTTCGATTCTTGTTGTCGGTCGCCGTTTCAATAATAATGCCAACACCAGCCGGACCGATACCTTCGTATGTAATCTCCTCTAGTACGGCGGCATTTTTGTCGCTAACTCGATCAATCGCTCGCTGAATATTAGTCATCGGCATATTAGCTTGCTTGGCCTTTTCGATGGCCATCGCCAAAGCTGAGTTCATCGTTGGGTCGGCACCGCTGCGAGCGGCAATCGCAATCTGGTTGCCCAGTTTTGTAAATACGGCGCCCCGCTTGGCATCCTTGGCGCCTTTTTCGCGCTTAATCGTCGACCACTTACTGTGTCCTGACATAAATCTCTCCAGTCACTTAGGTTTTATTCCAATTGTCTCTATTATATCAAAGCCCGACAGAGGTACCAATTCAGCTAAAAATACCGCGTGCCGCCAAAGGGAATCTTCGGCGTTAAATAGCCATTCGTCGGCAAGGTATGTGCCGAATGAACTGTTCGTTCGCCGTATCGCTGATTAACTAGGTCTATCGCCCGCGTGACGCTCCTCTCCCGCGCCAACTTATCCTGAAAAATACTCAACTGGTTATCCACCACCGGCTCAAGTTCATAACAATGAACACCGATCACCCGGATGCCACTGCCGGGAGCTCGCCTGATAATGTCCTTCGCCAGTGCGTAGATTGTTTGATTAGACTGAAAGGGGACGGAGCTCATAGTCGAACTGTGCCAATAGCCATAATCTTCACTTTTAACAAAAACATAAACTCCTCGGGCCATGCGTTGCTGACCTCTGAGCCGACCACCAACTGATTCGCATAGATTATGGAGTCGTTGCTCAATCTGCTCTTGGGTCAAGCCTCTGTGCTCCAAAACATACTGACGACCCACTCGCTTCATATCGTAATCAACGTCGTCAACCTCCCACCCCCGCAAACGCCTGTACCACCACTCGCCAACGACACTCTTGAAAACCATCTTCTGCAAGACTTCTGGTTTGGCAGCGATAAATTCAAGCGGCGTGTAAATACCGACACTGTTGAGTCGACGTTGATTACGCTTGGCAATGCCCGTCAGATCGGTCAGTTTCAATTGATTCATAACCAGCTCTAAATTATCAGCTGTAATGACGTCCAAGCCGTCCGGCTTGTTTAATCCGGCCGCTGTTTTTGCCAGAAACCGATTGGTCGCGATTCCGACATTACACCGCATCCAGACGCCAATCTCATCGCGTAAACGCTGTTTTATCTCCTGCCCAATTTCAACCAAATCACGCTCCAGCATTGCTGCTGTTGCGTAGTTAAAATCGATGACTCCTTCATCAATACTCTTCATCGTTACGTGAGCTGAGTAATCGCGCATAATATCGAGCAACTTGTGGTAAACGTACTTATATTTAGCTGGGTCACTTTCGACGGCAATCAAATCCGGGCAGACAGCCTTGGCTTCTCGATAGCGCATACCAACTTTTATGCCATACGCCTTAGCCTCATAGCTGGCCGTAATAATCGACGTGAACTCCGTACGTCGATTGAGCACAGCTACCGGACGGCCTCGCAAGCGCGGTCGGGCTTGCTGTTCAACAGTCGCAAAACAACTATTCAAATCGATATGCATAATCAAAGGCCGTGCGCGATTCAAGTTATCAATCATAGTGATCAGCCTCCAAGGTCAACATCCACGTCAGCCTTTCACTGTCGAACTCCAACCGATAATCAGCGCCGCCGTCAGTTACGTCGAAAACGTGAATTGTTCTTCGACCTTTGACGACCGGGTGCTTGAGACCTAGTTCAGCTACTTCAACTACTCGACCACTGGGACGTTTGAAACGTAATGGTCGACAGGGGTGATGACCGCTACCGAAAACAGTCACCACCTCCACCCGCTCATTCAAGAAAATTTCGTCATTCATCACCCAAGATTCCTCTATTAATTATCTAGAGAAACGTTTCTGATTGTGATGCCCGTTCGATTCGTCCGTTCCTAACGATCGTCCGAAGACATAGAATGACCTAGCACGAGGGACGCTTTACCGAGCCGGCCAGTGTGTGTCGTGTGGTTAATCCTATTATAACTCTGATTTAACGATGTCGACAAATCCTTATATAATAGTAAGGACAGGAGGTCAAAGCTATGCAAGATAATATCCGTCAATTGATCAAACAAATTGAGGCCGACGAGGTTAACATCAAGTCGCTCGAGAGCCAAACCGAAATCGAGCGTGTTCGCATGCAAGATGCCTATAATGCCGGTGACGAAGCTAGGGGTAAATTCTCCGAAACACAAGTTCATAAAAACGAGTTGCGGATTAATGAACTTCAGAGTGAATTATCTAATCTTCAGAACCTAAAAGCCGACGCCGAAGCCCGCCTCGCCAGCCTCGAACAAGAACGAACCAATCTAGTTACCGAACACGAACAACGGCTAGTCCAACTTGATACCGAAATATCCCGTCTCAAAGGTGGTATGACCGCCCTCTAAGAGCTAGTCAAATCTCCCCGTCTCTGCTAGAATCTACTCTGTACCTATGGCAGCGTAGCTCAGTTGGTTAGAGCGTAGGACTCATAAGCCTAAGGTCACTGGTTCAATCCCAGTCGCTGCTACCAAAGAAAGCGCCCCACATCACCGTGGGGCTTTTTCTATTTATGAAATATCACCTATTCATCCATCGATGAATCATCGATTGAAATATCATAGCAAGGTCCGTCAACCGACCGAGTGGTCGTTTGGGCGCCATTCAATTGATAGGTCGGCATCAATACACTATTAATATCGACCTCCGCCACGGCGCCGGCAGCACAAGCCTCGGCGGTGGTGACTGCTAGAGATTTAATATTTCCCAAGGCAACACTAGCCTTGTCGGATACCGTCACGTCTACAGTCGACAAAGCCGCCGCATCGGCGATTAGTCGCGCCGAATCCCCCAAGGTTGCCACAAAGTTTTCAATACGCGACTCATCGACCGAAACAGTCGCTGAGTTGTCGGCTTTTACCCGAAAGGAATTCTGATCATCCACCAGGTACGAAATGTAACCGTTGTTAATAGAAATCTCGTCCAATGCCGGCCCATGAACAGTTACACCGGCACTGAGACCTTGAATAATTTCCTCGTCATCAGCAATGACAATCTTGGCCGCATCCCCCGTGACAGTAACCGAGGCTTTAGCAGAATCTCGATGTATTCGTTGCTTGATTGTGGCGGCCAACGGATCAACAATATACGTCACGCTAGCAAACTCTGGCGCCTCAACCTGAAGTTTCTTGATCTTGTTAAAGTCAGTCGGCAGACGATCAACGTGATTTACCATATTTAGCTGAGCCGCTTCAATCTCTAACCTATCTTGCCAACGAAGGCCAGTTATGGCGGCTCCAAACGAGATCAAGCCAAGCAAAGTTATCACCACGGCACTAATCCAGATTCGCTTGTTAAATTTTTGCGAAAAAGCTGCATAGGCCACAACCAGTGACAGGGCGACCAGTAGCGCGCCGCTAATGTACATCAAAGTCAGGGGAGTGCGGTAAGCCTCAACATTAGCCACGTCCTGACCGATGACCAATTGAGCCGTCACAATCAATATTGCGGCGGTTGCACCAATCGCCACTATCGACGCCCCTATGCCGACAACGATTGTCACAATGCGCTTCACTAAAGCGCTGCGGCGTTCCAAATCAATCGATGAGTCAGCTTCGTTAATTTGTCGAATCGAGTCAATCGTCACTGGCCGTCCAGCTAACTGTAGCTTCTCGGCGGCAGTTCTGGCGGGCGGGATTATCAACCAGGCGACAGCGTAAAACAGAGCCGCAAAACCAACTGAAGCAAACAGCAGTACTATAAAAATTAATCTTAGCCATAGAACATCAACTCGAAGATAGCTGGCCATGCCACTCAGGACGCCACCAAACATCGCTCCATTCGGGTTGCGGTAGAGTCGGCGCACACCTGCGCTAGCCAACAATTCATCACCAATCTCGGCCGACCCCTCATCGGTCAGAAATTCTTTCGGCTCACCCAACTGTTCACGAATCGCCTCGACATCGGCTTCTGATATCACAGCCTCCTGTTTGACGCCACGTTCCGACAATAATTCGGTTATTCGGATTTCAATATCCTGAAGCAGTTCGGTATCGGCTGTATAAGCCTCTAACGCCTCGATATACTTTTCAAGCTGTCGCTTGGCTGAAAGCTCCACACTGTAGGGGACCTTGGCGATATGAATTCTTGTTATGTCTTTCATAATTCTCCTTTATAACTTCTCTAAGGTTGATTGTAGGGCGGCGATCTTGGCGCTCATTAGTTCAGCAACCTCAGCGCCATGGGCGGTGGTGCGATAGTACTTGCGAGGCGGTCCGTTTTCGCTTTCTTGCCATTCGTGGGTCAGGAGGCCATCTTTTTGTAGCCGCGATAACAGCGGGTATATTGTGCCTTCAACAACAACCAGTTCAGCCGCCTGAAGCTGACGGATAATGTCGCTGGTGTATTTGGCTTGTTTATCACAGACCCTGAGCACGCAGTAGGCGAGAAAGCCTTTCTTTAACTGCACAGCCAATTGCTCGGCATAAGCTTCGCTAGATAATCCTTTTTCAGTCATGGTTCTATGTTATACATAGTACTAGACAAAGTCAACAACCGATTTCCTGTCAAATAAAAAACCACCTACTCGGAGATGGTTTTTCATTCAAGTCTATTTCTTATAACGATACGCGACTGAGCAAGGCTTCACGTTTCTCAATAAACGATTTTAATTCCTCGTCGCTACGTTCTCGATTCCACGAATCAAGCTCTAATAAATCGCTTAGTGTAACTTGTTCGATTTGGCTGTTTGAGGTTTCCATGACTTTTTAATGTGCCTTTTTTGTTTTTTATTGTTTGATATTCTTATTTAAGCACAAACGTCATAAAAAGTCAATAGCATCCCACAGTTTTATAGAATCCGCCTCCAGTATTGACACTACATTGACATTAATCTGATAATATGTTAATATACCGAAGCTTGAATTAATTTGGATTTAATTCGATTTTCAACGCACCTTAAGTTGTTAGAGAGAAAGGACTCCGCGGTGAGCCTGTCGGTAGTGGCACTGATTCCTGCCTACAAAGAGGAGGAGACAATCGGGGCTACTATTGAAGCCCTGCTGAACCAAGATCGTGTTCCGGACGCTATCGTGGTCATCCCCAACGGGTGCCCCGATCGGACGCCCGAAATCGTTCGCGATTACGTTAGTCGCGATTCGCGAATCGTTTCCTACGAGCTTCCCAAGCTCGAGCACAAGAAACCGCAGGCACTGAACCTAGCCTGGAACAAGTTCGATTACGTCCGCGAGGCTGATATTGTCATCTGTCTCGATGGCGATACCGTATTACCCGCCAATGCCATTGGTGACTGGGAGCGAGAGTTCCAAGTCACCGCCAAGCTCGGCGGCTCCAGCTCAAAGTTCACGATGCTCGGTGGAGACTTTTTAACGAGACTCCAACGATCGGAATTTGCCAAATGGACCGATACCGCCCTACGCCGTGGCTACACCACGGTTCTGGCTGGTACCGGCTGCGCCATCAGTGGTCAAGCCCTACGGGAAGTAGTGGCAACAACCAATCGGTTCGGCCCCTGGTCCTACGATTCACAAGTCGAGGATTTCGAACTGACCTACCAAATCCGCAAGCTAGGTTATTCCTGTCGGGTATCACCGACAGTGAGGGCCTACACCGACTCCATGAAGGAACTCAACTCCCTCTGGAATCAGCGCATGAAGTGGCAGGTTGGTACCGTCGAAGATCTACTATCAATCGGTGTCAATCGCTTGACATTGGTTGATTGGTATCAACAAGCCGTCGGCCTCCTCATGGCCTTCGTCCGGATCCTCTGGGTTGTCCTCATCGTTCTACAGATCTCGATCGGAATTTTCCACTTCAGCATGCTGTGGTGGTTGATCATTCCGATAGTTTTTGCTGTAGGCGAAGGACTGATGACCTTCCGGATTCCCCATCGTGATCGATGGGACGTTGTGTACGGGTTTGCAATTTTTCCTCAAGAAATCTTCGCAACACTCCGTTCGGGATGGTTCTTGGCAGCCTGGGCATCAGTCCTGCTGTCAAAGATTACCGGCCGTCGTAAAGACCGCTGGAGTCTGCAGTATGCCGCCGAGGCTAAAGTCTAGTTTCGGCTCTGTAAAGAAGGAGAAAGTCATGTATGGTGCCTCAGTTGGTACAGGCGTTTCGGGCGCCGGACTGATGATGTTCGGGATCACCATCGGATCACAATTCCTGATTGCATTCGCAATCGTTGTGCTCGCGATGATGCTGTGGATCCTGGCGCGCAACGTCACCCGGCGAGCCGACCATCAGCGGCCCTAAGCCGTCGTCATGATGCCCCCGTGTTAATGCCGTAAGGCCCCTTAACACGGGGGCTCACCCCTCTCTAACAACTTATTCAATCTATAAAGACGACAACTGTCGTCTATTTATTTTTCTTAAATATATGTTATAATTACCACACGACTACTGTCGAGCTCTTTAATCTCACGACCAACCGAAAGGCAAGTGATGAAAAACTCTTTTCGAACAGGCATTGTCGCCGTTTCGGCGCTCCTCGTGGCCGCGCTGTGGACCACACTCCTACAGCCAGAGCCAGACCTTGCTGGTGACAATCGCGCCAACACCGTGACCACACCACCTGTAGTGGCACCATCGTCGACCCTGAGCCCCGATGTTATTCTGCGGCCAAGTGACGAACCGGTCACAATCAGCACTCGAGAGTCTCCCGAACAATCAATCGTCGCCAGCGAAATCACCCGTCTACGAATCCCATCAACCGGTATCAACGTAGGGTCATCGGGCGAAACTTGGCCGCGTCAATCAAATCGCTGCCAAGCATCGAAAGAATGTATCGACCCACCAAATCTGAATGAAATTGCCTGGTACGGTGCGTATGCCCTGCCGCAACTCCCCTCGCCAAGTTCCGTAATCCTATACGGACACAGCAACCGATTCAGCGCCGTCGAACAGGCTTTCAACCAGCTACCAGACACAAAAGTTGGCGACAAGGTCATCATCGAGACTCAGACTGGTGTATTCACGTACAGAGTTCACACCAACACTCTAGTCGGATACGACATCATCGCCGAGTCCGAACAAGTCTACTGGCCTGTTCCCGATCAGCTTGTTTTGATAACTTGCAATTATCAAGCCGACGCCGCCACGGTTGTAATCGCTCATCTCGAGTCAGCTTCATCAGCTTGAGATTGACGGTCGTGATTAAATTGAGCTAAGGCGCACCAAACGGTGCGCCTTTCAATTTGGTAACATCTTTGACGTCATCCTTATGCTTATGGTATAAAAAGGTAGAGGAAATCTGAAAATAAACAATTATGGACATCATCAGCTCGCTCGCTATTATCAGCTTCGCGGCACTCATCCACGCTAGTTTTCAATTGAGCGTTAGTGTACTAACTCTCATATCTGGACACGCTCTCGGATCGCAAAAATCTCACCGACGACTAGTCGCTTTGACAGCCAGCTTCGTTTTTGGGGCGGTGTTGATGAGCCTTCTACTGCTATCAACCATTGCCCTAGTCGCTAATCAGTTCACAGATGGTTCGATTGGTAATTATCTTTGGATTGCTGCTTGTAGCCTGCTTATAGGTGTCGGCTTCGCAGTTATGTTTCTCTACTATCGCAACGAAGACGGCACGGGCCTATGGATACCTGAATCATTCGCCGACTACTTGATGCGTCGCACCAAAGCCACCAAGAGCACTACCGAAACCTTTGCCCTCGGTCAAACTAGCGTTATCAGCGAAATCTTATTCATCAGCGCACCTCTTTTGGTCAGCGCCCTGACATTGGTTCAGCTTCCGGCCGGCTGGCAACTAATCGGTATTGCTGTTTATGCTGTCATTTCAGCGCTGCCGTTAATCCTTATTTGGATTTTGGTCAACAGCGGTCATCGTCTCAGCGCCATTCAAAAATGGCGTGAAAGTAACAAGCACTTCATTCAGCTAGCTTCCGGCAGCGGCTTAATTATTCTAGCTGTATTTGTCTATACTTGGATGGTTTTATCGAGCGGAGTTAATCTGAGCTAATGAATGACTTGGGTGGGCCAACAATCATTATCAAGCAGCGGCACCACAAAGGTGCGGAACAATTTGATCAAGCCAAACTGCACAAGAGTCTGGTCGCGGCCTGCCTGGAAGCCGGCAGTCCAAACGGACATGCCGACCAATTAGCTCGACGAGTTGTGGATTCAGTCATCTTGTGGCTCAAAGATCATCCCGAAGTCACTAGTCAGGACGTTCGTCGAGCGGCCGCTCGGTATTTGCGAATCTATCATCCTGACGCAGCTTATCTTTATGAACATCACCGTAAAATTCTTTAATAGGAGATCTCGTTACTATGGCCACTAAACACACTTTTGACTACGACCTGATTGTAATTGGCAGCGGCGCTGGTGGCAGTGCAGCCGCCACAATTGCAGCACGTGACGGTAAACGAGTGGCCATCGTTGAAAATGACACCTTCGGTGGCGAATCACCCAATTGGAGCGATGTACCGACCAAAGCCTTGATTCATGTCGCTCGACTCTACGACGAAGCCCGTCACGCCAGTCGATTTGGACTTCGGACCTCAACTCTCGGCTACAATTACCCGTCTATTCGAGCCTGGAAAGAACAAGCCGTCAAGCGAACCGGGGCCGCCAACAATCGCCGCTACTATGAAAACAATGGCATCAGTGCCTTTCACGGCACCGCTCGCTTCATCAGTCCGCACGAAATCACCGTCAATCGACGCCATTTGTCAGCTAGCAACTTCCTTATCGCCACCGGCTCCAGTTGGATGGTTCCAAAAATCCAAGGCTTGACGGAAATTGACTATTTCACGCCGCGGACCATTCTCGAAGCGATTCGACCGCCAAAGAGTCTGGCTGTTATTGGCGCTGGTTCACACGGCGTTGAGATTGCCAACCTCATGGCGACTTTTGGAACTAAAGTCCACCTGATTGATAAAGCCAGCCGCATTTTACCAAACTTCGATAAAGAGGTCGGTGAATTAATCGAAAAGAATCTGACTGACCGTAAAGGCGTATCCGTCTTGACCCATAGCCGAGTATTGTCGGTAAGCAAAGAAGGTATCAGCAAGCGAGTCCTGATCGATCGCGGCGGCAGCGAACGTTCCATCAAAGTCGACGAAATATTAATTGCCACCGGCCGCCGTGCCAATGTCGACCTTGGCCTCGAGAATGCTTCCGTCGCCTATACAGCTGATGGCATTAAGGTGTCCGACACCCTTCAAACTAGCAATCGTCACATCTATGCAGCCGGCGATGTCATCGGTCGTGTCAAAACGACCCATACCGCACTGCTCGAGAGTCGGGTAGTCGCCCATAATGTCTTTAACCGCACCAAGGTCACGCCCGATTACACCGCGACACCTAATATTGTTTTCGCTTATCCGGAAATCGCCCATGTTGGCTGGAGTGAGGATGACTGTCGACGTCGTGATTTAAATATTAACAAAACCATCGCTCCGCTGTCGATTATTGCTCGGAGCAACACGGCTGACTACCGTGACGGCTTTGTCAAACTCATCACCGATAAAAAAGGCATCATCATTGGCGGCACTGTTGTCTCTCCGCACGCCGGTGAGATGATTCACGAAATCGGGCTGGCGATTAAACACGGCCTGTCCGCTAAAGATTTAGCTGATACTCCGCACGCCTTCTTGTCGTGGTCTGAAGCTGTCCGTGTCGCCGCCTCCCGACTCAGCGCTTAGGGTCTTGTCACCCCTCTTCCAATCTGATATGATAGGGAACGTATCGCGGGGTGGAGCAGCCCGGTCAGCTCGTGTGGCTCATAACCACAAGGTCGTAGGTTCAAATCCTACCCCCGCAACCAAGTAAGCAGTCGATCCCTGAGATCGGCTTTTTACTTGCACTCTTCCATTTCTGCCGAATTTGTGCTATAATTAATCTATTGTCTAATGATCTTGGGTGCTGTAAATGCATGAACTCGATATCATGCACAATCAGTAACTACAATTAATCAAGGAATTATATGCCTTATACTTATCGATCTGGTCGACCAGGTGCTTCACGCCGTCCGACCAAAAATCGTCGTGCCCCACAAAACTCACGTAAACGGGGTTACATCGACCCGGCTCGCTTTATCGCGGCCGCCAAAAACACCGCAACTTCAGTTGCTTACGAACCGAAACATCAATTCAGCGATTTTGATGTCAATCCTTTGATTGCTGCCAATTTACAGGCCAAAGGCTACACCACACCATCACCAATTCAGGATCAAGCCATCCCTCACGGACTGGCCGGCCGGGACGTTCTCGGACTAGCTAGTACCGGCACCGGCAAAACTGCCGCTTTCGCCGTGCCTGTCTTGAATAAAATGATGGCCGACCCTGATAGTTCAGCCATAATCATCGCGCCAACCCGCGAACTAGCTGAGCAGATTGAAGCTGAGTTTCGCAGTATCGGCAAAGGTAGCCGCCTCATGGGTGCTCTCTTAATCGGTGGTAGCTCAATGCGTACCCAGCTACTTGATCTCAAAGCCGGTGCTCGTATCATCATTGGTACACCAGGTCGAATCAAAGACCACCTCGAACGAGGCACCTTGAAACTCGACAACTTCTCAATTGCGGTTCTCGACGAGGTTGATCGCATGCTTGACATGGGTTTTATCGGTGACATTCGCCATATTCTTAGCCACATGCCAAACGATCGCCAATCATTCTTCTTTTCGGCAACCATCACACCAGCCATTCGAACACTCATCGACGGCTTTACCGACGATCCTGTTACCGTAAAGATCGAATCATCACGAGCCTCGGAAAATGTCCACCAGGACGTTATTCGCTACAACGACCGGTCGGACAAGTTCGCCAAACTCAAAGAAGTCCTGGCGCACGAATCAGTTAGCAAAGCCATCATTTTCGATGAAACTCAACGTGGCGTCGAACGCCTCTACAAGTCGCTCGAAGAACACGGCTTCGCCGTTGATTCAATGCATGGCGGCAAATCACAAGGTCAGCGCCAACGAGCCTTGCGTAAATTCAAGCAATCAGAAGTTAACTTCTTGGTCGCTACCGATGTAGCGGCTCGTGGTATCGACGTTGCCGACATCACGCACGTCATTAACTACTCGACACCCGAAGTCTACGACGACTATATTCACCGCATCGGTCGAGCTGGTCGAGCTGGCAAAACCGGCTACTCGTTCACCTTCGTTGAATCCCGCGGCACCGCTCACTTTTAGTGAGCGTGTTCAGCGGCGTCAGCTTCTTCCTTGGTGACATGAACCGTACCATGATCGTGCTCGGGCGGACTATAAATTGAATAAACCTTGAGTGGTTCTTCGCCGCTGTTGACGAGGTTATGCCACGTGCCGGCCGGTACTAACACAACGTCATCATCCGATGCCGTCCACTCTTCGAGTTCATCACGTGACGGTCCCATATAAACTGTTGCCTGGCCGGCCTCAATCCGCAGAAACTGGTCATGATCATCGTGAACCTCGAGTCCAATATCATGCCCTGGCAAGATGCTCATCACCGTCAACTGCATATACTGACCGGTCCACAAAGTTGTCCGGTAGTTTGGGTTGTTAATAGTGGCACCCTCAATATTAAAGACACTTGGCGCTGGCCCCTTATCGATACTATCGTTCATAGATTCTCCTTTTACGATCCTAACCGATTGACTAGTAACACTACTAATACTACCGCTATCACATTAAGAATAAATGAAATTACCACTAACCGCCTCGTCCAACCACCAGACTGTCGGTACGCGACATAGCCCGCCACCAATGAGGCCAGCGTCGTAACGGGAGCCACAAAGATTAACATCAAGAACAAGCCAATCGATTGAATCAGATAGTCGCCAAAATCATATTGCGGCGTATCAACACTGAACTTAACTGTCAACAACAACGTTGTAATAATTATCAAAGAGGGGAGGGCCAAACATAGACTAGCCCACGCTAAACGGTATTTGGTCATACCTAACTCGCCTCTTCGGAGGTTATGCGGCGGTGGTGACCGCCAAACAAAAAGTTGACCCATTGCTCAAAGTTGCTTGGCTCAACGACACCCGACAAACCGCTCCGCGTCTGAGAATCTTCATCTGCCGACGAGGGCGGCAAAATTAACACATGCTCACCAGGCTGGACCAGACCGAGCGCCTCCCGGGCCTTCAACTCCTGGTATTCGGCTGTCTGGTAATAGCGTCGCTCAAGCGACAGATTATCACGCTGTAGCGTCGCCAGCTCCAGCTGACGCTGTTTCAAATCAATCTCCCGCTGACGGGCGTAATTGGCCTGCATCGTCTCCAGAGAGCCCCAAATAAAGCTCAAGGCTATGAATAGACCAATCAGCAGCACTAAGTTCTGTGAATTCCAGAAACGATGCTTGAAATGGCGCAGTTGAGTTGAGATATCTTTATATTTCATAATGGCTACCTAGCCGCTTAAGCTAATTATAGCGCAGACCGAGGTGAAAGACGAGCTTCTCCCCTCCTCGGTCGTGGTATAATGTCTAAGCACGGGGCTGTAGCTCATCGGTTAGAGCAGGCGGCTCATAACCACTTGGTAGATGGTTCGATTCCATCCAGCCCCACCAATAAAAAATAACCCGACGAATGCGGGTTGTTTTTTATTTAGTCGACCGGTCGCTAGAAATTGTATTTGCCTTTTTTTCGTTTCTCAATGCCTTTTTGACGATAAGCTTCCAGATAGGCAATTTCCTTGTCTTTCTCAGATTCGGACAGATTATTGTCGGCCAGTATCTTCTCTCTTTGCGCTTGATAGAGTTCCAGGCGAGCCTTTTCGGCGCCAGTGCGATTAATCTGATCGTACTCGCGTCGATTCAGCACAGCAATCTTAGGTTCCGGCGAAACAATCCCATCGGCCGCTAAACACGCCTCGGCCATCCGGTAGCTGATTCCACGTTTGTCGGCATACTCCTCTAGCTTGGTATTAAAAGCGTCGAGCTCACGTTCGAGCTTTGCGCGCTCTTCCTCAGCTGACTGATTGTCGACGAGACTCGAGTTTGGCGAGACGGGGGTTGAGTTGTCGTAGACATCTTCAGTGGCTTGATCCGCCTCAAACAGCGGCTCTTGATAAGATTCCCTAATAGCGTTGTCGTTTTGGCTCCGATTGTCGCTTGGAAATTGTTCCATAGTGCGGACTATAGCATAATTACTTTGAAATGTCAATAATCTCATCTGTTAATTACTAACAAAAAATCACCCCCCATTTGGGAGGGTGACTTTTGGCACCTGTTTGTTTAGCTCTAGTATATGTCCAAAGAGCTTAACGTTCAAGCTTATTTTTTCTTAGATACGGTCAAGAAGCCGTTACGTGGATTTTCCTTAACAACGCGGTCGGCTGGAAGGTCGACTGGTGTTCCCTTGGCGTTCTTTTCAACTTTCGCGAAAAAGTAGATAGTCTGTGGTTTGCCACCACGAAGAGTAACTTCGGTGCTGTGCAGGTAGTATGTAACGCCCTTAGAGTTTGTGTGACTGTAAGCCATGGTAAATCTTATACCTCCTATTAGTGCTGTACGGTGTTAGCGTACTACTAGAGGTGTACCCCTGTCAACACTTAAACCTGCTTATAGTGTCGTTTCAGCAGTAATCGCAGAACGGCTAGGCTAATTAAGCGCCCAACTATCAGTAGTGCGACCAGGGCGGCGACTAGCACCGACCAACCGGCAAAATCCGGCGACCAGGTTGGATCGACGTAGCTGTGGATATAGGCTTCTTGGCGTGGTTTGTCGTTACCATCGGTTGGTTCGGTTGCCGCTGGATATTTAGCTAACTCCGCTGTTGTACACTGTAAATACGCCGATGAATAGCTGCTAAATTGCGGGGCGCAGACCTGCTGGGCCTTGAGATAGATATTGCCGTTTGGATTGCTATCACCATACTGCTGCGACTGCCATTGCTGCAGGGCTCGATTATAACTGGCTTCAAGATAAACTCCCCGGCCAAGGTCGGTATTCATATGCCGCGACACATAACGTTGTAAGTCATACAACCTATTTACTAATGCCTCCTCGTCACCAGCCTCATCAGCCGCAATGACCGCCGCACGACGCTCAATCATGCCGATATTATTGATTCTGAGAAATGTCGCCGCCACAAACGAAACCAACAACAACACAATCACCAGCTGCCAAGTCTTGACCTGCTGGAGACTCTTTATTCGCGCCGAGATTGGATTTGTGTTCGCCACGATGCGTCGCTCTGCCCCACCTTACTGATTATGCTTATTGTAACATGTCAGCGACGATAAATCGGGAAGCGAGCCGTCAAAATCAGGAGCGCGACAGCCGAAGCAATCATAAACAAGCCATAGAAGCCCGAAACGCCTTCACCTACGACTAACATAATAATCATCAAAGCCAACGCGGCGGCACCGGCGCCGATGTTAGCGACGGCCTCAACCACACCGATATATAACGTTCGTCGACCAGATAAATCGGCGTTATCAAATACGCCGCGGTGATGAGCCAAAATGTAACCAGTCTTGGCTAGCTCATTAACCGCGTTAAAGCCAGCCGTCGTAAACGGACTCCATATCATCAAGCGAGCCAGATGGCTGACCGAATTGGCAACGGCACTGATATGCATCAGCTCACGGCCCTTACGGCGATCAATCAGTTTACCGTAAATATACGACGAAATCAGCGCGGCTAGGAAAATGACCGACATCAAGATACCGTTAACAAAATAAACTTCATTGTCGCCATTAGCGACGCCGATAATGAATATTGCCGTAAACAACGACCACGCCGTTCCGGAAACAAACACATCAAAGCCAAAAGCGAACTGGCTCCAGCCCATACTGCGAACGAGGTGCCAAGGAAAACCCTTAAAGGTCAGGCGCTGCCGCGGTTTGACCACCTCAGCGGTCCGTAACAGTGGAATCGCCGACAACAGAAACAGTGCGGCGGTCACGATTAAGACTAGTTGTGGCCCAACCCACAGGGCCAAGGCACCACCAGCCAGTGGACTCAAACCGGCGGCGATTTTCTCAATCATGTGCATATAGGCCAATTCCTTACCGGCGTGCTGATCGCTCTTGACCTTTGAAAAGTCGACATTGTAAGCAATACCATATAGAATCGCCGACAAACTCTGAAATATCAGCACAGCCCCTAGCATTGGCTGACCATATTCGGGAACCAGAGCAAAAGCCACCATTGACGGGATGAACAAGATATTGGAAATCAGAATCGAATGCTTCGGTCCAATCCAAGCCGACAAGATACTGGCTGGTATTGCCATAGCAATCTTTATAAAATAGAAACCAGCCCAAAAGCCCGCAATGAATGCCACACTGTAGCCCTCTTGGTATAGATAGATTGAGATAAAGCTGGCCGCGATATTGAGAGCGACCATTCGGAGCAATCGCGACATGTAGAGGTCGCCGATCTCACCAAAGGTAGCATAACGCCAAAAATGGCGGCGCATAAATAAAAGTCTCAGAGCGTTTCGAAGCATATGTTTGTGTTGGAACCTTTAATTCCATTACACCACGGATCAGTCTCTTGAGCAAGCTTGGCCGGTGTTATACTGATTGTATGAACATCTTCTTTTCTGGGATTGGCGGCGTCGGTATCGGTCCACTCGCCGAAATCGCGCACGACATGGGCCATCAAGTCGCCGGCTCCGACATGTACGATAGCTTAACGACGGCCGAGCTTCGACGGGTCGGTATCGACGTTCATATCGGCCAAGATGGCTCTTTTCTCGAGGATTCCCACAATCACACCAACATCGACTGGTACGTCTATACCGCAGCCCTACCGGCCGATCACCCGGAATTGACCAAGGCCCGTCAGCTAGGTATCCACACCGCTAAACGCGATGAACTTCTAGCTCATCTGATTAAAGAAAAAGACCTCAAACTAATTGCCATATCGGGCACCCATGGCAAAACAACCACGACCGGCATGGCCGTCTGGACACTCCAGCAGCTCGGCGTTCCGGTCAGCTATTCGGTCGGATCAACTCTCTCTTTCGGACCGAGCGGGCATTACGATACCGATAGTGAATATTTCGTCTATGAATGTGATGAATTCGATCGCAATTTTCTCCACTTTCAGCCACACTTGTCGCTGCTAACGGCCGTTGACTACGATCATCCCGACACCTACCCGACCGAAGAGTCTTATATCGAAGCGTTTCAAACTTTTATCAATCAATCGGCTGATACTATTTTATGGCGACGTGATGCCGATTATCTGTCAGTTGACGATCATTCCGGTATCCAAATCCTGGACGAGAGCTACACGTATAATTTTGACTTGCCTGGTGACCACAATCGACGCAACGCCACCTTGGTTCTCGAAGCCTGTCGCCAGCTCGGCCTAGCCAGTGATAATCGAATCATCGATTCACTCAACAATTTTCCTGGCACCGACCGTCGGTTTCAAAAACTGGCCGACAACCTCTTCAGTGACTACGGACATCACCCAAAAGAAATCGTCGCCACCCTACAGCTGGCCCGTGAAGTCGCCAACAAGATTGCGCTAGTCTATCAACCTCATCAAAATATCCGCCAACACGAACTACTCGGTCAGTACAAGGATGAGTTTAACCAAGCCGATGTCGTCTATTGGCTACCAACCTATCTTTCCCGCGAAAATCCTGATCTTGAGATTCTATCACCCGAACAGCTAATCGCGAGTATTCCTCAGCGTGATCATATTAAAATTGCTGACCTCGATAATGACTTGTGGGCCGAGATTCAGAAATTGCGCCAACGAGATTATCTAGTCTTGTGTATGGGCGCCGGGACTATCGACGGCTGGGTTCGACAAAAATTAGCCGAGCCTACTGCGTAACAGCTGGTTCAGATACTGTAAATTCTAGGACTTCTGGATGTAATGGGTCGCCGCTAAAGGCATCAACGGCCTTGGCCTTGGCAGCTTGTTCGTCATAAAGCTCAATAAAGGAGTCGACAACCTCCAGATTCATCGTACCGCTGGAGCTAAAGCTCTCTATCGAGTCTCGTCTAACAACTTGGTTGCTGACCGACTGGTAACCAGGTCGACTCAGATCAAGCTGAACTGAGCCGCTAGTGGAATATATGACCATGCTAACAATGACCAAGATTAAAGAGATGAAAATAGCTCCGCTAATTAGTAAGAAAAAGCGGTGTTTAACCCAAAACGAACCTTGGCGACGGACTTGATCCATCGTCACGGCAAGCGCCGTACTATGCGAGAAATCAACGGCCATCAGACCCCTCCTCCAATTTGTTCAGTAGCTGCTTAATTTGAACAACTTCTCCCCGATAATCATCAATGTGAGCGTGCAGCATTTTAATATCGTCGCGAACCAAACCTCGCTTGTCTCGTGCCAACATAACCGACTGATGAAATTCATCTGGTTTGGTCGTGCAATCGATTTTGATGGCCTCATCTAATTGTCTCGCGTAAGCATCGTAATGCGTCCGGAAGTAACCAAGGCGAGTATCATAACTATTTGACATTGCCAGCAAGCCGCTCGTATCAAAGTCATTGCTCGAGGCTCGATAATTGAATCGTTCCATCAGCTTCCCACTAATCGATTCATAAATTTGACCGCGATTGACACGCAACAAAGCATCACTGGCGCGAAGTTGATTGAGCGAGGTCTTGATCGAATAACAATTACTCACCACTTTTGAGTGCTGCTCAGGTGTTAACTCAGGCGTTAATCGATCGAGGGCACCAGCTTGCGACACGGTCAAAATTAG
Organism: Candidatus Saccharimonadota bacterium; assembly: GCA_027311865.1. Taxonomy (GTDB): domain Bacteria; phylum Patescibacteriota; class Saccharimonadia; order Saccharimonadales; family Saccharimonadaceae; genus Microsaccharimonas. The sequence goes on from DAICYC010000001.1 coordinate 62,727, forward strand.
CGTCAAACTGACGGCCATCGCTACCAATACCAGTCGCGAAAACTTATTCATTAGATACTATTATACTCTAATTATCAAAGTCTCATGGCCTAGAAAACCTGATTGGCTTCCAATAAGCTGCGAAACTCTTGTAGTTGTGGCAGTAGTTGCGAGGCGTCGCCGCCGACATACAAATTGAACATATAACTCGTTGCCATCAATAAAACTAATCCCACGAGAACCGCCAGCAAAATACTACCCAAAGTTACCCCCAGAATGACCCGACGGCTGAACTTCTGATAACGTTCAGTCTGAATCAATGGCCGACCTTCCTTATCAAGCGTCTCGCCTTTCATAATTGAAGCCAAGTCGAGTAATGACCAAAGCCCGAGGCCTCCAACCGTAATCAACTTTAGAAAGCCAGTGCCATATTTTCCCAAATAAAAGCGGTCGACCCCAAAAGCTCCCCACAGAAAACTCAAAAAGAACGCCGCCAGATAATGTCGACCCGGCGCCGGAACACCCTCGATTGCCGGCTGAGGTGCCGGTTCGACACCCGGCTGCACCGGAGCAGCTGGTTGATTGACTTGTGGTTCGGGTTGATAATTTGGTACTGGGGTGTTTGTTTGATTGTCCATATAGTCCTTACGGTGTTAATCGATTGATGTCGCGCGGAAACAAAGTTGCCTCTTTAACATTCGACAAGCCAACAATCTTCTGCGTCAGCCTCTCTAGACCCATGCCGAAGCCACCGTGCGTTGGCAAGCCGTACTTAAAGGCCTGCAGGTAATAGCGGAAACCGTCAGCCTCCGGGTCGCCGCCGGCAATTGTTTTCAGCTGTTCAACCAGTTGATCGTAGCGGTTTTCGCGCATACTAATCGTCGCAATTTCAACACCACGGAAAATCAAGTCCGCCCGCTCGGCAAATTCTGGCTTATCAGTCGATTTACGATGATAAAATTTCATTTCACTAGCTGGCCAATCCACCACAAAGACCGCTTCGCTGCCATATTTTTCCAAAGTATACTCACTTATCCAGCGTTCCTCATCCGGTCGCAAGTCTTTTTCGCCGCGCGTGTCATCAGTGTTAGCCTGACTGTACAATTCGTGTACTTCCTCTAGGGACAGTTGTGGAATTGCGCCTGACAGCACGATTGGTTTGGCTTTTAATAACTCCAATTCGGTTCGTCGAGTTTGCCAAATCGCATCCGCTACTGAATGCATAAAGCCATCAACCATTTCTAGTAGCCCCTGAAAGTCCGTGAAACCCATCTCGGCATCGATATGCATAAACTCGGTCATATGACGGGTTGTTGCTGACGGTTCAGCACGATAAGTTGGATTGATCTCGAAAGCTCGCTCAAACGCTCCAACCATAATTTGCTTGTAGAATTGAGCGCTTTGCGCCAGAGTTGCTTCTTTGCCGAAATAGTCGAGCGTAAAGACTTCAGCGCCACCTTCTGTAGCCGCTGGCAGAAGTTTCGGTGAGTTAAATTCCGTGAAATCGTTGGCGAAGAAATACTGACGAGCGGCTTCTTTGACTCCAGCTTGGACGCGAAAAATGGCTGTTTCCTGAATATTTCTCAGGCTGATTACTCGATGCTCAAAAAGGGTGTCAAGGTTCTCCGATTTGTGATCAATCGGTTTGTCGATTTCAATCGGTGATTCATCCGTTACTGGTACCATCACCTCGATTGTCACGTCATGAAGCTCAGCACCGCCCGGTGCACGCTCGTCCGCTACTACCGACCCCGACAATTGCAGAACCGTGCCTATCTGGAGACCGCGTAGTTTCTCAATTTCGTCTTTGTTATCAACTTTGGCCTGCGACAAGCCGCTTCGATCGCGAATCGTTAAGAAGTTTAGGCCACCCAGTAAACGTTTTTTGTGTAACCAGCCCTGGACAGTTATGACTGTGCCGACATGACTAGAAATATCTCGATTTAGTATTCGTTCCATTCTTGACACTATAGCACTCCTACCTCCGATAGACTAGAGGTCAATCTGGTGAGCTGGCCGATTGTTATCACGACTTCGACTCGCGGCAACTGCCTTGGAGTCAGTATGAATATCGTCTTCGTCAACAATCTTCCGGCCAATTAGCGTTTCGATAACATCCTCCAGACTAAGCAAGCCAACCGTTTCACGATTTTCATTAATCACCACAAAAAGGTGGTGTCTAGTTCTGAGAAAAGCTGCCAAGGCGTGACTGAGTGTGTCATCTTCGTGAATATAATAAACCGTCGACTCCATCGCCTGCTCGACGCTAAGTGACTGCTTGTCCGATAAAGTAAGTAACGACCTGAGGTGTAGCATACCAACGATATGGTCGATATCTCCATCAATAACCGGCAGCCGACTATGTCCGAGACTGTGAAGCTCATTTAATACTAACGGACCAAGAAACTCATCTTTGGCGATTGAGTCAATTGCCGCACGTGGTGTCATAATTTCGTGAACCAATTTATCTTTGAAATTCAAGCCATGCGTCAAAAACTTCCGCTCGGTGCTATCAAGGATTGTGCCAGATTGGTTAATCAAGTGAACCAATTCTTCGCGCGAATCAAATCGTCGATAGATGTCGCTGTCGATAACCGACTCGACCTGGAGGGTTTTTAAAAGCGGTCGCAGCTGTTTGATGATTTTAATCAGTTGCGGTTGACTAGCTTGATATAAGCGGTTGGCCAGTTGTTTGAATAATGCGGCGCGACTAATAGACCCAAATGATAGAGCAACCAGAACGGCATAGGTCACCCCACCCGGCCAGTCAAACACACTGACCGCCAACAGGCTAACACCAACCAGCAGCAAAACTGTCACCAGCCACAACAGTGTCGACAGCTCACTCAGGTGGGCTTCTTTTTCGAGAACTAAACTCGCCCGATTATCAGACTGGCGGGCTCGGCGATGAAGCTCGAATTGACTAATCTCACTGGGCCGAAGTTTGATTGACGCCACCACCACCAACATCAAAGTTAACAAGCCAAGCAGGACTGTTAGAAAAATTACCATAGTGCTATTGTACGCTATCGAATAAAATCACTTAAGCACTATCTGATATACTTATACTTAACAATATTATGTGGAGGATTTCATGACTAAAACCCGTTGGATAATTTTCACTGCTATAACTATTCTGTTATTCGGTGCCCTAATCATTTATTCACGAGACAACCGAACAACCATTGACGTTTCTAGCGTCGACCCCAACTCGATTGTTGACGCAAGCGAACAGAATGGTAACATTGGCGATCGTGTATACAATGACACCAAAAGTGACCTCGTCTTCATCGAATACGCCGACTATCAATGTCCCGGCTGTGCCAGCGCCCAACCTGGCGTCGAGCAGCTGATGGAAAAGTATGGCGACAAGATCGCCATCGTCTTTCGACACTTTCCGATTATTTCAGCTCACCCGAACGCCCTAGCAGCCGCGGCCGCCGCTGAGGCTGCCGGTGCTCAAGGTAAATTCTGGCAAATGAACGCCACACTATTTGAAAATCAAAGTCAATGGCAGGCCAATAATATTGCCGAACGAACCGATACTTTCAAGGGCTATGCTGAAGCAATTGGTCTCGATATCAATAAGTTCGTTAACGACCTGTCGAGCGCCGATATCAGCCAGAAAATAAACTTCGACATGGCACTAGCGCGCAAGAAAGGTGTTAACGCTACACCAACCTTCTACTTCGACGGTGAAAAATTGAGTGATGAAGCGACTAAAGGCATCCTACAGGGTGATCTGTCGGCCGTTAGCGAGCTCATTGACTCAAAATTGTAAAATCCGTCTCTAAATTTAAAAACACCCCGGTGCCTTGGGGTGTTTTGTTTTTGCGGGTTGAAGCTCACGGGTTGTTTAGTGAGCGATGAAAGTTCGCCAATCGGCGGGCACCACATCCACTGCTATCTTTTTGCGTCGTGACGACACAAATTCGACGGCTATAGGCATGTGATTTGTTACTCCTTGTACTATGTACAGCCCCACACACTCCGACCTTTATTATTAGTTTTGGCGTGAGGCGCAATATTGATATTATCAAAATCTACCCCGCGCGTCAAGAATACGCCCAACATGAGCGTTATTACCCCTAATAATATGTCATAGCTATCGTCAGCACAAGCTTTTTCAGAAAAAAGATGTTGTTTGTTATACTGAATAGCAAGATGGGCCAAAAATGAACACGAAATTATTAACCTTGCTCAAACTATCACTATCGATCACTGCCGCAACAATATTGCTGGCCCAGTTTGTAGCGGCAACACCGATTGTCTCCCAGAGCTATGCCACGGAAACAAAGTTACCGGTCGGCTCAATTGCCAGCCTAAAGGACGATGCTAGCAGCACCATAATCGCGGCTTCAATTCAATCAACCGAAACCATCATAGGAGTTGTAATTGATGCCGGGAGCGCCTATCTATCGCTGACACGTGGCCCAGATAGCGAGGCCCAAGTCGCCACCAATGGTATCGTCCAGGTTTTAGTATCAGACATTAACGGCGATATTAGCCGCGGTGACCACATTACCGCCTCACCAATCAAAGGTATCGGCATGAAAGCTACTGACAATATTCGTGTCGTTGGCATTGCCCAAGCCGGCCTCGACAACAACACCGGTAAAGTGGAAAAATACACTGACGCCGATGGCGCCGAAAAAGAAACCCTAATCGGTCACATCCCCGTATTGGTCAACGTATCATACTTCTTCAAGCAACCTGAACGAACTATCGTACCTTCGGCACTACAGAATATCGCCAACGCGCTAGCTGGACGTCGAGTTGAGCCCCTGCCAATAATAATCGCGATGGCTATCTTTATTATCATGTTGATTGTAGTGGCCAGTATCGCCTACTCGATGATTAAAAGCAGTATCATTTCGGTCGGCCGTAATCCGCTGTCTCAATCAGCCATCTATCGAGGTTTGATTCAGATGTCAGCCTTGGTCATCAGTATTCTAGGTGTTGGCCTGGTGGTTATCTACTTAATCCTAACGAGGCTTTAATCATGGAAACCTTTATGATTATCTTTTTGTTAATTAACGCCTTAATCGCCGGCGTGGCGGCCACGATTGCGCTCCAACACTCAGCAGCGCACCGACACGAAAAAAAGCAACGCACACAACAGTCCGTACCAATGCCGCGCATGCCAGCCGAAACCAGGGCTCACCTACTACTTCAGGCTGAAGAGAAATTTGAAGATCAAATTGAAGACTCCACTGCTCAACTTCAAAAAGACATCAACGACACTATCGACCGACTGGACAGTCGCGTCTCGAAGCTCGGTGACGAAATTATCGAAGCCGAGATGAAACGCTACCGCGAGAGCCTGGAGACCATCAAACTTCAAACCGAGAAGATGTTAATTGAAGCTCAGTCGGCCGTCTCAACCCACCAAGCCCAACTCGACGAACAATTTGCCAAGGCTCAGCAAGAAATGGTTGATAAACTGCGAGCTGACATCGAGTCCGAGAAAGAACGCACCATGGCTGATATCGACACCAAGATGAATGATGCCGTTATCTCATTCCTGCTTGAAACGATGCAGCATAATGTTGATCTCGGTGCTCAAACTGACTACATTCTATCTGTCTTGGAGGCCAATAAGGCAGATATTATCGGCGAGGTCAAAAAATGAGCCTAGTTATTCCGCCGACCATAATTTCACCCCAGGATTTGCTTTCAGTCATCGAGGAGTTGAAAAATTATTCAAGATATTCAGTTCACGAAGCCATTAAACAACGCGTAACTGTCCGTAAAAGTCGACCAGCTAACAACGTCGAACTATCAGATGAAGCGCGCGATTTGTTGCGTCAAGCCTCAGACGGAAAAACAATATCTCGTCGAGCTGTCGACAACCTGATTCGTGAACTTGATGCTGTTATCAAGAACTCGCAAACGGTCACTTTTACCCTCGCTGCGCCAGCTACGACTGATGTCAAGCGAAAGTTAGCCGACTGGTGCCGACATAATATTGGACCATCAACGCTGATCGCCTTTAAATTCAACTCCACCTTGCTCGGGGGTTTTGTAGTTCGTTATGGCAGCCATGTTCATGATTGGTCGTTCCGACGCCAAATCTTAAACCGATCGAATGACTTTATGGAGACTCTACGTCGTGTTTGAGAACGCACGTTTTCAAAAACTGGTTGAAGCCGACAACCTAACTGGCGAAGTCGTTGCCGTCAATGGATTTTTAGTTCAAGTCCGTGGCCTCGAGGGGGTTAGACTCGGTGCTCAAGTCCTGTTCGAGGACGGTCAACGTGGCTTGGTTCGAGAAGCCTACGGCGATCGAGTCATCTTGTTTAACGTCGATTCCGAAAATATGAGTCCTGGAAAATTAGTGGTCGTTGAAAATGATGTCTTGACGGTACCAGTCGGCGAATCGCTCGTTGGTCGAGTCATCACCCCAATGGGTGATCCACTCGACGACAAAGGTCCAATCAAAACCACCGAAACGTCCGGCATTTTCAATCCAGCACCAGGCATCATGGCTCGAAGCATGCTCAACGAACAACTAGCTAGCGGCGTGGCCGCCGTCGATATGTTTTTTCCGATCGTTCTCGGCCAACGTATCGCGGTGCTCGGAGACAGCAAGTCTGGTAAAAGTACCCTGCTTAGTCAGCTCAGCGCCAATCAGCAAGATACCGATCGAATTGTAGTTTACGTACTTATCGGCAAACGAAAGGTCGACGTTGAGCAATTATTAACAGGGCTAGAAAAATCAGGCGCCATGAAGAGCACAATCGTCGTACTAGCCGATGTGTTCGACTCATTGACACTTTCCTACTTGGCACCTTACGCCGCTTGCGCCATGGCCGAAAACCTATGGTATGCCGGTCGCGACGTCGTCATTATTTATGACGACTTAACCAGTCACGCCGAAGCCTATCGTCAACTATCACTCCTTCAGGAAGTCGACCCGGGTCGCGATTCATTTCCAGGCGACATGTTCTACGCCCATTCGAGTCTACTGGAGCGTGCCGGCAAGCTTCTCAGTAACGGCAAAACTTTAACATCACTGCCAGTCGTCCTAACTCCCGGCGACGACATTACCGCCTACTTATCAACCAGTATCATGTCAATCACCGATGGACAGATTGTTCTTGACCTAGGTGTCTTTCGTCAAGGCGTTCGACCAGCCGTTAACGCCGGATTGTCGGTATCCCGAGTTGGTGGTCAAGCCCAAACCACTCGACAAAAGCGATTATCAAGCAGTCTCGTCAAGTCACTCGCTCGCTACAAACAGGCTGAAGAATTCTCCCACTTTGGCTCGAGTCTATCGGAAGAATCGCGGGTAGACTTGCTCACCGGTAAACAAATTTACGAAGCTCTTCAGCAACCACCAGAAGATTTGTTTAGTTTGACGGAGCAACAATTAATCCTCGAGACAGTTATGCTAGGGGCCGGCAAGTATACGATCGATATTCCCGGCCTAAAGACAGCCAGCCGAGAGGCCGCCAAACAAGTGAAAAAAGAAGAAGACATGGACAAGATTGTCGAGTTCTTACTCAAGAAATTTGGTCAAGAAATCAAAGCCGAAGTCAAAGAAGTTAAGGTTGACGATCAACCACCAACCGAGGCGGAAACAGCATGAGACGAGCCAGTTTAATTGAAAAAGAGGGACTTCAGATCGGTACCATTGAAGGATTAACTGGTGTTTTCGAAAGCATTGCTAGTACTCAAGTTGCGAAAGTTAAGCACAAAGTCGAGCTGTCGAAGGACTTTTTCGACTTGCTCTGGGCTCGCTATAGCGCTATTAGAATCGACCCCAACAGTCGCATCACCAATCGACATGCCGCCGAAGGCAACGGACGAACCGTCTTTGTTGTCATTTCGGCCGAATCAGGGTTGAATGGCGATATCGATCAACGCTTAATTGAGACAATGCTCCGCGACTATGACGTCGACACGACTGACATTATTGTTCTCGGTACACACGGTGCGACACAGCTAATGCAACGGGGCGTTAAATTCAGTCGCTACTTCCAAGTGCCCGAATCAGATGAATATATTGACGTCGGCCCAGTTGTCGATGCTATCATGCCCTACTCCTCGATTATTGTTTATTATCAGGAATATGTGTCGCTGGGGGTTCAGGAGATTAAAACCATCAATTTGATTACCTCCCTCAAAGATATGAGCGAGAACGCCGATGACGAAAATGCCATCACTCCTGCCGAAACAATTTTCGAACCGACTCTCGATGAAATCGCTGTCGGCATGGAAGCAACCATGGTCACCTTGGCTTTGAATCAAACTATCCTCGAGTCGAGCCTGGCTCAAGCTGCTAGTCGATTCAACGCCATGGCTTCTGCCAAAAAACGAGCCGGTGAAATGTTGGGCGAATTCAAACTCGAATATCACCGAGCAAAACGTTCTGAAAGTGATCGCCGACTACGCGAAGTCATGATTAGTCTCAAAAAGAAACGCCGTTTAGCAGGAGGTCGACGATAATGCCAACTCCAGATATTCTCGAACAATCAATCGGGACAATAACTTCATTACGCGGCTTGATGGTAGAGATTGAACTATCCGGTGAGCTGCCTGACGTTAAAGAACTATTGTCCATTGACGACCTTGAGGATGTATTTCTAGAGGTTAATTATTTCCGTGACGGTAAAGCTATTTGTATCAATCTGAACAACAATACCGCGCTGGCTTGCGGTCAAAAAGTTAAGCGCACCCATACTAAAGTCACTGTGCCGGTCGGTCCAAAAACCATGGGTCGTGTCTTTAACGCGCTCGGCGAGCCACTCGATGAGGGCGAACCAATAAATGAAATGCGCAAATCAATTGTTGAACCCTCTGGCATCAAAAACTATCGCAGTAGCGACAAGATGGAAATGCTCGAAACCGGCCTGAAAGTTATCGACTTTTTAACGCCTTTCGTTAAAGGCCGGAAAATTGGAATTGTTGGTGGTGCTGGTGTCGGCAAGACAGTCCTAACTATGGAAATGATCCATAACATCACTCAAGGCAAAAATTCGTCCCTGTCGGTTTATTGTGGAGTTGGTGAACGTATCCGTGAAGGTAACGAGCTCTATCAGACCCTCAAAGAGACTGACGTGCTTAAAAACACTGTCATGTACTTTGGTCAGATGGACTCGACTCCAGCAATTCGCTCCATGGTAGCTCCAGCTGCCGCCACGGCAGCCGAGTACTTCCGTGACGAAGAAGGCCGGGACATCCTGTTCTTCGTTGACAACATCTATCGCCATATTCAGGCCCTAACCGAGCTATCGACCAACCTCGGACTGACACCATCCGAAGGTGGTTACTCGCCACTCGTGTACTCCGAGCTACGTCGACTCCAAATTGGCATTCGATGGGCGCATCGGTACTCTTTCCATAAAACTCCCTAGACTTTTTACTCGTTATTAACAGTTTAGCATAAGTAAAATTAGTCAGCAATTACAGCACTGGATTGTCTAGTTTGTTCAAATCGATGACAAAGAACGATAACCAATGTCATCCATAATCCAGCGCTCGCCCAACCAGCAACAATGTCTGAAGGATAGTGAACGCCGAGATACATTCGTGACAGACCGATCAGTAACACGTATAGCGACCCTATAACTAACAACAGGTTACGATGTCGCCGCCATCGGCTTCGTGACACGAGATAGACACTTAAAATAAAAATTGTCATCGAGGCGGTCGCATGTCCACTTGGAAAAGAGTAGCTAGTTTCAGTGACTAAGTGTGCCCATAGATCAGGCCGGGTCCGCGAGAAAAATAACTTCAACAGAACATTAAGAATCATCACACCGCCCAGGCTGAACCCGAATAGAATCAAACCTCGCCAATACTTACGATGTAACAGCCAGATGACAATAACTGAACTGAGCGAACTCAACAACGTTACACCGGCCAATTCGGTAACTGCTAGAAAGAAGTAGTCCAGATACGAATGACTTATTTGGCGAATAGCCAGTAGTACAGTCTCGTCAAAGGAACGAATGACTTCCATGAACGGCTAGGCGCGGCCTCGACCCGGACGAACCACAGACGTATCGTCCTCGATCGGTGCCGGTGGGTCGGTAGTCTCCGATGCATTGGTTTCGTCGGGCTCGTCGGCGACTTCACAGCCGCGATTGTCGACCTCCGCTCCATCGGTCGTACCCGGACAACGGTCTTTATCGTCACTAACCCCGTCGCCATCGGTGTCAATCGGCTCATCCTTGACTTCACAGCCATCACTATCGACTTCGACACCCGGCTTGGTATCTGGGCATTTGTCTTTGTCGTTGGTTACACCATCTTTGTCACTATCCTCGGGTGGTTTTGGCACGTCACACGTCCCTTCCGGGATAGCATCGCGCTTGAAGTATTCTTGGTAGGTGCCGTCAGTGCCACCACCGACTGCCCGTAGACCATTCGACCGACAAACAAGTAGTCTCACCACTCCATCAGGGGCGACAAATTTTTCGGCCGCTTTCATCGACAAGGCTTTCGAAATGGTTGCTCGCCAGATAGGCCCAGCCATGACTGATCCACCGTTTAGCATCGGTTCGTTATCGTTATTACCGACCCAGACTCCAACCGCAATCGTTGGACTATAGCCGATCGTCCAAGCATCACGTGCCTCATCAGTCGTACCAGTTTTAACCGCCACGTCGAAACCTGGCGTATTCAAAGTCGAACCGAAGACTGGTGCTCGAGCGGACTCGTCATTTAGAATATCTGAGATCATAAAACTAGCCTCTTCGCCCATCACTCGCTTAGAATCATCAGCTTTGTGTTCAAATACTTTTTTGTCGTACTTGTTGGTAATTGCTAGAATCGTCACCGTATCAGCCTGTAAGCCCTTATTAGCTAGAGCCGAATAGGCATGTGTCATATCGATCAGACTAGCCTCAGCCGAACCGAGAGCAAGCGACAAGCCATAGTCCTTATCTTTTTCGACAGTCGTCAAACCTAATCGCCGCAAAGCATCGACCGACTCATCAACTCCGAGTCGTTTCATAACTTCAACTGACGGGATATTTAAGGATTGCGATATTGCATTACGGACACTAATATCACCCCGGAATTGTCGATCGGCGTTGAGTGGACGGTAACCACCAAAGTCGGTGGGCTGGTCGGCTATTACTGTCGACGGAGTTATAACACCAGTATGAAGCGCTTCGGCGTAATAAAGCGGCTTGACACTAGAACCGGGCTGACGAGGAGTCGTGACCATATTAACGGTTCCGAAATCTTTATTTTGATAGTCAACGCTCCCGACAAAAGCCGTCACGTAGCCGGTCTTTGGATCAATGGCCACAACCGAGGCGTTGGAGCCGCCGTTAGCCTCGAGGACCGGTCGATGAGAAGCAACCGCATCATTAGCCACTTGCTGCAAGTCCATATCGAGAGTTGTCTTGACACGATAACCAGATCGCGTGACCTGTTCTTCGCCATATTTCTCGTAGAGTTCGCCCATAATCATTTCGGCGAAGTGCGGTGCCTTGCCTTTAGCCGCATCATCACCATCAGCGTAAGCCAGTTCTTGCGCCTTGGCAGCTTCAGCTTCAGCCTCGCTAATCACGCCATTATCAACCATTCGGTCGAGAACCGTCGCCTGTCGCTCTTTGGCATATTCCATGTTGCCGCTGATTGGTGAATAGGCGCTTGGAGCTGGCAGTACACCAATCAACATCGCGCTCTCAGCCAGGCTCAAGTCAGCGGCTGATTTATTAAAATATGTTTCCGCCGCCGACTCGATACCGAAGGCGCCTTCACCGTAGTAAACAGAGTTCAAATACAAGTCGAGAATTTCGCCCTTGCTATATTGTCTCTCGATGGCAACAGCGATGGCTAATTCCTGGTATTTTCGCAACACCGTCCGATCGTTATAGAGAACTGTGTTCTTGGCTAACTGCTGAGTTAAGGTTGATCCACCATAGGCCGTAAAGTCGCCACTTGATACGTTGGCTAGCATGGCACCAGCAATACTCACCAAAGAAAAGCCGCTATGCTCATAAAAATTCTTATCTTCGGCTGAGATTAAGGCTTTTTCAGTGTAGTCAGAAATTTGATCGAGCGACAATCGCTCCCCTCGGTCAGCCGTACCAAAACTGTAAAACACTTCGCCGTCACGATCTTCTAGAACCACGCCGGTATTATTGTAATTTAGCAATTGATTGGGATCAGAAATGGTATTAGCGAAATAAGCATAAGTCGCTACTGGAACGATAATCAGAAAAGCAGCTATCGGCGCTCCAATCAGGGCGACTTGTTGCTTACGATTAAGTGACTTGAACCACGACCAACGCTTGACAAAGAAGGTTTTGACCGGTCCAGCTGTCGATTTTGATTTTGAGACAGATGTCTTGCCCGTTCGGAACGATGACTGTTTTCGACGAGGCGAAATATATTTTTTATCCATAATTATGTATAGCTATTATAGCAAAGTGTGATTAGCTTCTCTTAACGTCAACACCGACGGCTTCACGAACTGAATTATAACCATCCCGTTTCAGTAGAGCCGCCAACTCGTGATTAATCGTACCCACGACTTGCGGGCCCTGAAATATCACACCTGTAATCATCTGAATTAGGCTGGCGCCGAGTTTTATCTTGCGATAAGCGTCTTCAGCCGAAAATACCCCGCCCACGCCAATAATGACGAACCGGTCGCCATATTCACGATAAATCTGCTCAATCATTCGATCACTCAGCTGTTGAACCGGCTTGCCGCTCAAGCCACCCCTGATGTCATCTGTTAAGCCATCCCTTACGTCGACTGTATCACGAGTCTTGGCCAGGTTACATGCAACAACTCCGCTAACCTGATGCTCGGCTAGCACTTTCATCAGATTAGATAATTTAATCGGATCCAAATAGCTTGGTAACTTAACGAATAACGGCATCTTTAGTTGCAGTTCGTCGATTCGTTCGAGTAATCTGTCTAACGGTTCAGGATTAACAAAAGGTTCTCCACCACAAGTGTTGGGACAGGAAATGTTGAGAGTTAGGGCCGATGGCTGCTCGAGATCAGCTAAGCGCTTTATCGCCCGCAAGCAGTCTTCGATCATCGTCGCCTCATCAGCAACCTCGGGAACGTTAGAATGAGCCACCGATACGAACAGCGGAAAATCGACCAAAGTGTCATCTTTGTAATTATCGATTCTGCTAGCAATTCGCTCGACGCCTTGATTTGCCAAGCCAGCATGAACGACTAGTGATTTTGTATGCGGCAATCGGAAAAACCATGGTCGTGGATTGCCAGCTGCTTCACGATTAGTTACCGTTCCGCCTTCCATAAAGCCAAAACCGACGGCCTTCATCATCGGCACTAGTTCGACATTCTTGTCGAAACCAGCCGATAAGCCAATCGGATTGCGAAATTTCAGACCGGCCACTTCGACGCGCAATCGATCTTCATAGTGCGCGATCAGACGCGGCAACAGCCATCGCACCAAGCTGAATCTCTGTAAAAACACCGCCAGAGCGACGAGTCCATGGTGAACTTCATCAGGTTGAAAACGAAACAAAATCGGCTTGGCGATGTGACGGTAGATTTTCGTCAACAACCAGCGTAATGCCACCTTGATCATCCGATCAAACTACTCCAATACTCCCAAAAAATGACTACTAGGCCGAGAATCAAAATTGTGTACCACATAATTAAGGCGAATGACGCCCAAGAGTCCAAGCCAGCCACGAATTTTTCAAATCTAGCCGGCCAAGTCTTGCCCAAATCATCATCTCGATTTGACTGGGCAGCTAATCGAACCACGCCAAAGTAAATCAACGGAACCGTCACCCAAATAACTGAGCACCACGGGCAAATTGTACCGAGCTTGAACAAACTGATTAGATACAAGTAAACCGTAAACGCCACGCCGCCAAATGCGGCCCCCAGTATCATCGCCCAGGCCTTCCAAGACATAACCGAACCAATGCTTAGCAACACTGCCACGGCCAATAAACCGGTAAATGCCACTATCCCCCACATACTATTCGGGATACCGGCGATTATCGACGCCTCCTCCGAATTCATTGCTGACGAACATGTAATAATTGGGTTAATGCTACAAGCTGGCTGGTAATTCGCATCTTTTGCCACTTGAATTGTCTCAAAAGTTAGCGCAAATGAAGCAACTAGCCCGAGCACGGCCGAAACAATCAATAACCCTGTTAAAAACCTTTTCGAATTCATAATCATAGAGTTATTTTACTCTACTCCGAAGATTATGTCTGTAATCCGGGTCACAAAGCGGTACAATAGAAAACATGCAGACAACTTCAGATATCATTCAACAACTATTTTCCAATCAGCCCGCCAAGTCAGTCACTAAAGGCGAGGTTGTGATTGAGCCAGCTGATGAGCTAGCTGACATCACCTACCTGGAGAGCGGTCGAGTCATTCAGTATCGTGCCGACAGTCGAGGCAACAAGAGTATCGTTAATGTTTATCGTCCCGGCAGCTTTTTCCCGATGGGTTCAGCCCTGAATCATACACCGAATCGTTTTTATTTCGCTGCTAGCCAAGACAGTGTCGTACGAACAGCACCCCGCGAAGAGATCGTCTCGGCGTTGATAGCCGAGCCGGCCATTGCTATGGACCTACTAGCTCGAGTTTACCGCGGCATCGACGGTCTATTAGGTCGGATGAGTTTGCTTCTGAGTGGTACCGCCCGAGAACGAGTCATGTACGAACTTATGACCATGGCCGACCGCTTTGGTGAAGTAGCCGATGAAGGCATTATGATATCGGTTACCGAAGATGAACTTGGCCAACATACTGGCTTGACCAGAGAAACCGTCAGTCGATCACTATCAGAACTAGCTCGCAAAGACATTCTCTCCCGCAGCGGCAAGGGAAAAATTCTTCTCTATCGCCGTACGCAATAAAATGGCCTTCAATCATTACGCCAAAATCAAATCTATCCTCGCCGACCGAACCGACCGGTGGTACATCCGCCGTATCAACGAGCCAACAACCGCCACTAATTTTGCTGGCGAAAAGCGACATTTCGACCACTACTACCGCATCTATGGCGAAGACAATCAGGCAATCGCTTATTGTAAATTTCAGCAGATTGAAAGATTAGCGAGAACTTTGAAAGTATCAGTTGAAGATCTACCTTTGGTCGACTAAAGTCGCCGCGTCTACCAGCCGCCGCTCGCGCCACCGCCGCCGAAACCACCGCCGCCGAAACCACCGAAACCACCCGAACCACCACTTCGCCCGCCGAAACCGGTTCCACCGGCCCACCAGCTCGGCTTATCACCTTTTTGACGATGCTCCAGGTAGTTCTTCGATATAGCCCGATCAAACAAGGCCCCCAGCAGCGCCAAGCCTGCTCCGAGTCCGATCATCGCCCAAACATTGCCAGTAAATAAACCGCCGACAAAGCCGCCAATTCCACCAATGACTCCACCGAGCCACCAGCTTTTTGAGCGGGCCATAATTGACGATAACCAAATTAGTCCCGCTAGACCAAAGAAGGCCAAATTGCCGATCGCGTCTATCGGAACGTCGAGTGATTCAGCAGCCACATATTCGCCATTAATACTGGCGATAATCGAATCCAGCGCCGCCGATAGACCTTCATAGTAATCTTCATCTCGAAAATGTGGCGTCAATTCATTGCGCAGGATTCGACCGGCTGTGGCATCCGTCAAAGCCCCCTCGAGTCCATAGCCAACTTCAATGCGCGAACGACGATCCTCCATGGCAACTAGTAGCAAGACACCGTTATTGTTTTCACCAGTACCGATGCCCCACTGTCGAGCTACCGCCAGTCCGTAATCTTCGACGGACCAGCCGTCCAATGAATCAATCATTAAGATAGCTATTTGATTACCCGAAACCTCCCGTTCACGGGCAATTTTATCAGCCAGCGACTGCTTCTGTTCGGTCGACAAAGTATTGGTCAGGTCAACCACCGGAATGTCGGCTGGAGCTGGCGGTATCGCCTGCGCGAAAGCACCGTTAGTCAGACCGAACCAAGCAAGCGCGATCGCCAAAACTACGAAGCTTGACCAATATTTCATACTAGAGTCTATTCAAAGTCAACAGTCGGTGCTTCGTCGGACCCCTCGGCGGCTTCGAAGTAAGGGAACTGATCAAAACCGAATAGTCCAGCTAAAATATTAGTCGGAAAAGTTTGAACTCGGCTATTGAAAGATGATGCGACTTCATTAAAGTCCCGCCGAGCCACATTAATTCGATTCTCAGTACCTTCAAGCTGAACCTGGAGATCGCGGAAATTTTCAGTAGCCGTAAGTTGAGGGTAACTCTCGGCTACCGCCAATAGACGACCCAAAGCTTGACTCAATTCACCTTGAGATTCTTGGTAAGCCGCAATTTGCTCAGGTGAGGCCGTATCTGGATCAATCGTGACGCTAGTCGCACGTGATCGCGCTTCGACTACCTCGGTGAGAGTTTCTTGTTCAAAATCAGCCGCTCCCTTAACAGTACTGACCAGATTTGGAATCAAATCGGCTCGACGCTGATATTGACTATCGAGATTCGACAGACTTTTACGAACCGATTCGCGTTGACCAATCAGGCCGTTGTAGCTACCAATCAGCACACCTCCGAGTAATAAAACGGCTCCGATAATTACGGCCGGTATCAACCACTTTCGATTCATAAAGTCTTCTCCTCCTCACGACTGATAATGCGTGTTAATACCAGTATATATCCGCCTTCAATCAGGTGCAATTAAAAAAGAAAACCCCTAGCCTTTCGACTAGGGGGATCCTAATTATTCCATATCGGCAACTCCGAGGAGCTGCTCAGTCAGAGCGACCTTTCCATTGGCGTAGAGA
Source organism: Candidatus Saccharimonadota bacterium (assembly GCA_027311865.1). GTDB lineage: Bacteria > Patescibacteriota > Saccharimonadia > Saccharimonadales > Saccharimonadaceae > Microsaccharimonas. Next base: position 79,470 of record DAICYC010000001.1, read on the forward strand.
ACTACACCAGTGGCGGACGAGGGTATCTGACCATCGGCCTGCAGGTACTGGAGATACCAAGCATCGGTCGGTTTCGACCAATTGAGTGAGGCTTGGCGCACATCAGCTTCGAGCTCAAAAACAGCTCGATGTGAAGCAACGCTAGACTCTACTCGATGATCGATGAAACCGACAATCGTAGCTTCGTATCGGGATGAGCGACCGTCGATCGGAACATAACGTTCGCGGCCGTCACCATCTAGGTACATCTCATGCCAGCGTCGATTGCGGTACAACACTTGCGTGTCGCCGAACTCGGGCACCGACGTTTCTGGAATCAACGGCGTCACTAAAATCTCGCTCCTCGATGGAGTCAAAACATTAATAATCACCCGTTGAGACTCGAGGGCAGCAATCAACGAAACCGGTGTGCTAACACCAAGCGATCGAAACTGATCACCATGTTCGAGGGTGCTAGCCAGGCCGTCAATAGCTTGGCGATCGCGCTCTTGAAGAGATTTCATCAGCTGACGCTGACTCATATCAATCAAGTCGCCGCGACCAACCAGCTCTTCGACGAAAATGGCCACCACATCGGGATCTCGAATCTGGTCCATGGCGTCGCTTATCTTCCCCATAAGCGCGACATCGCCCGTCTCGAGGTTATCCGGATGGAACCATCTCGCAAGCTGCCGATACTGGATTTCAGCCGAACGTTGAATCAGACTGTAATCGTCTTCAGCGGCCGCCTTAACCAGAAGTGGCTGGGGAACCCCAAGCGTCAACAGCGGATTTTCGGGATTCAAGCTGCCTCCTCTCAGGCGGCGTAGTGGTAAATGTCTTCGCCACCGACGACAGCATCGAAAGCTTCGCCAGTCAGGTCAGCACATTCATCCAAGCCACCGGCCCGGACAACGTAAAAACCCAAACTAGACAGACCGTCGACATTGATGTCGATTGACTTGAGTTGAGTAATCAACTCAACCAGGTTCACGAAGCGCTCGGCACTTCGCAAATCCCTCGAGACTGAACCATCGCGACCATCGCGCTCACCAAACTCATACAAATAGTCAATGGCGAGATAGATGTCTTCGATGGCATGCCCGTTGTCAAGCAGTTCGCGAATCGTCATGTCGACGCTCTGGCCGTGGTAGACCATCATGTCGACAATCAGACCAACCCGCGGTTCGGTGTTGAGGGCTGGGTCAGCCTCCACGATACGAGCCAACCGAATCTGATCGCGGCGGTCGAGTCGTTGAGCCCCGATGTAGGGCTCGAGGTCGAGCAGTACATGCAGGAGAGCACCTCCCACTTTTTCAACGATAGCTGGAAGATTGGTCATCAAACCAGTCCTTTCATGGGATGTTGTATGGAGTAATTTTTCAAGGATCGATGCTGCCGGAGCTTTGCTCTGACGGCGGGGCATCTAGACAACTTTACTATTTTCAAAGTGTTATGTCAATAAGATTGCTGTTGACTTTGGTGGACAATGGTTATAAAATAGCGTCGTCCGGTCATACTACAAGAGTTAGGAATAATCATGACCAGTGGTACATTCGTACAGTTCGATGAAGTCGTCGACAACTATCATCAGTCTCGCCGACTGCTCCACCGGGAGTTCCCGCCGCTCAAGGGCATCCTGGCCGAGGATGAGGACGACTTCGCCGAGTTGGCAGCGTCAATTCTCGGTGCCAAGGCCTGCTGCGGAGGCGAACTCTCCGTGAACGTGTCGGAGGAGTGCTTCGACACCTGGAAGGCCGTCGAACCGAAAGTGCAGCAGCACTTCCGTCACCTGCGCGATGAAAAGGGTCGATCAGCCAGCCTGAACGTCATCCTTCCGTCGTAGTACCCGGACAAAGCCACCCACTCAGTCAATCGTTGATTTCAATGTTGAAATCCGACCGACTGCCGTGAGTGGCTTTTTCCTTTAACAATCTCAAAATGAAGAATCCCGCCACAACACAGTGGCGGGATGCTTCGTTCAGAGAGCGTGAGAGAAAGGACGGAGCAACATCTCGAGATGACGCTGTCGTTCGGCATACAGCGTCGCCAGCTTGTTAGTTACTTCCTCGTGCTCTTCCCAGAGACGATCGTATTCGCCCTGAGCTGCCAGGTAGATTGACCACAAAGCCGACTGCTGCCATTCAGCGCGAGCCTCGATCGACTCGAGGCGTTGAACTTGATTCTCGACGCGACGGATCTCGCTACGCAGCTCGCGCATGTCGGCCTTGATTGCTGACACACCCTTCTGACATTCAATCGATCGCCGGCTGAACTGACGCTTGCGCGCTTGATGCGATCGAACCGAATGCTGACGCCCATCAGCCCGTGCTCGTTCCCGCTTGGCCGCTTCAGCATCTGCCCGGCGCTTCATTCGATCACGAAGATCTTCGAGATGGCCCAGCTCACCGGACCAGATCAGGAAATCGTGATCGAAATGGACTCTCAGTTCTTCGAGCGACATTCGACCAACCGACAGCTTGCGACTGGCGTCGCGACGACGTTGACGAGCTTGGCAGAAATTTTGCCAGCTCTCGCCCCTCGCCGCCAAGGCTACCAGCTTGCGCTTGGCAATGTCTTGCTGTCGAGCAATCAACTCAACAATTTGGTCATCGATACTCACGACTCTCACCCCTTTATGAAAGAACGAAGCCACGCCGGTTGACGTGTTAGGACTTGTTATACCACTATACGACTACGGCTGCAACACAGCTGATAGTCACGACAGCCCCCATAATCATATTGAGCCACAAGAAACGACGCCAGCCACGATTAGCTCGATCGGAATTCTCATCGTTCAATAATCGATACGGCCAAACATTAACCACATATAATAATCCCGCCAAAGCTACTGGCCAAGCCCTCGGCCCGATCAACGATACCGTTATGCTAGCGAGCAAATAAGCCACTAATGCCAATCTAACTGTAAAGCGAGCACCGAGCTGCGTGGCGATGGAGTTAATTTCAGCCTCGCGGTCAGGCTTGATATCCTGGACCGCTCCGAAAGCATGACTAGCCATCCCCCACAGGAAAAAGGCGATTGCCGCCAACCAAGCCGCTTGATTCACGCCAGTCCAGGTGAGCGCATACACTAGCGGCCCGACGAAGTGTAGGCTTGACGTAATCGAATCGACAATTGGGATCTCTTTGAAGCGCAGACCCTTGAGACTATAGGCTAGTGCGAAAAATTTGCCACTTAATGAAACAAGATGCCGTGGCAATCGAACACGCCGATAGTTATCAGCGGCTGGTTTCTGATACGTAAACCCGGCTCTAATTGACTTTATGTCTAAAAAGTGATATGATAAGTAAGCACCTTAATTCTCAAATGGAGAGCTGCCGATTGACGTGATTCGTCGGTGGACAGCTCTTCATTTACTCAGCGACTACAAATGCTCACACTATATTCCCTTGAAAGGAGGTGAGCTTATGAGATTACAGCCTTTTGTTGACGAAGTTGGCCGCGTCTGGCTACATCATCACGATGAACCGCACACCAAAGCGGTCAACGGAATATACGAGGGACGTGACCGCAAGGTCATCGTCAACAGCAATCTCATCAAGCGGTCCGGCGACAAAAACATCTCCGTTCGCGCGACGACAGTCGAAGCGGCCGAAAGGCTTTTTGCCGACGTCGCAGCTGGCCGTTTGAATCACAAGCTGAGTAAATAAGAGCACGGGCGCCATCCCATGATGGCGCCCATTTTCTTTGACGCACTGTCGATTCAATACTATTGACTTTTTGAGTAAATATAGTATTTTAGTGACAGACCTTAACAATCAACTGAAGGGTAACGAGGATGTTGTCTGCCATACGTCTATTCGATTCGGCACGAACCGCTGCCGCCCTGATCACTACGTTCATGCGCGGCACGAGCGACGACGAGCTATCCGACTGCCACATCGTTCGAACCTGCGTCGACCATCAGGCGACCGACTGGGACACCGAGACGCTCGACAAGCTCGGCGCCTTCGAAGCTGAGCTCAGCTCGATCATCACTGATCGGCTAATCAGTCGGACTCACCGACCCGGCGAAGCCATCACCATCAAGATGTCGGACGAGCTGCTCAGAACGGTTGGTCGACGTCACGGCTTGGACATATTCCAGCTGGATTACCTGCCCGAAGACGTCGAAGTACGCGTCACGCGCACCAGAGTAACTGCTCGCTTCGGTGGCTATCGCCACCGACTCGTCCCCCTTCTCCCCTAGGTCGTGCCCCGCACGATGCCTGACCGTAAAGTCTCGCATCGCAGCGGGGCTTTACAATTTAAAGAATATATCTTATAATAAACAGGCCTTAAAAATTCGTTGAGAGGAAAGACATGGCACCTGCCACCAAAATCCAGCGTCGTCGCGGCATGGAGATCGCCCCAAAGATTGAGGCCGAAACTGCCGCTCGCTGGTGGGTCGATCAGCTTCGGCTGGCCGAGTGGGATCTCCGTCAGGCCATCAAGTACAAGAACATCCTGTCGACGGCAGAAAACCATCGCCAGCTGGACTGCTTGACCAGCAAGAAGTTGGAGGATTACGAAGTCGAGCTCAGTCGAGCCATCGACTACCACACCCAGGGCCGCAGCTACTTCATGACCATCAAGGTCACCGATCGGCCAGACCTGATTCTGCGCCGCGCCGCCGAAGAGGTCGGCATACTGCACGCCCTCGAACTGCTTCCGCGGTTCACCACCATGTCGATTCAACCGCGCGACATCCGTGTCGCGAAGGGTTCGACCGCCGGCTTCCAACCGATTCCCCTCAACCGATAACGAGGCTACGGCCCCGCCTTTTTTAGTGTTGAGTTATAGAGCTCCGCTGAAACGGCGGGGCTTTATAATTGCAGTCGACTCTACCAAGTCCAACCGCTATTAGTTTCCCACCAATAGTAGCTATAACCACCTGCGCTAGCCGTTGCTACACCAGTCTGTGGACAAATTGTCGCGTTGGCGCTCGGCCAGTTAAGAATTTCGCCGGTTCCGTTATTGCCGACATAGAAACCGCGACCCGACTTGCTCAGACCAGCGACCGCATAATTTTCGTTATTTCGACAATATAAATACGAATACCGGCTATCATCTGGATAGGCCTTTTTAGTGGCCGCCAAAATCGGCTGCAGGACTACCGAACTATTGGACGGATGGAGGCCGTACTCAGTTTCGTACTCGAGTATTTTATTATAAGTATTCCGCAAATCCGCCTGAACGGTCGCATCGTTAGTTCGATTTTGAACACCGTTATACGCCACAATGATTACCGTCGCTAATATCGCCACCACTATAATAACGACGATTAGCTCGACAACCGTAAATCCCTGACGATACACCGCCCCTTTTTTCATAGCCTCATTTAAGCATAGGCTTTCGAAATTCGTCAAACGAAAGCCAATTTAAAGCCCCCGTGTTTAAAACACGGGGGCGGGAGCGACCGAAATCGCCCTTGGTTGCCGACTAGGACAACACGCGCACCGTCGGTGACGACACGTTCGGGAACGCGCCGTCGATCTCGTCGATCGAGAAATCGAGTTGACCTTCGCTGTAGCTCAGGTACGGCACCCTAGCAACGCCATCGACCTCAAAACGAAGGCCCGACATTTGAAGCGAAAAGCCCCGGCCGTAGTCCAGCCACTGTCGCGGCCACTTCGGCGCCATCACGATGCCCATCAGCAACTCAGCCCAAGCCAACTGCTTGCCATCACGGCGAGCGGCGGCAACAGCCTCATCAGCTGACAAGCCTTCGTAGTCGAAGGGGGAAATCGCCACCCAGCGGATACCGGGCTCGATCGATCCAATCGTCAGTGCCGGCGCGGACATCTGTCGATTGCCGAACGGGCGACCATCGAACATGGCTTTGAGCATCGGGGCGAGCTGGCGCTTGCAGTCGAGGTCGTCTTCCTGTTCAATGACATACCACAACTCCGCCATGGTGCGGACCAGCCCGCTCTTGTCGCCGAGTCCCGGTAGGTAGATCATCGGCACTACCAACTCGTCGTCTGAGTAGGTATCGGGGTTGGGCAGCGGCTGAGTCGAGTCGAGTCGCCAGCACTGCCGACGACACAACACCGTCAACAACTGACGCATGTGCATCGGAGTCGGCCGCCAGTCATCGGACCGGTGCCGGCACTTTTCAATGAGGTACTTGCCCTCGGCGACCTTCGAAACGCCCTCGTAGGCTTCATCGAAGGAAACTGTCTTGAGGTGAACATTCCGCTTGACGCTCTCGAGCGCCGATCCGAGCATGTTAGCCTCGGCCTGACTAGTCATCATTGACCTTTCGTTGGTTGGGGCACAAATGTGCTGTTTCAAGGTGCTAAGCATATTAGAACACACTGAGCGTTATTTTTCAATCATTGAAAGTCTAATTAATCGATTACGATTTCTTGCGCGCGTGCGGCCGGGTCGTTCGGTGAATTGATTTCGGATCAATCAGGTCGTCAATTTCATCGCTAACCTCGCGACCGATTGTGAAAACATAGGCCACGTCAGCTTGGATGATAATAAACTTGGTCGCCGTCGGACCAGCCGGTGCTGAAACAATTGGTGACTGGGTCTCCTCGGACAGATTTAGCAAATCGTCAAACGTCACCACCGGAACAACCGTCCTCGAAGACAGATTGGCTGGCTGGCTGGCTCGGATAATAATACCGTCGTGGTAGCGATAAATCTTATCAAGTTCCCGCTGATAGGAATTACGGACTGGCCGCCTCTGGAGGCCATGGTAAACCAACCAAGACCCTCCGGCTGCCAACCCGATTAGAATAATCAAAGCCATCCGCTTATCGAGAAGTGACGATTCCGTCGCTGCTTCGTCAAGCAGTGTTTGTTCGGCCAATTTATCGTACTTGAGTACCGGCTGATAGATTTGTTGATCGAGCGGCACGGTCATCGTCGACACCTTGCTGTCGCGAAGCTTGTGGCCATCGATATCACCTGTAACCTGCGAAGTGAACGTCACCACCACCTCGCCACCGGTCGGCAAAGCCAAAGCCGTGCGGAATTCTTCAACCAACTGACGATACTCGGGCAGCGGAATTTCAACAACTGGCTGGGCGGTAAGCTGCTTGGTGTTGGACCAGGCTTTGCTTTCATTAATTAACTGAAATTGCTTCGTCCAAACATTCGAACTCGACTCTTCACCACTCTTCAGTGAATATTTCGATCGAACCGTTGCCGTCACATTATAACTATGCTGTAAATCAGCCGGCTGTTCGGCTTCAAAATTATAAGTGAAAACTGCTCGAATTGACTCAGTCAGGTCGGTGACATAGGCCGTATTGTCCGGACCGGGTTTCGCACCAAAAAAGCTGCTGTCACTATAGTTAACGTCAAACCGATGATTTTGTTTGATTTTATAAGCATAATCTTCGGCCGCCACCGCCCGTGATCCACCCCACCACAAAAAGACCGCCAACACTGCCACTAGTATCAACAGAGCCACACCGACCCCTATCGCCCAAGTTCGTCGATAGGTCGAGCTGGCCATCGACGAAGTTTCGATAGTCGATCGGTTCATCATCGAGCTAATTCCCTTATCCAGACGGTTGGATAACCCACCCAGGGAATGGAAGCCCGGACGACGCCCAACAGATCAGCCTCTGATACAGGTTTATCAACTGTCGAATTGTTATCGCCCTGAGTGATAAACACGCGCCGCCCACTTCCTGCCGAATCCTCGTTGATTTCGATAACCCGGTGCGTAATGCTTATGTTGTCTTTTCTATATTGTATGATATCACCCTCTCTTATGTCTACCGGTGGCACACCGTGTTCGACAACAACCATTGAACCGCGTGAATAGGTTGGCTGCATACTATTAGACATAATTGTCATCGGCTGATAATGAAGCAAGCCTGAGCTGAACAAAATCAGACCGAGCAGGGCTGTCGTCATGGTCCAGTCGCTAATTCGACTGATTATGTGACGCCGCCGTGGGACAACTTCGCGTCGTCGATGCTGGTTGTCGATTGTTATGTAAACCATCAATGCCAGCAGCAGCCATGAAATACCGAGTAGGTACCAATCATATCGTGGGATAATTGGCGGTAAAATCGTGATAGCAACCATGCCGAGCCGCAACACCAACTGAGATGGCAGGCCTGACGTAACAGCTAAATAAGTCAGCACCAAACTCATCGTCAAACCGGGCACAAAATCCGACACAAATAAGTGAATAAAAGTCTTCGAGCGACGTAACCGTCATTAAACCAAACAAATTGACCGCTGGCAGGGCAAAAATCAACGCCACTAATAACCCAAACCAAACGGCATTGCGCCGTCCAGCCAACATAATCACGCCGTGGCGAATGTATTCCATACTGAACGCAATCAACCCAAACGCTAATAAATTATAGATAATAGCTACTACATCTCCCGACAGCGTATTGCGCATGTACGTCAACAGCAAGCCAGAGATGAAATACAAAACGAACCAAATCACCAATACCGAACCAACGATCGTCGCCAACTCGAAGCGTCGACGGATTCGATCAACTCGCCCCTTTAGCAGAAAGCGCGTGCCAAGCGCGATAACCGAGAACATGACTGGCTGAATCAGATATGTCAGATACTGTGGGTCAACCGCTGGTATTGATCGGAGTATCAGACTCAAGATTGACGCTAAGAGCACCGAAGCCGTTAGTGTCCAGGCTGGCCAGCCGATCGAGACAAGTCGCTGACGGATCATCAATACTGCCCTCTGGTAGTGTACGACGGCTGCCACTGGTTGTTAGTGGATGCAGAGTAGCCGTGAACTGATAACTGCTTGAATCAGGAAAAGTCGCCAGCCTCGACACCATAAGTGTATTGCCCTCGACGACATAGGTCACATCAGGCGGAAAGGATACAACTCCCTCGTTAACCGACCAACCTATACTCAGCTCCCAGAATGACAGGCTAGCCCCAGTATCATTTGAAACAGTAAAAGTAACTGGCCAAACCCAATTTCTGCCCGACTTTGATCGAGCACCCATTGAGTGTGTTGTTGATAGACCAGGTATGGTAGTCAGGGGATTATTTTGAATGCCCGAGATCGATATGTGATCAAAAAGTGGACGATCGGTCGACGAGTTTCTTATCGTCATATTGTAAACATAAGAATTACCCGGTTGAATAAAACGATTTATGGCGTTGTTTCTAATATATAACTGCGACAGCTGTTGATCGTACGTACACAACAGAGACGGATCACAAGCGATACCATTAAAATTCACACCGTATAATTCAATTTCGATCGATTCGACAGGCACCGGACCATTATTGACAATCGTCAGAGCGATTGGGAAGTCCGTGAAAATAGAAACTTGAACTGGCTCACCAATCTCATATGTCATCGTCATACCATGCTGGATATTGTAGCCAGGCTTAACGGTGCGAGTTACTATATTCAAGCTCTGGGTTTGGGCAGCATAAACCGCTCCTACAATCAGAAGCGGTAAAGCTAATAAAACTATTTTATGTACCCAGCGTGGACGGCGATAATGACGTCGAGCCATGGCTTGCCCACCCGCTCTCGAGGACTAAGGGGTGTCCTGAATGTAGTTAAGCGAAATTGTGGCTGTCTTGGTCTCACCCGGGTTAACTGGTCCCGAACCGGCGTCCCACGTTACTGTTACGGTAGCCGTGTTGGTTCCGGTTGTGGCTGGTAGAGTTGTGACACCTTCGGTGACGCCACTCAGGCTGTACGTAATATAGGCTGGTGCGGCCGCGTTAGCTTCTGTTACGCCAGTGATGGTGTCGAGGACTGCATCAATCGTACCGGTGTTTGCGACGGCGATTTCGTAAGTGGCAGTTGCACCTGGGTACGCCAAGTTGACGTCAAACGTAGCGGAAGTATCAGTATAAGTCGGTGCCGTAGCATCGGTTGCGCCCGACGCCGATGTTTGAGTAATACCAGTGATAGCCACGTCCCAACTACCGTTCGTAGTACCAGTACCAGTGATGGTTAACAATTGCGACAAGGCGGCGTAAGCGACTGAGGCAATCACCGCTACGACCAGTGCTGCGATTAAAATTTTGTTTCTCATGAGATTTTATTCCTTTTACCCTTGGTGTAAATATGTTCGAATGATACACTAATTTATTCATTAGCGCAATTGACTACCTCTATGGCTGTGAGCTATCTCACAATCTGAAAAAGAACTGTGTTATTACAGTAGTATAACCTTTTGGATAACTGACAAATAGGTTATGTTATAACACTTATCCCAACCAGAGGAAGGAGTTGAGATGAACGATTACGATGTGCGACCTGCACTCGAGAACATGTTCAATCAGGTGATTGAGTTCCTGCCACAGCTTCTGGCAGCAATTGCCATACTTGTCATTGGTTATTTAATATCAGCCGGTATCGCCCGACTAATTCGGCGCGGCCTAAAGAAAGTTCGCTTCGATCGAGCGCTACACAGCTCTCCGGCCGGAGGCGTTATCTCGCACCTAGTCGAGAGCCCAACCCAGTTTGCCGGTAAGCTGTCGTTCTGGCTAATCTTCTTTGCTTTCATATCGATGGCCGTAGCAGTCCTCGATATTGAGCTATTAAACGAGCTGTTGGCAGCCGTTTACGCCTACGTTCCTAATATAATCGCGGCGATTGTTATCTTCCTGATAGCAAGTGCTGTTGCGACAGCTGTCCCACGGATGGTTCAGCGAGCCATGGGCCGAACCGCCATGGCCAAGACCGTCTCGACGGCCGTACCAATAATTATCATGAGCTTAGCTGGCTTTATGATTCTCAACCAGCTTGGTGTCGCTCGTGATATCGTCAATATCTTATTCACAGCTATCGTCGGTGCCACCGCCTTGGGTATGGCCCTGGCCTTTGGTCTCGGTGGTCGCGATGCGGCAAAGCGAGCTCTCGACCAAGCCGTCGATTCAGCCCGCGCTAACTCCGGCAAGCTCAGTCCTGACATCCGCACGCCAAAGCGCTCCAAGACCGACTTATAGATAAACCGGTCAAATAAAAATACCACCTTCGAAGCAGAGGTGGTATTTGTTTGTCTTCTAGCTACGGCTGAAGTGTGCCAGCAAATACCTGCCAGGCAAGCAGTGACTTGGCGACCAGACTCAAAATAATATAAACGAACTCACCGTACAGATAATCTTTCCACGGACCAACTTTCTTGTACTGTAGCATCATGTTGATAGCGAAACAGTTAAAGAATACGAAGATAGACACAAAGATCCAGTAAACGAAGTCGGGTGCCTTGCTACCTTGATCGGCCCCGAGCCACATATAGAACGCTATCGCCACCCACGGGAGGATTCCAGCGATACAACCGACCCAGTAACTTAGCCAGTTGGTGCGTCGAGTTGTCTGATTGTGAACCTCCATAACTAGACCCATCAGGTTCATAATGGCCGTCAAGCCAAAAATCATCACCAAGCTCATCAAATCATAGATGCCGACTAGTAGTGAAATCGCCACCATCATAACGCTTGCCGAAACTGAATATTCGATCCAACGAGCCCGGTTGATACCGTCCTTCAAACCAGCTTCATAACGTTTACGATAGTAAGTCGCCACACTGAAATGGGCGATTGACGACAACAAGAAGAAACCGGTCACCAAGAGCGGCAACGAAACTTCAAACAGCGTGGTCGTAGCTGGTTCCAGCGACTGCGTCTGAGTGTTAAACTTCAGAAAATTCCCGATAACCGGGAATAACGATTCTTTACTGAGAATCAAGATAGCGACGGCTTGCGCTAAATGTAAAAATCCAGCGATGATATTGTAGCGGTGAAGCTTGTTAACCGTAAGTTTTTTAGTCATAGTGTCATCATAACGCACGATGACAGCTTCGACCAGTCGCTAAATATCCCAACTCCTGCCAGCAATACCGAAATGGCCATCGCGAGCAGTGGACTGGTAGACTGGCCGTTCAAGGTCTAGGTAGTCGATAATACCCCGCGGCGACAAATCATAACCTTCAATATTGATATCCCGACCATCGACGACGGCGACTGCCTGAACGGGCTGATCATAGCCAATTGCATAAGCCAGCGTCACCACTACCTCCTCGGCATCGAATCGTCGTAGATAATCAATCGCGATTCGGCGGGCCATATAGGCGGCTGATCGATCGACCTTGCTTGGGTCTTTGCCGCTAAAAGCGCCCCCGCCGACCGCCACGGCCGGCCCATAATTATCAATCGCCAGCTTCCGACCGGTCAAACCAGCGTCAGCTTCAAAGCCGCCAATTGACCAGTCGCCGGCTGGATTGATGTGAAGTGTCGGCGCCTTAGTACAACGACCGAGCGAGATTTGATTTCTCAACCAGTCGTGGACAGCGGCTGTTAAGTCGTCCGTCGAAGCATTTTGAAAACTAGCTACCACTGAGTGAATTAGTCCGTCACTGGTCGTAATTTGAGTTTTGCCGTCGAACGGCCAACGCTGATACAAAAACCGGTTCAAATCGCGAGCCAAAACTATTTCGAGCGGCAGCAGTTCCGTCGTTTCCGAGCAGGCATAGCCAACCATTATTCCCTGATCGCCAGCGCCGCCCTGATCAACGCCTCGAGCAATTTCGGCACTTTGATGAGCTAACCGAACGACGACTTCAACCGGACCAGCGATTTGCTTAACAATGGCACTGACGTCAACTTCGGTCTTAGCGCTAATCTCACCGGTTACAAAAACGGCTCCGTGGCCACCGGCGACATCGACCGCCACCCGCGCTGTCGGATCTTCGGATAAGTAGGCGTCCAAGATGGCATCCGATATTTGATCGCACAGCTTATCCGGGTGCTTCGGTGAAACGTATTCGGCGGTTTTAAATTTTGTCATAAAAAATACTCCTTGTCGTATCTTTCCGCCCGATAGAAAAGATAAAGGAGTTAAAAATCTTATCTTTCCCATATGGGCTAGAAGTGGCACCGTAGTGAAAAACACTGGTTGCCGGCAGGTCGTCGAGCTAGTTCTCTCGCTGCACTCTGGATACGCTTATTAATTAATGTACATTTAATAGTTTAACATTTCCGGTATATACTGACGATATGAAATTACCGCAGAAAGAATATCTTCAGAGTGCTATGTTTGGCTTTAACGATGCCCTAGTATCAACTACCGGTGTTATCGTCGGCGTCAGCGCTGGTACTGGTAACAAAGAAGTCGTACTGTTGGCTGGTGCAGTGACGATTCTCGTCGAGGCCCTCTCGATGGGCTCAGGTCAATATCTTAGCTCCAAGTCAGCCCATCAACTCGACCGATCGGACGCCAGTCGGATTCCGTTGATAAGTGGCTTAATCATGTTCGGCTCTTATTTCTTAGCCGGACTAGTTCCTTTACTGGCAATTATTTTCACACCAGTCGAACATGGCCGGAGTGTCGCCATCATAGCAGCACTCGCCTGCCTGCTCGTCTTAGGTTACGTCAAAGGAAAAATTGTCCAAGTTTCACCGCTGCGCAGCGCCGTGGAGGTCCTTGTCATCGGTGGCGCCGCCACGATTATTGGTATCGTCGTTGGACAAATCTTCGCGATTTAACTAGTCCACGACCAGCCGGTCGACCAAAGTCCTGTCGAACCGCTATACCCCTGCATCACAGCCGTTGTCGCATCATTCACCCACGTTTTGCCAATTGTCGTACAGGTTGCCGCCCCGCTAATACCAACCCCTTCAATCAGTCCGGTTGAGGTTTGGATATAACCCTTACCTGATTTTGATCGCAGACCGAGAGCATAAGTCTGATTGGCTTTGTCGACACAGTAATAGACATTGTTCTGCTTGAGATCGTAGGCTTTTTTAGAAAACTTGAACTTCGGCATTTCGGCATTGTTCTCTGGATAGCGACCTAGGTCGACTTTTGCCATCTCGAGTGCTCGAGCGGCATTTGTCGCATCAGCCGCCACAGCTGAATCATTCGACTTGGCGGTCACCCGGCTATAGGTGACGGCCGTCACTGCTGTAAGTATGGCGATTATGATAATTACAATTATTAATTCAACTATCGTGAAACCGTTTGTAGCTTGTTTGTTTGTCATCGAACCCCACGGCTGAAGTTAGTATTTACGTCTTGGCTACATTGTAGCATAAGCTGATTGACGACCATCAGGAGTCTATGACTCGGTCTACAAACCAGGCACGTTGACTAGTGCTGGAACATATATCTCAGTCCCTGCGCCTGATGTTCCTTGATTTAGTTGACCGTAACTGTTCTTACCCCAGCAGTAAACCTGCTTGTCAGCCAAAGCGCAAGCGTGTTGGTGACCAACACCTATCGAAGTGATTATTTTGCCGTAAAGCTGCCCTTCGACGAGCGTAGTCACCAACTCCAAGCTGAATGATAGAATTGTAGCCCCAACAATAAACCTGACCGTTAGACACAACACAGGCATGATCTCTGCCAACTCCTACCACACAGGAAATATCGGACACCGACCTTCGGTTATCACATTCTGATCACTATCGATAAAGTAACTTGCTCCACTCGCAGCCGATTGAGCCGTCACACAAAACTTACTACCTTCCGTGTTATAACTCAAAATTACGCCGTCGCCAGGCTTGAAACCAGTGATTGAATCGAGAGAGGCTGGATAAGCCCCCTTCTGAGCAAATTCAGCATCGGCCAGCTCAGCCGCCGTCGACAAGTCCTTCTTTAGCTTCGCCACCACAGCTCGTTCCGAAATCGAATTAGCACCTACAAAAATGAGAGCAGCCAAGATACCGAGGATCACGATAACCGCCAATAGCTCCACGACCGTAAAGCCAGTCAATCGACGGCCTTCGGGTTGGTATGCGGCATATTTCATGATTAATTACCCCAGCGAATTTAGCTTATGCTTAGATTGTAGCACGAAAGTCAATGAAATATGATCAGGTGGGACCTCAACTCATGAATTCATTCAGCAACCGTCACACGACTATTATATCAACCCCTCCATCTTGATAAAAATCACTACTTGTGTTATAATAGTACTAGTACACAAACGTGTATCTCGTTATTTAAGAAAGTGGTGAACATGCTGGACACGGACTTCCTCCGTCAGTCAGCCGACTACGTCGACGCTGAGCGCAAGCTCTACGCCGCCCGGCTCCAGTACGACAAGGCCAGCACGAACTATCGATCGCTCTCCCTGAGCTGCGATTACTGTAGCGACAGAGAAGCCGAACGGCTCAATGAACGAGCTGAAGCCGCCCGCCACGAGTTTGCCGAGGCCCGCAAGGTCCTCGAAGCTGCTCGGGACAACCTCGAAGCAGTCCGGGAGCGTCTGCTCCAAACCGCCAATCACGCCAACTAGGAAGGTCCAGATGTCGAAAATCGATATCGCCGTTCTGCGCAAAGAGCGCACCGACGCACTCAGCGAACGGAATCGGATTCATGATTCACGCGAGGAAGCTCGCCAGGATGTCGACCGGCTGCGTCGTCTGTGTCTCGACACCGACAACGACCATCACCGGGCACTCAACGACTGCATGAGGATCGAGGAGATCATCTACGAGATCGACGATCCGGCGATGGAAACCGAGGCCGCCATGGCAGCCCATGACGAACTGGAAGCAGCTCAAGTGCGACTGTCTCGAATCGAGGAGCGATCCGACAACTACGTCCAGGCGCTTCGCGAAGCCGAGTCGATCGTCAGTCAGCTGGACAAAGAGTCCAGCCAGGCCTCGCGTCGTTTCGGCGACGCCGATCAGCGGGTTCGACAGGCCCGGCGCAGGCAGCGTCACCATCACAACTAAATAACGAAACCCACCGTCTCAACCACGGTGGGTTTTTCATTTTGCCGTAATATTTAGTGATTGCTAAAATTCACTTCTGATGATATAGTAACCTCACCGCCCATCCGAGTGCGGTTTCGTTCTTTGATAGGAAAAGGGGCAACGATGTCCATTGGAATTCTCAGCATCAAAGATGTTGAGAGGTACGACGATCTCGTCGAACGTGAAGATTCGGCCAAGGCCGAACTCAAGTCCGCCGAGCAGCACATGATGAATGTTCTCGATAACCGCGCTTCAAGCCCAGCCGATCGCAGTGCGGCCATCGAGCGCCATGATCAGGCCATCGACAGCCTGAATCACATCACCGCCGAAATCGATCACTACTACAACCGTGATGCGATGGAAGCCTGCAAGCGCAGCATCTGCAAACACAGTCTCGACGTCGACCTCGGCTTCGAGTGCTGCGACTAACCCCGAGAGGATGAAGTGAACGTCAACAAACGAGATGCCATCAAGGCACTCAGTGCCAAACGCGACGACTGTCGCCGGCGCTCCAATACGACCAAGCGATTCGTCAACGAACTCGAAGTCGCCCGGTCGCGTCTCATCGTCCGGCGGGATGAACTCGATCGATTCGACCTCGTCAGCATCGAAGCAATCGATGCCGAAATTGAGGCCGTGACGGTTAAGATGAACAACCTGAAGCAGGAAGTTCGCGACTGCGCAGTCGAAGAAGCTCAACTCGAGCAGACAATGATTCGGCTGAAAATCGATGGTTTTCTGCCGCGTCTGGTTCGCGCCTGACCCCCAGCCCTCAGAACGAAAAACCCACCGTCTCATCCGCGGTGGGCTTTTCATTACCACTTAACTTGATTATTTCGTGTATCTATTTTATAGTAGCCTTACGCACAAAACCGTGCCATCGCTCTTTCACAGTGAGGTGAAATAATGGAATTGCCCACCGCCGACAATCGATTGAAGGCTGAATTCGACCGACTCCGGTCCGAGCTCGAATTGGCTGAAGTCCAACTGGAAGAGTCCAACCGACTCGTCCAGTCCAACCAGAACGAGATGCGCCAGATCCAGGCCGACCTCGACAACGCCGACCTGGCCCGCTACGAGGCCACGACGACACTGGAAAAGCTCGAGACCCAGCAGCCAGTTGATGACGACCTGGCCCTTCGCATCAGCGAATACAAGGCATTGGTTGATGAAGCCATTCGAAACATCCAGCGCCTCGAGCTGGAACGTGGCGAAGCCGAAGTCAACCTGTCACTGGCCAACCATGGCCGCATCGAAGCTCTTCACCGGGTCAGCAGGCTCCAAACCAGCCTGCGAGCCTTTGACACTTTCCAGATCTCGGTCTGACCGAGATGAATCGAGTCGAAGGCCCTGCACCGTTGACCGCCGCGGACGCCGACGAAGCCCACCAAGCTGTTCGCCATGAGCTCAACCGAGCTCTGGCCGAACAGTGTCGAATCAGGCAACTCCTCGCCAGCAAGCAATCGATCGATCCGGTCTCCGGGCAGAACTTGCTGACCGCCAAAGCCGCAATCAATGCCGATATCCACGACATTGAAAAGCGACTGCAGCAGGCCAGTCGTGACCGTCAACTCGCTCATCAGCGAGACGAACGTACGTCACACTGAGCTCACCTATCCACTACGAGCGAAGCCCCCGCAGCTAGATACTGCGGGGGATTTCATTAGTCGGTAATTATCGTGCCCGCTCGCCCCCGAATCGCATCATAAGCACGGGTTGGCGTCGTGATAATAGCCCGTCGACCGTCACCCGATTTAACAAATTCAAGCGACGCTTCGATTTTCGGCAACATACTTCCAGCCGCAAACTGACCATCGGCGATATAGTTCTTGGTATCAGCAATGGTTAATCGGCCAAGTGGAATCTCTTGTGGTGTATTGTAGTTGATTGCGACTTGATCAACTGCCGTCAGAATGAGCAGGATGTCGGCATTAATCGCTTCGGCTAATTTTTCGGCCGCAAAATCTTTATCAACCACGGCTTCAGCGCCGCGCAAACTGCCGTCAGCCTCGACCACAACTGGTATTCCGCCACCCCCGGCCGCCACAACGATGTAGCCTTCGCGAACGAGAGATGCGACAAAGTCTTTTTCAATGATATCAATTGGCCGGGGTGAAGCCACAACTCGTCGCCAGCCACGACCGGCATCTTCTTTAACGATAAAGTTTTGACGTCCGGCAGCTGCCTGCTCGGCGGCTGCGCGAGTTTCGTAAAATTGCCCAACCGGCTTGGATGGTCGATGAAAAGCCTCATCATCAGCTCGAACCAACGACTGCGTCACAACCGTCGCTACCGATTTGGCAACGCCAGCCCGACGCAGCTCGTTGCCAATAGCCAGCTGGAGCCAGTAGCCGATCGACCCCTGGCTCATTGCAACGCAGCTATCGATAGGTAGCGTCGGCATATCAGCTGTATTAATCGCCTCTTCGCGCAGAATGATATTACCAACCTGTGGTCCATTGCCGTGCACTACGACAATTTCATGACCATCGCGAACTAGAGCGATTAATTGACGAGCGGTTTGTTCCGCCACTCGAATCTGAGCTTCAGCCGACGCTTCACCATCTTTCTGTAGCGCGTTACCGCCCAGTGCAATAACGATTCGCGCCATTAACTTAAGCCGCTCCTGAGAGTAAAGCCGAAACTGTCAAAACGACAATCGAGATTACCGAAACGATAACCATGAACTTCCAGGTCCGCTTGAGGTAGATGCCGTATGAAACCTTAGCCAAGGCTAGGCCACCCATAACTGACGCCACCGTTGGCGCAATCATGTTAATGACACCAGCTGCCGTCTGGAATGCTGTAACCATCAGTGATCGATCGATCGACGCAAAGTCAGCCAGCGGTGCCAAAATTGGCATCGTCGCTGTTGCCAAACCAGAGGTTGATGGAAGCAGGAACGATAACGGCAGATAAACGATAAAGGCCAGACCTGGCAAAATTACCGACGGCACCGCTTGAAGTAGCTGCTCACCGGCGTTAATGATGGTGGCCATAATCTGACCGTCACTCATGACGACCGAAACGCCTCGGGCAACACCAATAATCAAGGCAACCGCCAATAGATCCTTAGCACCGCTAATAAATGTACCAAAGTAATTTTCATCTTCGTCGTCACTACGGTTTTTACCGGAGAAGTAAATTAAACCGATAATAACCGATGAAATCAAGAACAGAGCTGACAATTCGTTAAACCACCAGTCACCGAGCGGCGGAATATTGCCAATGAACGCACCGATTACCGGCAGGCCGAGCAGCCAGGCATTAAAGTCTTCAAAGAAAGTTATATCAAACTTGTAGGCCCAGGGAATAACCGCCAAAATCATCACCAAGAAAGTCAAGGCAAAAACCCAAACAGTTGCCTTGCGAGCTGGTGTTAACTCAAGAGCTTGAGCTGAACCGGCACCGGTAACAGCCGTGGCGTGTTTGTGATCGCGCTTGGAGTCACCATCACGCTGACCGGCTTTGACTTTGGCCGCATAGGCCATCGTAAACCAGATAGCCGCAATAAGCGACAGGACCAAAATTACTAACCTTTCAACAATGCCGTCACCCAATGAAACGCCAGCGAAACCGGAGGCGATACCAGTTGAGAACGGGTTGATAGTTGAACCGAGGACACCGACACCGGCACCCAAAATGATTATCATCGCTGCCGTCAAACCGTTGTAACCAGCTGCCAAAACAATTGGCACGACAAGAGCGTAAAAGGCGACCGTTTCCTCTTGCATACCGTAGGTTGTTCCACCGATAGCAAAGAAGGTCATCAGAATTGGAATCATCCACCGCTCGCGACCTTTTAGTTTGCGAATAATCTTGCCAAACAAAGCATCAAGCGCACCGGTTTTCATCGTCACACCGAGGAATCCACCAAGGATCAGGACGAAGAGGGCAACATCGATTGCGTCAATCGTACCTTTAATTGGGGCCTGGAAAACCTCCCACGCACCCTGCCGAGTATCAGTGGTGACACCGTCCTCATCAGTCGTGACTTTTTCAACTCGCTCGTATGTACCGGCGATTGGCGTTGGGTCATCACCATCGGTTAGAGCGTATTGTCCTGACGGAATGATCCAAGTTAGCGCCGCCATAAAGGCAATGATGCCAAACAATATAGCAAACGCCGATGGCATCTTGAATAGACGCTTCTTTGTCCTCTTATTTTTTTCTGTCATGTCGAGTCCTCCTAAGCACTCGTTTATAACGTTAGAGCCATTACGGCCTTGATGGTGTGAACGCGGTTCTCCGCTTCATCAAAAACAATACTATGCTTGGAACGAAAGACTTCGTCAGTTACTTCCATCTCAGGCAACCCGTATTGTTCAAAAATTTTGTGACCAGTCGAGGTCATCGTGTCGTGGAAAGCTGGCAGACAATGCATGAATTTGACCTCATTATTACCGGTAGCGCGAATTAGATCCATATTAACTTGAAAACCGCGAAGCTGTTCGATACGTTCCGCGTACTTATCTTCCTCGCCCATCGAAACCCAAACGTCCGTGTAGATAACATCAGCCTCGCGCACGGCCTCGTAAAGATTGTCGGTAATCGTGATGCGACCACCACTTTCGTGCGCCAATTCGTGACCACGGTCAACGATTGATTGTTCAGGAAATAAATTATGCGGTGCAGCGATTCGAAAATCGAGTCCCATCTTGGCGGCACCAATCAATAGGCTGTTGGCGACATTATTACGACCATCACCAACAAACACTAACTTAACGCCTTTGAGGCGACCGAGATGTTCTTCGATGGTCATGAAATCGGCCAAAATCTGTGTTGGGTGGAATCGGTCAGTCAAGCCGTTCCAGACCGGCACGCCCGAGTATTTAGCTAAATCCTCCACTGTTTGATGAGCAAAGCCGCGAAATTGTATGCCGTCGAACATCCGCCCCAGAACTCGAGCGGTGTCTTCGACCGATTCTTTGCTGCCAAGCTGAATGTCGTTCTTGCCTAAGTATTCTGGTGCGATACCGAGATCATTGGCAGCGACCGTAAAAGCGCAGCGAGTACGGGTTGATGTCTTTTCGAACAATAAAGCGATATTTTTGCCGTCGTGAATCTTGTGGGATATCCCGGCATACTTGAGTCGTTTGTACTCTCGAGCCGTATCAATCAAGAGGCGAATTTCACTAGGTGAATAGTCATCAAGTGTCAGCAGCGATCGCCCTTTCAAACTTTGAGCCATACTAAATTTCATCCCTCCATAACGGCATACTCATACAACGTGGGCCGCCACGTCCGCGACCGAGTTCAGCGCCTTCAACTTCGATTACCTCAATTCCCTGTTCACGCAGCAAGGCATTGGTCACGTAATTTCGATCATAAGTCACCACCACACCAGGCGCGATCGCCAAGGTGTTGGTACCGTCATTCCACTGCTCGCGCGCGGCCGCCACCGGCTCACCGCCAGCACATGGTATCAGACTGACTGATTCCTTATGTAGGACCTCGGCCAGGACATTAGCCAAGTCAGTGCTGTGTTTGACGGCTGGCTTGTCCGGATTATCGGTTCGTTCGAGAGTATAAACATTCAGCTTACCACCCCCATCGAGAATCGCTGGGTGAATCGTAAATTTATCATAGTCAATCATCGTAAAGACAGTATCGAGATGCATGAAAGCCCGAGTCTTTGGAATCTCGATCGCCAGGACCTTTTGAAAATCAGACTGTGCGAACAAGCGAGCGGCTACTTTTTCAATAGCCTCCGGCGTACTGCGTTCACTTACGCCAATTGCGACAACCTCACGGCTCAAGACTAGCTCATCACCTCCCTCGAGTGAGAAGCGGCCGTGTCGATCATACCAAACTGGAATATTGTGGTTAGCAAATTTCGGATGATGATTGATGATATATTCCATGAAAAGCGACTCACGACGTCGAGCGGGCCAGTGCATTTTATTAATCGTCAAGCCGTGCCCAATAGTAGCCGCCGGATCACGTGTAAAGTAAAGATTTGGCATCGGGTCTAGGTAAAACGGATAATCGTTCGCAAAGTAGCGGTGGAGTTGGAATTGATCTTCCTCGGCCAGTTGAAGTTCGTCTTTACGAACACCAGCCATGACCTTGTGGACCATGTCGCGAGTATCCATATTCAAAAGATAATCGATCAAAGCGTGCGTTACACGACGATCGCCTTGCTTGGAAGCGCGCACCATTTCCGACACAAAACGACGACGAACCTCATAATCTTGGAGGGCTTCGGTCACGAGGTCGTCGAGATAAAGCACTTCGATTCCCCGACCCCTTAACACTTCAGCGAAAGCATCATGTTCAGCTTGGGCTTTTTCTAGATAAGGAATATCGTCAAATAGTAGTCGCTCGAGATAATCTGGCGTTAGACCTTCCAGTTCCTTGCCTGGACGGTGAAGCAAGACGCTACGCAGTGTTCCAATTTCAGAATTTATGTTTAAAGGATACCGATCCATAACCCCCCTTTATATGTCTCCTGTATAGCACCATCGTACCATAAGCTCGAGCACTTTTGGGGGAACGTGATTTAGTTATCAATCCAACAGAGGTCGGTGTATAATGATGTCATGATAGAACGAAACTCTACGATCCAAATCGCGGTGGGATCAACCAATCGAGCCAAGAACTTGGCCGTCGAAACAGCTTTTCGGCGAGCTTTTTCCGAAAAAGACATCCAAACTCATGGCTTCGAGGTAGCCTCCGGCATCGCCGAGCAGCCGACCACTGATGAAGAATCCATTCAAGGCGCCATCAATCGTGCACGAGCCGCCCTCGCTCAACTAGCGACGGCTGATTTTGGTGTCGGCCTCGAAGGCAACACCGTCACGATTGCCGATCGAATGTTTCTACATGGCTGGGTAGCCATCGTTGACCAGTCAGACCCCGATAATATCGGCATCGGCCACAGTAGTGGGCTGGAGCTTCCCGAGCATATAAAGACAGGTGTCGATAACGGTCGTGAACTCGGACCGCTACTCCAGGAGATGCTCGACGACACCGAGAATACCGTTCGCCACACTCTCGGCACCAACGGTGTCCTCAGTAACGGGCTGTACACTCGTGAGCAGGAATTTATTGATGCCACAGTCGTCGCTTTGGCTAAATTTGTTAAGCCCGACCTGTACAACTAGTAGCGACAGCTAGCTCGGAGCTGATCATCTTCAAAAGCATCTAGTGCTACAGCTTGAACGCGACCGCCGCTGCTTAGAACGTCACGTACCACCGCTTCGATTGGTTCGATTTTATTGTCGTCAGACAGCTCCACGACGATTGACTCATCAAAGCCTTCACGCACCGTGTCCGATGTTATTCGATAACTCGGCACGAACAGGGTATCGATTCGACCTTCCTGTGCGGCTTGATGAATTTCGTCGATGCCGATTAACTTTCTGTCTGGAATTATCTCGGCGAATTGATTAACCATCGTTTGACGTTTAGTTTGATTATATTTCTCGACCAGGGGACGACCAGCATTACACAGGCCCGTTTCATCCATATGCTCGCCATTACCCTCGATGTAATCCTCGAGAACTCGATGATAGGTCAACAATTTACGAATCTCGCCGATGCGATTTTCGGTACCGACTAACACGACTGGATCGTCATGTCCTTCGAGATGATTCTCGACAGCTTCAACTATTTTTCGATAATAGCGCATAGCATCATCCTGAAGGGCGGCCTCATCGGTGTGGCCATGAAAGCGGTCGGAACCGCCAGATTGATGCTGCAAGTCCTTACCGTATTCAATATTAGCCGTCATTTCTTCGAATGATGACGGCATGCTTTCGAGCTTAACTTCTTGGCAACCAACCGATGACACCTCGACTAAACGCGGTCGGGTGTGATTGATATCGAGAACATAAAAATCTGATCCCAGGCTATTCATCAGAGCCAGCGGTGTCACTAAAAACTGGTTGTCGACGTAGCTCAACTCATCAATATCGTGCGGCAGCGACACGGCTTCGTAGCCTTTTTCGTCGCCAAAAATCACTAAGCCAACTGTTCGATGCTTCCAAAATTCTGTATCATCGAGCAAATTATCCAATGAGTTCAGCGTTTGGTCGATCGATTCATCGTATTTATTATCCGATCGCACGCGCTGGAGTCCGTTTTTGAAACGAATAATGTCTTCTTGGATATTGGCCGACGAGCTGGCCGGGTGGGTCGACTGGAAGAGGCTGATTTTCTTCCCGTCGTTGTCGGCGTTAAGTAATTTGCTTAGGATTGCTTCAGTTTTTGTCATTCGCCTCCTATCTTTAACCTAATCTCAGTTTATGAAACTAGAATTAAAAGAAGCTGAAACGAATTACGATTAATCTTTGAAAATTAGCGACTCAGTCACCATATCGTACGTTGCCATATGGGTCGCCGCCTCGCCCTCATATTCGAACATATAGACTACGTCATAAACCTTGTCATCTCGGACGAATAAGGTGTGGTAGCGCGTACCTTCGTAGTCTGAATGGTACGTAATCGCCGGCTTACCACCGATTGTCTCGCGCTTGAGCTCATCAAAGCCGCCGAAATTCGGCGCATCAGCCTCGAGTCTGGCAAACTCCTGATCGAGAGTTGTCTTGATATCGTCCGAGACGATAAAGATAATTGCACCCTTATCAACACCCATGCCAGTTTGAGCATAATCATTTGATTTTAGCTCTGGTGTCAACGGGTCATCGACGCCGTAACGAGTCTCATCGATTGTCCAGCCAGTATCTGGGTATTCAAACGAGAGTTCGCCATTGGCGTATTCTTTAACCGTTGGCAACACTGTTGATTCATTGTCGATATCCTTGTCCGGACTGACAACTTCTTCAGACGCCGGCGCTTTTTCGTCATAAAATTTCTGCCAAACTGTATAACCTAAAGCGCCAACCAAGGCCAAGATCAATATAACAATAGCAATAACTTCAATACTTCCATTCTGATTCCGATAATGCTTATTCATAGCTAGATTATACGCTGCGCCACAGAATGTTGCGATAATCACAAATATGGTAAAATGACATACATCACACTAACGTGGAGGTTATATGCAAGAAGATAGGCAAGAAACAGAAGTTCGTGAAACAAATACTCGTGTCGGCGACACATCGGTCGAACGACGAACCGTTGATCGACGAGTCGAAACACCGGGGGTCGTCGTGGCCCAGCGAATCGTCTGGTTTATCGTTGGCGCAATTTCGGTCGTTATTGCCTTGCGCTTTGTTCTGCTGCTATTAGGTGCCAACCAAGGCGCCGCCTTTACCGACTTTGTCTACTCGCTAAGTGGCGTCTTTGTCGCACCATTTGTTGGCATTTTTGGCGAACCAAGTTACGGTTCTTCAGTCTTTGAAATCAGTAGCTTATT
>DAICYC010000001.1:104465-117761 GCA_027311865.1 Candidatus Saccharimonadota bacterium
GCCGTTTACCTGTTAATCGGTTGGGGTATTGCTAAGTTGTTGACACTCAGCCGCCCACATCAAGAAATCTAATCTCTTAGACAGATTTTTCCGGCCGGGAACCTATTGAAGATCCAGTCGACACTGGGCTGTGATATGCAGGGCTCGAATCAAGCCGGCGCCAACCTTGATGCGGTGAACGTCGCTATCCGACAACTCAGAACCGAGAATGTCGCGGGCACTCCACTCCATCAAACCACTCAAAACCGGCGCCTCATCTTCCAGTACCTTCACCACTTCGAAAGAAGTTGTCAAAAGCTCTACCGAATCATAATTTTCCAGCAAGAAGGCCGACTCCATCGCCACGCGCATGCCACCCACATCTTGATAGGTCGGCTCCTCAACTTCATCGGCCAAAGTAAATTCTGGCATCGTTGCTATCTCATAAATCATCGAACCGAGCCCGCCGAGTTCAGCGTCGGCGATACCTGACTTTGTCGCCAGGGCGCGTCGGATGGCGCCGTGACCGAGTTTGTTGAGGAAATTACCACTCTCGGCGCGATCATGCCAGCTATCACGATAAAACGGATTCTTTAGAACATCGAGAACCATCGGCAGTGGATAATCGTCTCGAAGATCATTGTCATGTTCATACCTCATTGGGTCCAAATTGTAGACTGATTCGACACCCCTGTAAAGCATGGGCATCTTGGTTCGCTATCGCCGCCATGGGGAAGATTTCGCTAGATCGACATCAAATTTCAACCAGATTCCCGAATATGCGACAATAATCAGTAATGACTAGCAACTACTCGACCATTGATTGGCGCGAAACGATGAACGGTGTTAGCATTGACTGTTCCCTTGACATTGCTATTCATCCGGCAAATAGCTCAATAATATTACTAACAGTTCCTGGAGTCGACGGTTCAGTTGATGGCTACGATAATAAATATGTGCGAATTGCCGACAGCATACAAGCTACTATTGGAGCGGCTATCGTTCGAATTGCCAATCCGTTTATAACATCATTTCACTGGGAGTCGAATCTTCGACAAGCCCTTGACTACATAGCTAACCACGCCGCCGAGATTACTAATCACACAGACTACGAAATTCGATTGATGGCCCATTCGGCCGGTGCGGCCGTCGCTGCTCAGATCGCCTGGGAATATCCCCGCATCTCCCGGTTGCTACTGGTAAATCCGGCTACAAAACTGGATATTGAGGCGATAAAATCAGGTCTCGAGAAGCTGAGTGATCGACCGATCACGATTTTGATGGGTGGTGCCGATCCGAATTTTGACGACAACCAGCAACTGATTGACGAATTGAAATTAGGTAACATCAAACTTGAGATAGCCCGCAGCGCCGATCATAATTTTTCCGGTGAAAATTTCAGCATTTTTCTAGAGTCTCCCCTACAGTATCTATTCGATTAGCTCGACTGATTCAGCGACCTATCTACTGTATAATAAGACTACTATGATGGAGGCCAAAGCGTACGACCAGTTTTACACCAAGCCGTCGGTGGCGGCCGATACGGTGGCCGTGGCCTTAGATTACGCCAGGCAGCTCGGCTATGACCTCAGCACGACAACGATGATTGAGCCCTCGGCTGGCAACGGCTCTTTCTTAGGGCCATTAAAGCAATCAAATATTGACTACTTGGCTTTCGATATCGATCCGAAAAATGACGAAGTCAAGCCGTTGGACTTTCTGACTTCTAATATCGCGACCGATTTACCGAAACGCGATAAATTAATCGTTATCGGCAATCCACCTTTTGGCAAGCGTGCCCGACTGGCAATCGACTTCATTAACAAAGCCTTCGATTATGCCGATACGGTGGTTTTTATTTTGCCACTTCAATTCTACAAATACTCGGCCCAGAAACAAATCGATGAGCGAGCCCGACTAATCTATACTGCTAAATTACCAGAAAAGAGCTTCACCTTTCTCGGCGAAGATTATGGTGTTCGCTGCTGTATCCAAATATGGACTCTAAAGCCGTTCCAGCACAATCTACGAATCACCTCTCCGCCAGCTACTACCCACCCCGATTTTGATATGTGGCAGTACAACAACACGCGTCAGGCCGAGAAATACTTCGATAAAAAGCTATACGGCTGGGACTTTGCCGTTCCGCGCCAGGGTTACAAAGATTACTCCCACAAAGCCATCGATCCCACGAAAATGGATCGCAAAACTCAATGGATTTTCTTCAAGGCTCATAACCGACAAGTCCTAGCCAATCTCAAGCAACTCGATTTTGACAAATTGTCACACAAGAATACCTCAACACCTGGCTTTGGTAAGGCGGACGTCGTCGAAGAATATCGTCAGCAATTTGACGGCAACTACACACTCGAAGCGTCGACTTCAATCCACACGTTCCAGCTCGGCGAACCGAGACCCAATTTAGCTGAAACTTTATCACCATTCGGTAATTTGTAGTTGTTCTTCCAGTTCAGCAGGAACTTGATCTGAACATTAGTCGTTGAATTATAGACAAAGATCGTGACGCGGCTGACACCTGGACCGAGCGGCTT
This sequence comes from Candidatus Saccharimonadota bacterium, assembly GCA_027311865.1. Classification (GTDB taxonomy): domain Bacteria; phylum Patescibacteriota; class Saccharimonadia; order Saccharimonadales; family Saccharimonadaceae; genus Microsaccharimonas. The sequence goes on from DAICYC010000001.1 coordinate 106,997, forward strand.
GACGGGTTTGACCATCCAATAGCCATGACCAGTCGGAATCCGCTTGATTTCACGGAATTGATCACCTTCCACAATATATCGTAGCAAGTGGGTGCTATCCTTAGATCCGTCGCCAGTGTTATTGATAATAACCCGTTCCATATATTCTTGAGCCGACTCTGACAGACGACGATTACGGTCGTCGTAGTATTGATTAAAGCCATCAATGGCTCGATTCAGAGTTGTCTCGAGACGATACTTCTGCTGCGATACATCTGGCTGGTTAACATAGCCCTGAATCCAACCCTTACGAGTGTTGACCGACAGAGCTTCCGTAAAATGACTTGCTCCAAAGATATTTTCAAAAGTCACCATCCCAATGGCACGATCAGTTTTCTGACCGAATTTCAACTCGATGCTAATCGCCTGACCACTCGGCAGAGTATGAATAATATCGGCACCGTCACGATTGTTAGTGGAGTCGCTAGTAAAAGTAATGTCCGTGTAGTTGATGCCGTCGCTGTAATAGAGATTGACGATATCGATCTGGACGGTCTTTCGACAATTAGTCAGTAAATCGATGATTTGTTGTCGGTTTTTGCCGCGCAGGGCGACTACCCGGTTAAGGTCCGGGATCTGCGTAATCATGTCGCTATAAAGCGCCATGTCTTCACACATCGCGAGTTCACAGTAGCGGACACATTGATCGACATTTGCCATTAGGGGTTATTATAGAGATTTATCAGAGATGGAGCAAATTCACATCGTTTCATTAACTATCGCCTCCAGCATCTTCACCTCTTCAAATAGCTGGACCGGATGCTTGTTCAAGTCAATCTCGATCCACGAATGAAAGACGCCATTTTCACGAAGTTTAGCCCGCTCACCACTATAACAATCGTCATCAAACCACAAGAACGGCTGGGCGAAGTCGATTGCTTCGGTCTTGGCCAAGCTCCAGCTGGTTGGTCGAAATTTCTAGAGATACGGTCGCAAATCTTCGCGGCTCGCCCGTTGGACATAATCGATAGCGTGGGCTGGATCGCCATTCATACAATGAGTCGTTAACCAGTAGACGGTGAAATTGTCGGCGGCATACTTGATTAACTCCGCCGCGCCTGGCGCTAGATTAGCCTCATTAGCCAACAGCACACCATCGATATCCATATAGAGGCTCGGTCGAGTATCAGTCATTACCCACTATTATCGCCTGTCGAGAACTCTAGGGCAAGTTTAGCGCCGATGCTCAAACCGCTGAGCTACTTTTAGCCCAGCGAGATAGACTGTAACCATCGACACCACTAGGGCTAACACGGCTGAGTAAAAGCCCACCTCTTCGGCGACAGCAACTGATGACGTCGCAAAAAAGAATGTCAAAATCGGCGTAATCAATGACGTGCCACACGCTGCGCAGCCCAACCCGAGAACGGACAATATTCCAGCCACACCGGTGCCGCCCAAATCTCTTAAAAAGCCGCGCCGATCTGATCGCTCTTTGCGAATCGAATACACCAAGGCCGCCACGGCAACACCTTGAAAAATTGAAACGGCAAACAGCGTCAAAGCTAACCACGATACCGGACTCGTAAAGATACCTGAATAACTACCGACTAACATGCCGACTTTATCACCAATACTCAGAAACGGCGATGTCAGTAGATATTGAAGCAACCCGAGGTTGAGGAACCAGAAAATTAACTCGTAAAACAGAATTGAGCTGACCGCCGCCAACAATAAATAAGCTGGCTTGAAATAAAGTAATCGAGCCAGAGCGGTCAACGACAACCAAATTCGACGCGGTAAGGTCTTGATGGAAAGTAGCCTCACTTAACGGTTAGCCTCAACCTTATTTAATTCGGCATCAATGACCGCTTTGAAAGAAGCATACGGCGGCGCACCGTTATAATTGGCGCCATTGATAATGAAATGCGGTGTGCCATAGGCCTGAAGCTCACTCATTTTGGCTTGATTAGCGGCGATAGCGGCCTTGTATTCACCGTCATCCATACACTTTTGCCACTGGGGCAGATTCACACCGACACTGTCGGCAAAAGCGACAATCTTGTCAGCTCCGAACATTTCAACATCTTGTGGTGATTCGTTCTGACTGTAGTGATTGTTCCATGAATCAGCGTAGGCCTTATCTAGATATGGCCAAAACTTGTTCTGCTCCGCGGCACAATAGGCTCCCTCGGCCGCCCGTTCCGAGTCAGGCGCGATAGTAGCGATCAAGCGGACTTCGTAGTGAAGCTGGTCTTTCGCGATATAGTCGTCTTCGATCGGCGCGATGACATCTTCGTGAGCCTTGGCGCAGTAAGGACATAAGATGTCCGCGTACTCGACCATCTTGACCGGGGCATCTGGACTACCCTTTGTCAAACGGTCGTCTTGAACGTCCAAGACTCGCTGCTGAGCCTCAGACAACGGCTCAACCGGCCCACGACTGGCAGAAAAGTACGCCCAACCACCCAAAATGACCAGAATGGCCGTCACAATAATTGCGATAGTCGCTTGTTTCATTAAATCTCCCTAAATATTTACGCTTTAGCTAGAATTGATTCGAACTGCGGTCGGTTAAAGCCTAAAATCTTATCGACTTGACCGTCTTCATGTTCGATGGTCGTGAAAGGCACCCCCATCTGACCTCTCTGCTGGACCATAGCTTGCGCGGCAATCGGATTCTTGTCGACCAGATAATCAGTGTATTCAACTTTTTGATCATCGAGCCAGCGCTTTAGCATGACGCAGTATGGACAAGTAGTAGTGCTATAAATTGTTATTTTCATGATTTGATTCCTCCTTGTAGTTACAATCTCGACACACTCCCTTAAGAGTCAGTGTTCCCGCCAAAGCGCAATCGGCGCTCAGTTGACGCAGATTCTCAACAGCTTGATGAGTTGACTCGCCGTTTGGCAGGTCACAGACGTCACCACAAACCGTGCACATAAAATGATGGTGCGCCGAGGGATTGGCATCGTAACGCTCAGATCCGTTGAGCGACTTAGGCGCACAGCCAATCAAGCCTCGATCCTTCAGTCGGGCAGTGATTCGATGGATAGTTGTGGCGCTAATGTCTGGATAATCGACTTGAACTCGCGCTTGAATTTGCGCATTGGTGGCATGACCGATTTCAACCAGCGCGTTATAAACAGTGGTCGTTGATTTGGTTTGTCGACTGACTAAATCTCGGGCAACATTGGTCATAATATTATTGTAAATGATTTACAATAAGGAAATCAAGCCCTAATCTATTCCAGACGACTGGGCGTCAGGCTTTATCGGACAGACCGCCTAGACGCGTCAAAGCTCTTGATATTTTGCCTCGATTCGGACAGTTCAAGCATTTTTCTAAACTTGACTGTTTCTCCGTTATAAGACTTTCACTACACCATACAATTATTACCCTCTAGGGCTGGCGGGGATACTTGATTTACCACGAAAAGTAAAATAGCCCCCGAATACCGGAGACTATTTTGTCTACAACAGTATTCAGGGGCCTGTCACTTCAGCCGAACGAAGTAGGCCGCTTCATCACACACAACGTTACAGCGGAGGCCGTAGCGATGAGCTTGACCGATCAGCCCGAAGACGATTTCGTGCGAGCTGGCAATCCCGACCGGAATATCGGTGATCTGGAACTTGAACTCATCACCGATAGCGACACCGCGATCGATGGCTTCGGCATGAGCTCGAGCCAACGTCTGGTTGACGAACTCGGCCTGCTCGCCGCCGTTGTCCGGAATCGATTCCGGCAGGTCGGACCAACCAGCGCTGGTTGATTCGACGAAGGTCGAAGCGGTTGAATTGGCGGATGACTTTTTCTTGAGAAACCAGTCAAACATGGTACTTCCTCTCTCGAAGTGGACAAGCTATACAATAACATAATTTGCTTAGCTAGGCAATTGTATGTGACGCTTGATGTTTTCGATAAATTCCGAGGCCAACAGCTGTCGCCACGGCAAGAAGAGCGGCGCCGGCAAATCATCAAAATCATACCACTTCAAAGCAACACACTTGTCCGGCTCATTGATAACCGCCTCACCACTACTCCATTCGCTCACGACCCAGACAGTTACGTAGTGTTTGTCCTCACTCTCAAAATAATCGTTCGTTACGGCTGCGAAACGAACATTGTTGATTTCCAAGCCCGTCTCCTCAAGAGCTTCGCGCTTGGCGGTCTCTTCGAACGATTCGCCGTATTCCAAATGCCCGCCAGGCACCGACCACGTTCCATCGCCGTGAGAATTACGCCGCTGACCCATCAGGAATTTTCCGTCTTTAATAATAAAAACGCCGACACCAATTCGAGCTAGTTTATCTGCCATAAACTCATTCTATCAGTAACGATTGAGTAAGGTCTGCCGAGCAACATATAGCTAATGACCAACTCTCGACTCAATTTCGATGTTCGGCACCGCTTGACCAACCGCTTCTTCGAATCTGGCAGCGAGCTCCGACTCGGCGACAATATCTTCGTTTAGCCAATATATTGTCACAAAATATTTATTATTCTGTAAGCGCTGCGAGATATCTTTCTCTAGTTTGGCTGAAGCATCGGCATATTCAGAGACGCTGACTCGATCCAGATTATCACTATAATCATTAATTGTCGTCAGAATCAGCTGGCGAACCCGATTTTCGGCCCTCATGGCGGCGTACTCGTCCGCCACACCGATCGATTCGGCCGTCGCTTCAAAAACCGCCTCCGGTTCTGATTGACTAGAAATGTCAAAAGTAAATATGTGTCGCTTGTAGTCGTAGTTCGCATCCTCAATCGTAAACACTTCGTCATAGCGCGATTGGTAGTAATCAATTACTTGCCGCGCCTCTTGCTGTCTAACCTGCGGGTCACCATTCCAAGAGCGATCTAGATTTCGATACAGCAGACCGGCCGCGAATAATAAGAAGAACGATACTACTATCACTATTACTCTGATGATTTTCTTCGACATTAGCAGCCTGCTCCGTTTAATGAAAATATTTAGAAAATTAATGCGACTATTATCAACACAATTAGCAGTATCGGTATCGAAGCTGCCATTACCATATAGGTAGTCTTAAGGTGGACATTCTTCATTGTCTGAGTTAGCTTGAGCGCAGAAATTCTTTGGGGCTCGCTATGCGTATAGTTATCGTCCTTATCTATGGCGCCTTCGTCAGTCTCTTCATTACTCAGCTCCGCCCAGTCTTTTAATAAACCTTGAGTTGATTGCGCCATATAGTCGAAAGACCTATTCATATATATCTATCATGTTAACAGACATTAGCCATGATGAGGTTTGATTATATCGTTCAACAAGCGCACACTAGATATACAAGGAGGTAGCGTATGAAAACCCAATCAACTCGCTCGGTAATCTTAACGATTTTGTTAGTCATCGGCCTGGCGCTCGTCGGCTGGCTAGCTTGGTCCTACTATCAAACTAACGTCGAACCGGCTGCGGACGAAACCGTGCCTGTTCAAACTCAAGATGAATCGGACGACCAGCCGCCAATCGATGATTCTGAACCAACTACGACGTACGAATCAGATGGCGGTATGACAATTGTCGTCGATCGACCGCTATCAGGCAGTCTGGTTACTAGTCCGCTAACGGTTGACGGCACAGTCCCCGGCAATTGGTCATTCGAGGCTAGCTTCCCAGTTCGCCTACTCGACGCTGATCGCCAAGAAATCACCGCTGCCCCTGCCACTCTAACTAGCGACTGGATGACGACCAACCAGGTGCCATTCGCCGTTCAGCTAGAATTTGACACACCAATGACCAGCACGGGTTATTTGGTCCTAGAAAAAGACAATCCATCTGGTTTGGCGGAGAATGAGGACCGGGTCGAGATTCCGGTGCGGTTCGAGTAGATTAACGTCTACTAACCAACGTTCTCTTTGACCAGAAACTCATACGCCCCCAGTGAACTGGTGTTTGATACACCGAGCGTCGCTTCATCGACTGTCGAGGCGAGCTGTCCGCTCAGGATGACGTCGAAGCTATCGCGGAAATCGGCTGGAATGATATCGGACGACGGGCGTGACGTCGAAAAAATGAGCTTCATGTTAGCCTGCTTGGCTCGATTATTGATAGTCATGACGGCTTTGTGGAAACGGGCGGGATATTGAGCCGCCAAGTCACATTCTTCGATATAAATAAAGATTAGCGGCTGCGGATTGACTTGTTTGTAGCGATCTTTGGCGAGTTGAGCTAGTTCTTCGAGGTAGTCCATGTCTTCGGACTTGCCATAGCGAATCGGCGAATAGAGATACTCGACCTTGGCGCCTTCGTCATGTTTCGGGTCAAACTCCACCATCTTCAAATCATAAATCACATACTTCGTTTGCTCCGGCGTGTAAGCGCGCTCGAGACGGCGAAGATACTGACGAACCAACTCGGTCTTGCCGGCGCCAGTTTGACCGACGACTAGAGCGGAGTTATGGACATTGAAGGTGAAGTAGTCTTTGGAGGTTTTGTTCATGGGCTGCCTTTAGATTGATTTCTGTTGAATAGTTTATATAATATCATCTCCCCATTCACCATATATGATTAAGGATCATTATAGGCTTCTCTTTATCGATTGAGTGGACCGAATCACGATTTCACTTATTGAGCCCTAGCTTCAGCACCCGCTTCACCCGCACCTTGAACTGATCAATTGTTTCGCCGGGGAGTGGCTTGAATAGAAAAGGTCGTCGCTTATTCATTATCGATATCTCGGATAAACTTCTTAATCCGCGGCTGATGAAGTTTGACGATTTCTCGACATCGCAACCGCGCATAATCATTGGAATCAAAGTCACCTAGATTATCACCCCAGATGATCGGCGTCTCACCGTAGTGAACGTATGTGCTATAGAGGGTTTCGGCGGTATCACCAGGTTGATAGGCCGACTCCAGGAAATCATCGAGGATTGCTTTACACTTACTGACTGCCTCGCCGTAGGTATCATAAACGCCGGAGTTATACTCCTGGCTTTTATCCATAAAGTGGAAATTATCGAGGTTTCTGACGACGTATTTGTGCTTTGGCATATGTCACCTTTCTGAGCCATTAAAAAACGGCCACGAATATTAGTTTCGTAACCGCAATGGACGTCCCGAGGACCGCTGACCTACATTATTATTGTAGCACATTTGACCGTAAGTATTTTAGCTGTCAGTGGTCGTGATTGGCAGGATGACGGTGACGAGTTCTTCGTCGGTGAGGGTTTCAGTGGGCGATGGTTTTTTGGGCATGTAGTTATTATATTCTAGTGTGGCGATCTTGATACAATATCGTCACGCTTGAAAGTAGACTTTCTAGCAAGAGTAAGCAGGTAAATATGTCCTTTGTAGACATCATGGAGTTCGAACAAGCGGGGTGGCGAAGTATTGTTAGTGGTCGGTTCATTCACTCCTGACAACAGAAAATTGTTGAGATTAACGGCAACGCCACAAACCCCGCCCCTGTCTACAGTGACTAAATCATATAGTACTAGATGAACAAGCCTACTTCTTGCCTGAAGTAATCGAAACCTTTTTTGGCTCCGGCAGTGGCGTAAGTGGAACACTTACTCTCAACACACCGTCATCCAAATGCGCTTCGATATTATCGGCGTCGGCACGTTTTGGTAAGGCGATGCGGCGATAAAAGCTGCTTGAGCTCTCTCGCACGACATACTTTTTGTTTTTATCGTCTTCTTTTTCGTGGCGCTCCGCGCTAACAACAAGTGCGTTATTTTCAACTTCGATATTGATATCTTTCTGCTCGAAGTTTGGCAGATGCGCCTCGACCACCATTGTATTATCCTTGGTGTATACATCTGTAGTTGGAATATTCACACCTTTGAATGGCGACATCCAGTCATCACCAAAGAACTGTTTCTGTAGAGCCGATAGCTCTGAAAATGGATCCCACTTTACAAGATTGCTCATACTTTTCTCCTTTCATCACCGTTAAATGGTTTCCAGAGAAGCATAAAAGCTTCTACTAAATAGTATAGGAAACTAGCACTCTATCGTCAAGAGTGCTAGTTTGCTCTGTGTAACCATGGAAGGCGAAACGGAGTTCAGCGTATGTTGCGATTACTGAGCCAGATCTCAGACATCGAGACTCAAAATAAAAGACCACCCGTTGGGTGCTCATTTTATTTTGGCTCCCGCTAGTGGACGTACTTCACAAAAACAATCTTCTCATTTAAACGCGGTGATATAATCAAAACTAATTATGGATCACGACTCTTACACCAATAAATTAGTGGAAACCCTCGTAAATCCCGACAAATGGCCTCAGCTTGTTATGAGTGATGAATTTAATGAGTTGGCAAAAGAAGTCAATAAGGATGTTGGCTCCGGCACTACATCGGCAAAAATAGCCTCTATTTTTGTGAAGCACCAGTTGATACACGAAATGACTAAAAGCTTGATTTCCATGTGCAACTTGTATGTACAGGGAGAAATTTGGCCCACAGTATACAAACCAGCAGTAGATAAGAATCAGGATCAAATGACAGGATGGTATCTCTCCTACTTCAGGGATTCATGTGTCTACCTAGATGGTAAAGACAACTTCTTGAGCGTTGCCTTCGAGTTAAACAGACTAAGAAACAAGGTTGCACATAACCTTACAGGGAAAAACGGTGTTGTAATCTCCGAAACCCACTCCCGCTTTTCTTCAAACTTTGAAAAAGCCGTAAGCAACTTTGTAACCTGTGAACAAGATATTTTATGGCGCCTCAAGGATCTAACAAATAGAGTAGACTTTGAAGAATTTGCAAACCATTAGACTTGTAACGCCCTTGTTTATCCTTCCGCCCTGCCCTATTCCCCTTATGCTCGAAATATACCTGTAATTGTTGTAAAATGTGTCCAATATGTCACTCCCGATAAATATAGACAATTTACTTACCGGAAAATCCGTTGAATGGGAGCGTTTAGAGTTCAAGAGGTCATGGGATAAACACGAAGCCGGACAAGCTATTGCTGCTTTTGCCAACGATATTAACAACTGGGGTGGTGGATACCTCGTGATAGGTATCGAGGAAAAAAATGGCCAACCAACCTTACCGCCATATGGCATCAATCCTGATCAGATCGATAAAATCCAAAAAGAACTACTTGGTCTATGTAATATTTTGAAACCGCCGTTCTTCCCTATTGTTGAACCCGTTGAGTACTTGGGAAAAATGACACTTGTTATATGGGTACCGACAAGCGAGACAAGACCCCACAAAGCTCCCAGTAATCGTGGAAAGCCTTACGACTATAAGTACTATATTCGGCGCTTCTCCAATACAGTTGTAGCCAATCAAAAAGAGGAGCTCGATCTCATTGAGACGTCGGCGAAAACTCCATTCGACGATCGGGTTAATCAACACTGCTCTATTGATGATTTAGATATTAATCTGATTAGGTCGCACCTTGCCGCAACCGGCAGTTCATTATTGAGCGATATCAATAATCTAGAGTTTGAAGAACTGTGTCGAAAAATGAATATTGTATCCGGACCGGATGAAAATATTCTGCCAAAAAATATTGGTCTACTATTATTCAACCCTAACCCGACTCAATTTTTCCGAGGCGCTAGGATTGATATTGTTCAGTTCCGAGACAGTTCAGGCAAAGCGTTTAGCGAAAAAATATTTACAGGTCCAATTCAGCAACAACTACAAGATGCACTGGTTTATTTCAAAAACACTGTCATTGTCGAAAATATCATAAAGCGAAAAGATAAAGCTCAAGCCGATAGGGTCTTCAACTATCCTTATGACGCTATCGAGGAAGCGTTAGTTAATACCGTTTATCACAGAAGCTACGCAGACGACAGTCCTATTGAGATTAGAATCCACCCAGATAGAATTGAAATGATTAGCTATCCTGGACCACTTCCGCCGTTAACAAAGAAAAAGCTCCGTGAAGGAAAAATTGCTGCCAGAAAATATCGCAATAGTCGAATGGGAGATTTTTTAAAAGAACTTCAGCTAACCGAGGGTCGCGGTACTGGCATTCCTACCATCATCTCCGCCATGGCGGAAAATGGCTCTCCAGCACCTGAATTTGACACTGATGATGATCTACGCTATTTCCACACAACTCTAAAAATACACCCTAGCTTTACTAGGTCCCAAGGAGGGATCCAGGATGGGTTCCAAGTTGGGATCCAAGATGGGTTCCAAGTTGATATCGAGAAAGATAACGAGATTGAAAGACTAATTCTAGAGATATCTAAACGCCCAAAGAAGCGTCAAGAGATACTTGGAAGATTAGACCTGTTTAATAGTTACAAGAACTACAAAAGATATATTAAACCGCTTGTGGATAAAGGGTGGATAACCCCAACCATACCGGACAAGCCAACTAGTCGCAACCAGCAGTATCGTACCACCCCTGATGGTATTGCCTACTTGAACGGCAATACAGAATCCAAAGACGACAAACAGAACATACCGCTAGATGACCCACAGCAGTCGCTATTTTAATAAAATAAATACTAATTTATAATTCTAGGTAGCCTTGTATCTTAATGTGAGAGTTCGATCTTGAATCGAGCCGCTGGTAGGGGGAAGAATCGTTTGCACTGAGTAGGTCCCTGACTATACCGAAAAGGAAGATGCCGAACCCAGCAAAGGGCATCCTAGATAAAGGCACAATTTGAATTTATTCAATGAGTGCTTTTATCTATGTCGCCGAGAACCCATTTTTATTAGCACCACTGAATAAGTGGTTCTCTTTAATTTCAATTTTTTAAAGAGGAAAAGCTATATGACCGAACAAATCGGATTCTTAAAGATACCTAAAGTTAAATTCACCTACTTCTA
>DAICYC010000001.1:117771-118605 GCA_027311865.1 Candidatus Saccharimonadota bacterium
CAAGATACGTTTTCCAAGACGCAATCTTCCCCCACTTAACCAGAGTCCTCAACTCTTTTATTTGTAATAGAAGGAATGCGACCATAGTTGACAGCCCTCCTAAAATAAATAGAATCAATGCGTCGTCAATAAATCTAATCCAAAGTGCGGTTTCAGTTATTCCAAAGTTCCAGAAACCCATCGGCGTCATCGTGTCGCGCATCAGCACGAAGCCGAGGATTAAGAGAAATATTCTTGCGGCGATTTGCTTTTTAGGCAAAAGGAGGAATACTAGCGTGATAAGTATTAAGCCTGGGGTAATTCGCAAAAAGTACGTTACTAATTCTTCCATACTACTAGCATAGCAAAATGTAGATATAAACCGTTTAGATGAACTAGATTAAAATAGAGGAAACGCAGTAGCGTGAATGCTTGCTGGACTTCTTGTCACATATATACTCTTGGCTCGAGGTCGTGGACGTACTCCGAAATATATTATTTTACCAGGAATACAAAATCATATCCTGATGGGTAGGCATAATCCATAAAATCATCGTCTTTTTCTGGCGGCTGATACACCGAGGCATTCCTGACGGGGTCCGCCTTATTCCAACTCATTGGCTTAATTACCCTAAGGAACCCATCATACTTGTGGTTGATTTCTTTCTGCCACGTAGGCACGTTTTTATCAACAACATCCAAAACATGCGCAAGGCTCGGTATATAGTCTTCTGCATACAAACAATACTTATTCGCAAGGACGGCATCTTTTTCCTTAACGAGAAGATACCATATAAAACTATCCGGACTTAGTTCCTCGTATTTTACTAAGCGTAGTTCCTTAGCATCTACTCC
>DAICYC010000020.1 GCA_027311865.1 Candidatus Saccharimonadota bacterium
AGCCCAGCGATATGGGCCATGTCGGCCATCAGCAGCGCCCCAACTTCGTTACCAATCTCAACAAACTTCTGGTAATTCAGCGTTCGCGGATAGGCACTAAAACCGGCCAAGATAATTTTCGGCTGGTGCTCGATAGCCAGTCGCCTTAACGCGTCATAATCAATTTCACCAGTAGTGGTATCTTTCATCTTGTATCGCACAAAATTATACAACTTGGCACTGCGTGTCACCGGCGCGCCGTGCGTCAGGTGTCCACCGTGACTCAAGTCCATTGCCAGAACCGTATCGCCCGGTTCAAGCCAGGCCGTATAGACGGCTTCATTTGCCGCCGCCCCAGAATGGGGTTGAACATTGGCGTGATCACCATGAAACAGCTGCTTGGCTCGATCGATAGCTAGCTGTTCGACCTGATCGGTATTCTCTTGACCGCCGTAATAACGTCGACCGGGATATCCTTCGGAGTATTTATTTGTAAACACACTACCGAGGGCTTTTCGCACACCCGGACTAACATAATTTTCACTCGGAATCAGCTCCAAGCCATTTGCTTGGCGAGCCTCTTCGGCCGCGATCAGGGCCATCACCGCTTTGTCTTCTGGCATAGTCATATTGTTAATTATACACCCCTTGGCCGCTTGAAGTTATATCACATATGATATAACATAAAGGTTATGGACGCATCATATTCAAGCAAAATTGGACATCTCATTCAAGAAACCCGTCAGGCTCGCGGCATGACTCAGGCTCAACTAGCCGAAAAACTTGGCACCAGCCAAAGCGCCGTCAATCGTATCGAAAAAGGCGGACAAAATATCAGCCTCGACATGCTCGGACGGATCAGCGAAGTATTATCGAGCCAAATCGTTAGCGTTAACCAAGCTGGCACGCTCAATTTCCGAATCGAAGGTGGCAAGACTCTTTCGGGTCGCATTACCGCCAATACTAGCAAAAACGCGGCCGTAGCCCTGCTCTGTGCTTCATTACTGAACCGTGGCACGACAACCCTTCGTCGGGTTGCTCGCATCGAGGAAGTCAATCGAATCATCGAAGTTCTCAATAGCATCGGCGTCAAAACACGCTGGTTCGGTGATAACGACCTCGAAATCACACCGCCAGCCAAACTGAAGCTCGACCAAATGGACAAAGAGGCTGCCAAAAAAACCCGTAGCATCATCATGTTCCTCGGACCGCTGATGCACCGTTACAAGGAGTTTAAACTACCTTACGCCGGCGGCTGCTCACTCGGTGAGCGCACTGTCGAACCACATCTGAGTGGTCTAGAGCCATTCGGCCTGGAAGTTCAGACCGTCAGCGGCAGCTACTCGGCCACGGCCAAACCACTCCGTCCGGAATCAGCCATCGTCTTGTCGGAACGTGGCGACACTGTCACTGAAAACGTCCTGATGGCCGCCGCCATGAATGACGGCATCACCACCATCCGCAACGCCAGTCCGAACTACATGGTTCAAGACCTTTGCTTCTATCTCGAAAAACTTGGCGTGAAAATCGACGGCATTGGTACGACCACCCTAACCGTCCATGGCGTTCGTGACATTAATAAAAATGTTGAATACGCTCCGTCCGAAGATCCAATCGAGGTAATGAGCTTCATTGCGGCGGCAATCGTCACGAAATCTGAAATCACCATCGAACGCGCACCGATTGAATTTTTGGAAATTGACTTAAAATTCCTCGAAAATATGGGCTTTGAGTATGAAATATCCGACGAGTATACCGCTCTTAACGGCCGCACCCGCCTGGTCGACATCACCACAAAAGTCAGTAAGCTCAAAGCACCAACCGACAAAATTCACGCCATGCCATTCCCCGGCTTGAACATCGACAACCTGCCGTTCTTCGCGGTGATTGCCGCCACCGCTCAGGGTCGCACCTTGATACATGACTGGGTTTATGAAAATCGAGCTATATACTTGACTGAGCTGACTCGCCTGAACGCCGACATCCAATTAATCGACCCGCATCGTGTTTACATCAACGGTCCGACCAAATGGAAGGCTGCCGAAGTTGTAACACCACCAGCCTTGCGGCCGGCTGTCGTTATCTTGCTCGGTATGTTGGCCGCCCCAGGCGTATCAACCCTTCGTAATATTTACTCGATTAATCGTGGCTACGAGGACTTGGCTAACCGGTTGAATTCACTCGGCGCCAAGATCGAAGTAATTCGCGATATATCTTAAGATTCGACTCGCTCAATCAGTTCTTGGGCGCGAGATATCGGCACTGAAAAGCCGATATTTTGCGCCTGGCCCGCCACGGCTGTATTGATGCCAACAACCTGTCCACGTCCATTGACTAATGGTCCACCGGAATTACCAGAATTGATCGCCGCATCAGTTTGAATCAAGTCTTCGAACTCCTGAAGACTGCCCCGCAACCCGGAACCGACTGCCGTAATTGGACGGCCTAAGCCCGACACAATTCCCTGGGTGACGGAGTTAGGGTATCTGCCGAGAGCGTTACCGACAGCATAGACCGTCTCACCAACCTTAAGTTCACTCGAGTCGCCCAGTTCAGCTGGCTCAAGGCTCACGACACCGTCAACCTTGAGCAAGGCCAAATCAGAAGCCGCATCGGTTTCAATCACTTTAGCAACGTACTGCTTGTCGGCAGTCGTGGTGATGACCACCGTATCGGCGTTTTCAACAACGTGATTGTTGGTGATAATATATCCATCTCGACTAACGACAAAGCCACTACCGGCTCCAGCCGCCACCGCTTGTCGACCAAACCAATCGTAGCGAGTTGTTTCGGTATTGATACTGACAACACTATCAGCCACTTTCTCGACTACAGCAACACCTTCTGGTTGACTGGTCGAAGTAATATTGACTGTCTCGCGCGGCGACCAGCGAAATGATTCGTTGGCAGCTAGCCAGGCGGTCAGGGTTGATGATAAAAATGCTGTTAACAAAATCAAGCCAACCAGGCCAAAAGTCGTCTTGATTCCCCTAGTGTTTAGAGAGGAATTCGGTTGCGGAGCCACTGGAATCAGCCGCTCATTGGTATCAGAGTTTCGATCAGTCATAATAATATAATTATAGCGAAAAATTACTGAGAGTTAACTGAAAGATACTACTCCAGAGTATAGCCTTCCGGCAGCCGACGAACAGATTCAGGGTGTTGCCTGACAAATGACCGTAATATCTTGTAAGTATCGATATCGAAGCGGTTGGCGGCTGGTTCAAAAACCTCATCTAATTCGTGGTTGATAACACCTTCAACTATCCACTGGTTGACAACCAGGGATCGACTGGGGCTAATCGTGACAGCTATCCGACCGCTAAAAGGCCAGCTGGCGATCTTTGAATAAGCCAGGGCCGTTTCGACTCGACGATTGTAAGCCGCTGGCGATTCCTGGCCGATACAGGCACCGCGACACTGGCCCAGCTGGTGACGAAAGCAAGCCCCGGGGCCCGACTCTAGCGAAACCAGTTTCGAACACAGCTGATAAGTTTTGACGACTGATTCGAGGGCCGATTTGGCCTTCGTCCGTGATGTATAGACTCCATAGACCTGTTCGAGATCAGCCAAGCTGTCAACATCGCGAAAGTCAATATCGATCGTCGAATAACCAGCTTCATTGATTGAATGGAGCAAAATAGCTTGTTTTTTGGCTCGACGTAGCAGCCGATTAAACGTCGGCTGCAACTCTTTGACCTTGGCCGACTCCAGCAACAATGCCTCAACCTCAGTAGCTGTCTCGATATGCGAGACTGAAAAACTTCGCTGTGACAACTTCATCTCTTTGACTATCCGAGTATCATTAGCAAAATGAGACCGAACCCGCTGGCGAATGTTGATGCTTTTACCGACATACAACGGCGAGCCGTCAGCATCATGAAAGATATAAACACCCGGGCTGGCTGGCAAATTATTGATCATCGTCTCCGGAACATGCGGTGGTAGCGATTTAGTCTTGAGCTGGTGAACGACGCTTTCATCAAATAATAGGGGCCCTTTTTCGGAACGAGCGATGCGAGCGAACTCATACGCCGCTCGAGCGTCATCTAATGCTCGATGGCGGCTAGCCACTTTGATGCCATGTCGCTTGATTATCTTTTCCAAGCTATGGCCGCGATGATTAGGGTATAGGTGTCGCGACAATCGAACCGTACAGATTAATTTCGGTTGAAATCTCCGACCAAGCGACAGAAAATGCGATCGAAAGAAGGAATAATCAAATCTGACATTATGGGCGACAAAAATCGCCCCTTCAGTAATCCGAGCAATCTCATCGGCGATGTCCTCAAAACTAGGAGCGCCAATCAGATCGGCGTTCTTGATGCCAGTAAGATCTTCAATCCAGTGCGGCACCGGACTTCCCGGATTGACAAGTGATTCGAAAGTTTCGACAACCTCACCGTCTTCGACTCGTAAAATGCCGACTTCAATAATCCGACCACGCTCCCCCATTTGGCCGTTAGTTTCGACGTCCACAAATACTGCCGGCTGACTAAACATACCATCTTATTATAACTTGTACGCCACTAACTAATTCGATGTATCAAAAGCTTTTGACAAGTCGTCAAAATCTCGTTTCAGTGTCTTTGTGTCGTCAATCACTGAACGAAGATAGCTGTCACGCCGAGGCCTGATAATATCACCGGCAATCTTGGTTAGGAGGAATACCTTCGGAGTGGCTCGTAACTCAGCCATTCGCTGAAGCTTGTCGACAAAAGCGCCAACTCGTTGCCGTTGTTCGACATTTCGAACTGGATTATTGCGCTCCAAGACAAAGCCAATGATCGTCAACAGCGTCAAGAGCACTATTCCAATCAGACCCACCGGAATAACCAGTAACCACCACCAAACATCGAGACTAACTAAAGCAATCAACCCCAAGGCCACCAAGACTGCAACGACACCGAGCGTAATCGCCACTGGCTTGAACAAACGACGCGCCAATTCGAGAGCAATTGCTCGTAAAATAATAAAGGATGATTTGAGATTATTCATTTACTTCAGGGCTTTTCGCGACATCGTCCAGAGAAAGGCCGCCCAGACGAACACGCCAATAATCAGCGGCAAAACCGGATTCTGATTGAATTCATACAGTAGCTGGCCAGTCAGCGTTACGGCTACGAATAGGACCGTCAAAGCGACACCACTGAGTGTTATCCGGCCCATCTGGGTCTCAGGAATGACATCGAGAAAGCGGTAAGATATCAAGCCAACCAGTAACGGCAGCACAACATAGATAAAAGTTATCACACCGATAGTAGAAAATGTATACAACTGGCCAGATAGCACGTAAACAAACGTCGCCACAATCGAACCAATAAATACCAACTGGAAAGGTCGGTAGTCAATAATCAGCGTCGACGGACGTTTCTTACGCGAGTAGGCGATGGCCACGGCGGCTAGAATCGCAATAATCGCCACGATTGGCCAAGCCATTGCGATGATTGACCACGGTTGCGGCAGCGATAGGCGAAAAGTATTAATCGATCCCGATCCCGCCATCGCCAAAAATAGAGACAACCAATAGGCCGCAAACCCAAACATCACTCCATTATACTGATGGGCTCGAGCACCGAGCCTTTTCGGCGTCGATCGATCACCGATAATATAGGCCATTAACGATGGCAATACAGCAACTGAGGCCAGAGCCACGACGGTCAAGGCCACATTATGCTTGATGACACCTGGCTCCAAAAACATGGCCGCCCACGGCACGACCGTCTGCCATAATACGATTAATAATAGTATGGCAAAAAAGCCATACCCAAACAAGATTGTAATCCGTTGACGTTCCGCGATAATCCGTTGCTTTTTAGTCATCTTCTTCATATAAGCATAAGTATATCTGAGGCGATGATTAGGTACAAGCTTAGTTATTATGCTGGATAATTTTGAACACGTGAGCGTCGGAAGCAGCTGAGTCGGGTGACAATAACAGCAATTCGGAATTTCCGAAATGAAATAGCCGTAACACGTCTTTCCAGTCCAATTGATAATATTGAGCATAGATCATTTTACCGAAATCACCGTGTGTAACTAATAGTATGGAGGCGTCCGGATAATTCTCTTCGAGATGAGCTAGCAACTTGGCAGCCCGCTCCATCAGAGCAGGAAAAC
>DAICYC010000021.1 GCA_027311865.1 Candidatus Saccharimonadota bacterium
ATGATTTGTTTACTGGTTAAATGTTGCGGTCGACTGTGACGAACATTACCCAGTAAGCCTTCGGCGGTTGAGATATCCGGTTCGGTACCATGAAGTTCAGCGTAGGCTAATAATTGATTAAGAGCTCCTTCGAGTTCACGAATATTAGTTTTGATGTGAGTAGCGAGATATTCAACCGTTTCATTATTCAATTCCACACCGGACATACTCGATTTAGCTTTGATGATGGCGCAGCGGGTTTCGAAATCCGGCATTTGAATATCGATTGTCATACCCATTTCAAAACGACTACGGAGACGCTCGGTTAGAGTTGGGATACTGCGCGGTGGTTTATCGCTACTCATGATGATTTGTTTGTTGTTTTGGTGAAGGAAATTGAAAGTATGGAAGAATTCTTCCTGAGTCTTTTCCTTGTTGGCGATGAACTGCATGTCATCAACAATCAAAACATCGATATTGCGGTATTTATCGGCAAAACCTTTTTTCTTGAACCGGATATGATCGAGAAATTCATTAACAAACGTTTCCGAACTAACATAGAGAACTCGGGCTTCGGGATT
This sequence comes from Candidatus Saccharimonadota bacterium, assembly GCA_027311865.1. Lineage (GTDB taxonomy): Bacteria > Patescibacteriota > Saccharimonadia > Saccharimonadales > Saccharimonadaceae > Microsaccharimonas. The sequence continues at coordinate 561 of DAICYC010000021.1, forward strand.
ACGCTTGAGAATTTCATTACCGACCGCCTGCATCAGGTGGGTTTTACCTAAACCAACACCTCCGTATAAATAGAGCGGGTTGTACTTCTCGCCAGGGTGAGCAGCGACGGCTTGACTAGCGGTATATGCTAAATCGTTACTCGATCCAACAATAAAGCTATCAAAGGTATAGCGGGGATTGAGGTTGCCGCGAGCTGATAGCGGTGAAGCGGTTGGTTTGTAAGCAAAAGCTCGATTATCATTAGAACTGTTGGTTTGGTCGACTGACTGATTAGTAGTCTCACGGTTAACTTTGGTCTTGCGGCCATTAACAATCACCGAATAAGTGATTCGAGCTGGATTGACACCATTATTGGCGAGAACCTTTCGAACTTGATCATTAAACTTAACTTCGAATTGTTTTTGAGCAAAGATATTAGGAACAGCAATAACGATTTCGTCATCCGACTGGCTAATCATGTCGGTATTTTTAAACCAAGTCGTAAAAGTGGCGTGAGATACTGTGACCTCGATTTCACCTAAGACGCTCTTCCATAGCGCGTTCATCGTCGCTGAATACTCCCCAATAAATTGAACTGTTACTTGCTATCTACTATAGGGAAGTCGGGAGTTTTCCACAACCTAAGAAAAAGGTGAGGAAAGTCACGTCACAAATAGGCGATATAGGGGTACGATTTATACACACATCAGCACCACCCCTGTTAAATCTGTGGATAACTGTGGAGGAATCGGGGATAACTTTTATATACAAATACATTATTACGTGAAAAAGCAAATCTAATCTTGAAGCAACAGGGGAGATAAGGTACAATAATCTAGATATGCCAAAACGAACTCACCAACCACACACTCGTCACCGCGCCCGAACGCACGGTTTTCGAGCTCGTGTCTCAAGCAAAGCTGGACGAGCTGTTTTGAAGCGCCGCCGCCTAAAGGGTCGCGCTCAACTAACTGTCTAAGATATAAAATCCACACCAATCGGAGTGGATTTTTTATTTTAACGGCGCGACATATATACTAGTTATAATGATTCCTTCCCCATTTAGATTCCACGGTCATAATAGTGTGCGTTACGTTTACGCCCACGGCAAAGCTATTCGTACCCCGCAAGCGACCATGAAATGGGTGGCCAATGATCGACGCCAGGAGCCACGAATCTCCGTCGTTGTTAGTAAAAAGGTTCTCAAGAGTGCCGTCGGTCGGAACCGGATTCGGCGTCGAATCTACGAATATGTTCATACCCGTCTCCCCTATTTAAATGGCGTTTACGACATCGTGATTATCGTCACGTCAGCCGAACTACGGCTGATGCCAGCGTCGGAGCTACAAGAGCTGATTGAACAATTGTTCGTCAAAGCAAATCTGTATAAATAACATCAAAACTGATATACTCAAAACAGATATACATACTGATGTGAGTGAGGCTGACTGCGAAACGTTATGTTTGAAAACCTAATTGTTCAACCTATTTTTAACCTGTTGATGGCGTTATATAGCGTTATTGGTGACTTTGGCGTGGCGATAATTATCTTTACGATTATTATCCGAATTCTATTGTGGCCATTAGTTGTTAAGCAGCTTCATCAGGTCAAAGCGATGCGCAAACTTCAACCGGAGCTGGCCCGAATCAAAAAAGCCGCCAAGGGTAATCGCCAACTCGAAGGCATGCAGATGCTGGAGTTGTATAAGAAGCATGAGGTCAAGCCATTCCGCTCGATCCTAATGCTGCTGATTCAGCTACCAATCTTTATTGCGCTGTTTCAAGTCATCCGAATATTTACCTCTGAGCGGGAACGAATTGAATCGTTTACCTATAGCTTCCTTGAGGGCTTTCCACGAATTGCCGAGTTAATCGCGCGACCTGATCAATTCGACGAATCACTACTCGGTGTGATTAATCTGACCCAAGTTGCCCTCCAGTCGGAAGGCATTACTATGTTCTTTTTGGTGGCACTAGCTGGTATCGCGGCCTACACCCAGTACCTGATTTCCAAGCAGACTTCGCCGCAACAATCGACAAAACGCTTCCGCGATGTCATGGCTGAAGCGGCGGCCGGCAAAGAACCAGATCAAGCTGAACTCAACGCTGTCATGATGGGTAAGATGATTAAGTTCTTGCCGATTATGATGTTATTTATTATGTTGAGCTTTCCGGGTGCCTTGGCGTTGTATTACGCCACTTCGAACTTGTTCGCAGCCGCTCAACAACACTACCTACTCAAAAAAGACGTCGAAGAACTAGAAGAAATCGCCGACCAGTCACCAACTGGCACTGGTAAAAAAGCCACCGCTAAAGCCCGAGCGAAACAGGCTCGTGAGGCGACCGTTACCAAAGTGACGCGTATCAAAGCTAGTGACGACAAATCAGCTAAAGAGGTGGGAAGGGGTTAATATGGATACCGAGCAAGCCGTAGAATTCGCACGAAATTATTTAGCCGACATTATTTCATTCTTCGGAATGAACGTGGCGGTCGAAGCTTCTTTAACTGACGATATTATTGAACTGAGCGTTCCTTCGACTGAATTAAATAGCTTATTAATCGGTCGCCAAGCTGAAACGCTACGTAGCCTCCAGTATTTAGTCTCAACCGTTCTTCGAAACAAAGACGCCGCTGTCTGGCGAGTAAATATTGATATTGCTGACTACAAGAAGCAACGGGCTGATCGGATTGCCAAGCAAGCGCGGGAATGGATCGAAGAGATTCGCCGAACTGGTGATTCAAAGGTGGCCCACCTCAATGCGGCCGACCGTCGAATCGTTCACCAGGTAGCTGCCGAATATTCCGACATTCGTACCTTCTCTGAAGGCGAAGGTCGTGACCGAGTGATTACGATCGCTCAAGCTAGTTCCTAAGAATCTGTTTGTAAACAGCTAGTGTTTCACGGGCCATTTTCTCCCATGAGTATTTGGCGACTTGTTGGTGTCCAGCTTCGATTAACGACTGGCGTAGCGATTCGTCGCTAACGACTGAATCGATCGCGCTGGCTATTTCACCGACATTCATAGGGTCAAAATAAATAGCAGCTGGGCCGTAAACCTCTGGTAGGCAGGTGGCATTGCTACTGACGACAGGTAGTCCGCGGGACATCGCTTCGAGTCCGGGTAGGCCAAAGCCTTCCATGAGCGATGGGAAAACGTAAGCCGCCGCGTTGGCGTACAACCAGTTGAGTTCACCGTCAGACACAAAGCCGGTGAATACTATATTGCGGTAACCGCGGTCGCTAAATAGCTGATCGTGGCGCTGAGCCATGACGTCCTTCTTGCCGACCAGGACGAGACCGAGATCGGGATGTGTCGCTAATAGCTGCTGATGAGCCTCGGCTAAACGGGGAATATTCTTGTAATCAGACTGACTACCAACGTACATAATGTAGCGCTGGAAAGGAAGTTTATAGGCACTGGCATCAGATGCAGTCGTTTCACCGGCTTCATAAATAACACTGATACGGTCAGTCGGAACCGGGAAGAAGGACTGAAGTTCCTGTTTGGTAAATTCACTAGGCGTGATGATGTGATCATTCGATAAAGCAACACGGCGAAAAACGTAACGGCCAACTAATTGCTTGAGGTGAAATTTGAGCCAACCTTTGTCGGAATTATACGTCTTTAAGAGGGTCAAATCATGAAAAGTTGTCACTTTACGACCTCGATAGCCGACTGGTTGCTGCGGCATCGCGAAGTGAACCAAGTCGGCCCCTAATCCATCGAGAAATTTCAGGAAGCTCGTCTGTTCGGCGAGCGAATAGTTCGGAATATCAACAGTGATGATTTCGAAATTAGGATTGGTCGGCTGGTAATAAGTGCGATCCTTGGTCGGTACAATTATTAAATAATTATTAACTTTATCGATTTTCTCGAGGTAATGAATCAGTCGCTCAGCGTAGCGACCGGTACTGGTGTTAATAATTCGGGCATCAATTGCGATTCGGGCCATTAGTTTGCTCCTGTCTTAAAAACCACTCGGGAGTAGAGAATATAGTTCCAGATTAATGAGGCGACGGTGGCGATGAGTTTTGCGACTAGTAAGATTAACTCCTCGGACCAGCTAGAGTCGGCCAAAACTGAAGTTACACCCCAAATGATAATCGGCTGAATTACCCATAAACCAACGAGGGTTACGATGATGAATAAGGAAAACTGCCGTCCCAGTCTCCCCTGTTTAGACTTGAAGGTGAAGCTGCGATTAGCAAAGAAGCTGAAAATAAAACTAATGCCGGTCGAGATGTAGTTGGCCGGAATCCGGTCGAGACCACTGGCGACTAGAGCGAACAGCAAACCAAAATCAAGCAGCGTATTAAAGCCACCAACTAGTCCGAATCTAAGCTTTTCGGCGAGTTTTTGGTTCAACGCCATGATGATAAGCCTCGACAAAATAAAGCGGCCGGTTCTTTGATTCATTAAAGATCCGACCAACATACTCGCCGATAATACCGATTGTTAACAGTTGTACGCCGCCGAGAAACAGAATGACGGCCATCATCGATGGATAACCGGCGATATCACTACCAAAGAACAGCGTGCGGGTGACGAGATAGATTAGGTAAACGAAAGCCGACGCCGACACAATCAGACCAGTGTAGGTTGAAATACGCAGCGGGGCGGTCGTAAATGAGGTGATACCGTCAATCGCAAAGTTCATTAGCTTGTGATAATTCCACTTGGTCTCACCGGCCGCGCGCGGATCACGATCGTAGATGATTTCTTTTTTGTTAAAGCCTATCCAGCTAAACATCCCCTTGGTGTAGCGCTGTGATTCGCGCATCTCACGAAGCGCTTCGATAGCTCGGCGATCGAGTAGACGGAAGTCGCCGGTGTCTTTTTGAATCGGCACATGACTGATTTTTTCGAGAATTTGGTAGAACTGCTTGGAGCTCCATTTCTTGAACCAAGTCTCACCGTCACGACTGCGCCGTCGGGCATAGACGTCATCGTAACCATCTTCCCAGTGCTGGATCATTTCGGGGATGAGCTCGGGCGGATCCTGGAGATCGGCATCGATGATAACAGTAGCGTCACCACGGACGTGATCAAAACCGGCCGCCATAGCGATTTCTTTACCAAAGTTGCGGGCGAGATTGACATAACTAACCCGTTGGTCAAGTTCAGCATAGTGTTTGATGATATCGAGAGTGTCATCCCGACTGCCGTCGTTAACGAACAGAAACTCGAAACGATAATCAGACTGACTGTCAGCTAATTCAGACAAACGGGTGTAAAGCTGTTCGAGCACGGCTTCTTCATTATAGGCGGGAATGAGAATGGAAATGAGTTTCATTG
>DAICYC010000022.1 GCA_027311865.1 Candidatus Saccharimonadota bacterium
AATTACATATTTACTGGCCGGGCGGCGACGGCTACCGGATGCCGTCATATACAACTCGGGCCGTTCAAGACCCCGAAACCCATAATTTTGACGCCCAAGTTTGGCAACCCACCTCGGATTATCGTTGGCGCCATAAATCACCTCCAGCTACCGATCAGCCGCCGGTTATTTACGAGGCTCATATTGGTATGAGTGGTCAGGATCCAAAGGTTGCTAGCTACCGTCATTTCACAAAGAACATCCTGCCTCGTATTCAGACAGCTGGCTACAACACAGTCCAACTCATGGCTGTTCAGGAGCATCCTTATTACGGAAGCTATGGCTATCACGTGTCTAATCTTTTCGCGGCCAGTTCTCGCTACGGCACACCAGAGGAGTTAAAATCGCTTATCGATACCGCCCACTCACTGGGCTTGCGGGTCATTCTCGACATCGTCCATTCACACGCCATTAAAAATGAAAATGAAGGCTTGGCCAAGTTTGACGGCACAGCTAATCAGTATTTTCATGCTGGCGAAAGGGGCCAACACATAGCCTGGGATTCACTGTGTTACGACTACGGTAAGCCGGAAGTCGTTCACTATTTACTCAGTAACTGCCGCTACTGGTTAGATGAATATCGGTTCGATGGCTTTCGCTTCGACGGTGTCACCAGTATGCTGTACTCGCATCACGGATTGGCTAAAGCTTTTACCAGCTACGACGACTACTTTACAGAATCAACTGACAATGACGCCCTGACGTACTTGTCGCTGGCGAATAGCCTAATCCACACCGTTAACAAAACCGCCATAACGATTGCCGAAGAGATGAGCGCCCTACCGGGCTTAGCAGCGCCTACGGACGAAGGCGGCATCGGTTTTGATTATCGTATGAGCATGGGGGTCCCCGATATCTGGATAAAAACTCTCAAAGAAAAACGCGACGAAGATTGGAATTTAGCGGAATTATTTCACGAATTGACAACCCGCCGACCGGAAGAAAAGGTCATTAGCTACTCAGAGAGTCATGACCAGGCCTTAGTCGGTGACAAAACCCTAATCTTTCGCTTAATTGACAAAGAGATGTACGATCATATGTCGATTGATGACAGCAGCTTGGTTGTTGAACGTGGCATCTCATTACTCAAACTGATTCGATTGTTCACAGCCGCTACTCACGGTGGTGGATACTTGAACTTTATGGGCAACGAGTTTGGACACCCCGAGTGGATTGACTTCCCTCGCGAAGGCAACAACTGGTCTTATCAGTACGCCAGACGACAGTGGAACCTAGCTGACGATCCAAAATTAAAATACCAGTGGCTGAAGAATTTTGATCAAGCCATGATCGAGGTTGTCAAAAATCTGGGTGACACCGATTTCGAACCGGTAACCATTAACCAGAATGACTTAGTTATTAGCTTCATCCGATCGGGATATCTGTTCGCTTTTAACTTCTCGCCGGAGCAATCTTATACAGACTATTCAATTAAGGCACCCGACGACTCGTACGAAATAGTTTTTTCTAGCGACGACATAGAGTTCGGCGGGCAGTCTAGAATCGATAATAGTCTAAATTATCCGAGTACCAACGGAAGAATTCAGTTATACCTTCCTGCCCGGACATGTGTAGTCTTCAGACGTAGTGTCTAAATAGCGCGCACGGAAATGAATACAACTAGTAAGTTCCAAGTCGCATGTAAAATTATTCCCGGCACTATACTATCTAGCCTGTCGTACATGACACACAAGTAGATACCCAGTGGCAAAACCATCATCGCCTGGATGGGATTTATATGCATGACGGCAAACAGTGTACCAGCCATTACAGAACTCGCAATCAAGCCGTATTTCATATTCAAGCTTTTAAATAAAATTCCACGAGACACAATCTCTTCAATGAGCGGACCTAAGATAACCGTCGTCAATATTAACGGCCAAAAACCCAGAACTGAATCTATTGTCGAGTTAGAGCTGACGGAATTCGAAGACTCACCAACCCACCCATTCGAGTTGACGATAGCCGCAATCACGAATAGACCGCCCAGCATCAAAATGTAGTAGCCCGCAATATAACGCACGGCTCGACCGTACCGAAAACTTCGAAAACCTAAACTTTGCCAAGTCAGTCTGTTTAGTTTCATCCTCTTGTGAACGATAAGGTAACTAATGATGGCTCCCGCAATTTGCGACACGATAACAAACACATAGAAGGTGTCGACAGTTAGGTTAACCGACTCCAACAGCGGGGCTTTCATTAATTTCGCTAAGATGAACGGCAAGGCGGCGAGAAAAAACACACCGAACTGTATGAGCTGAAGAAAAACGGCCAGTTTAACGCTAAACAAATCATATCTTGACATATTAAAATAGACTACCCTATGGCTCAATTATCTATAAAAATATAACATAAGCCGCAAGCAGCTTATGTTAAACAATCATTCTGGTGCGGATGAGAGGACTTGAACCTCCACGTCATTGCTGACACTAGCACCTGAAGCTAGCGCGTCTACCAATTCCGCCACATCCGCAAATGTTGATTACTCAGGAATTATAACAGACGGCCCGATACTTGTTAAGCTATGTTATCGCTAGCTTCAAACGACTTTCGTAGCATTGATACCAGGGTTCGCGGATCAACCGGCTGCTTCACGCCCGGGTTCATGGTTCCGAATGGATCGAAGATTTGCCGAATGGATTCATACAGCTCGACAACTTCTTTGTCTAAACTGGCCCAGGCAACGGGCGCTTTTAGACGGCCCTCGGCTCCACATGAGCCAATCGTACCCTCATGGTGAACAGCATGATCATTGAGCTCTTTGAGAATCTTAAATATCTTCTGTTTGTCCCCGACCGAAGAAAGTTTCAGCTGCGGATAAAATGTCATGCACCCAGTTAATCCATTAACGACCACCGGCATGGCAACATGCAGTTTGTCGGCCGTTTCGATGACTCGACTAGCGAATTCTTCGCGCCGATCAACCGGCACATGAACACAGTCGAATGCTGGCGGCGATTGTTCGCCATCTTCAGCCAAACGTGCTAATGATTTCGGCAGGTCAATCAGTTGATCGAAGCCGGTTAAATCATGCTGTCTGGAATCAACCACTGGTAGATTGAGTGTCTTTAGGTACTTCATCATCCGCTTAAATTTATGCAGTCGATTCCGATCGCTATGATCATCAAAACTGACGACTACTACAGCAGCGCTAGTTTGACTATCACCGATAATTGACAGAGTCTTGTCATAGCTCTGAGCCCGCTCGATTAAGCTTCCGTCAACGAGATATAGCTGAGCGGGATTGTAATCGTACAATTTGTCAATCAGATCTCGCCCTTGTTCGATACTGCTGGCCGTTATCGCGGCCGCCAGTCTATTGGGATTAAAGAAGTCGAGCTTCAAAACCGCTTCGCTAATTATTCCTAATGTCCCTTGGCTACCCACAAACAAAGGTGTCAGATCCATTGATCCGTCACGACGACGCACCGAACTAATACCCGGGTAGCCGACCGAATCATCCGCCATGGCGCCTTCCAGACGATTAACTAAATCAATATTATCTTCAATGAGGGCTGACAGTTTGCGGTAAACTTCACCTTCAAAGGTCTGATGACCGAGTATCTTGTTGACTTCATGTCGGCTCTTGCGGCCTGTCTCAATCACATCGCCATTGGCTAAGACGACTTCTAATTTATCAACTACGCTGTCCATATGATCACGATCACCACAGCTGGCTGAGGCGATAGCACCGCCTACGGTTTGACGTCCATTAACAACCGGTAGAGTCAAGCCCTGCCATTTGACCGCCGCCTGAACAGATTCGAGCGAAGCTCCGGCCTGGACATGCGCCAGCTTTTCTTTTTGAGCGACCGTCAGAATCGAATTCAAGTAAACCCTTGAATCTAAAATCATACCCTTGGATAAGGCGCTACCAGTAGTGTTGCTGCCACCACCCCTAGCGGTTACTGGCATAGCATGACCCTTCTCGGCCAGCTGCCAGGTGAAACGGGCGACTTTACGAATATCATTTGTGACCCTCGGAAAAATCACCATCTCAGGAGTCAGTGTCAGAATACTGCCATCAGTACTGTAAGCATTGCGAACCGATTTCGCGGCCGACACCTCTCCCAGTAAGTGCTGATTTAAGTATTTGGCAATTTTATTCATCACTGCGGTCTCCTCAGTCTTTGCTCATATAATACCACAAGCATGATTGAGTTAGGCTCTTTATTTAAGGTTTAACCTCTGCTATAATTGCCGTTACAAGCGCGAGTGGTGGAATTGGTAGACACGCTAGCCTTAGGAGCTAGTGCCGCAAGGCGTGAAGGTTCAAGTCCTTTCTCGCGCACCAGAAAATGTCTTCAGACGATTCGGATGATAATCCTCTACGTCTGAAGATTTTTTATTATTCGGCCGTAAACCGCCTCTAGTGCTTTAATTGGCGGCAAGTCATATCTGAGATATTCTATTTGTACCAATTGAGCAATATCTTGACTCTCACTCGCCTCAAATAGTCGTCGCTCCATCACCGAACGTCCTAAAGATACGGCCGATTCGATACCATATTTCATACCATTGCTAATCCCCAAGTCACTATAAACAACCGTCTGTTCGGCTAAACGGGAAATATTCAGACCAGCCTCAATGCCCTGCTGTCTTTCGTAGACATCGTTGTCGTCGAGCATTTGAGTATAGAAAAGGTGGGAGGCGTACGGTGCCTCGCCTCTCGATAGACTATCTCGAACGGCCAAGATAGCATATTGAAGATTAATCAACAATTCGTTCTTTGTTTTAGCACTAAAAGGGCTCTCAACAACGGTGAAAGTCTTCTTTGAAGCCACCATCCGCTTAAGTGTCCCTTATTCCAGAACCTGATCGATTTCGTCAGTATTTAGCTCTTCTTCAATGTCGATTTGATTAATCGTTGCTTCGACATCGTTCAAGTCGTCCGTGTCGGAGACCTCTTTGTCGAGAACTGTTTCTACGTTCGTATTAGTCGAAGCCGGAGCACTAGTATCCTCAGCAGCGATAATGAAT
>DAICYC010000023.1 GCA_027311865.1 Candidatus Saccharimonadota bacterium
TGTAGGCGACGATCGAGAGAGTCGCCAAGATCGCAATCACGACAATGACGATGAGGAGTTCGACGATGGTGAAGGCGAATATTTTCTTGTGCCCACCGAGATACATTGAAATAGTTCCTGTTCTTTTTGAATCTATTTTGTTTACGCTTAGCCACATTGTAACATGACCCCAGCACGACATGCTACACTGGGGGCATGATAGTAGCAATTGATACCGGTGGAACAAAAACATTAATCGCCAGCTTTGATAAAAACGGCAAAATTACCCATAGTCTCAAATTTCCGACCCCGCCCAATCAGGCAGAATATATTCAAGTTTTGACTCAAGAGCTGGACAAGGCTTACGGCGACAAAAAAGTCGACGCCATCGTTCTGGCTCTCCCTGGCATCATCAAAGACGGTGTTGCCATCTGGTGTAACAACTTGAAGTGGAGCAACTTTAATGTTGGCCGCGCACTCAAGGGTATCCTCGGCGGTGCCCCCCTATATATCCAAAATGATGCCAACCTGGCCGGCCTGTCTGAGACTCGCATGCTCCGCAAAATCCCCGCCCTCAGCCTCTATGTCACTGTCAGCACCGGCATCGGTAGTGGGATTATCACGAATGGTCATATCAACGAAGCCCTCCAAGCCAGTGAAGCTGGCCGCAGCCTCGTTGAGTTCGATGGCAAAGTCCGCGAATGGGAAAGCTTCGCTTCCGGCAGAGCCATCGTTGCTACTTATGGCAAGTACGCCCGTGATATCACCAGCAAACGAACTTGGTACCAAATCTCCGATCGCATCAGTCGCGGTTTTCTGGCGGTCATTCCGATCCTTCAGCCCGACATTATCATCATTGGCGGCAGCATCGGGACTTACTTTGAACGCTACGGCGAAACGCTCCACAAAATGCTAGTCGAACGCTTGCCGGCTCATATTCCAGCCCCAAAGCTGGTTTCGGCCAAACATCCTGAAGAAGCCGTTATCTACGGTTGTTACTACTATGCCATTGACGCCCTGGCTGATCGATAAAGTCCGCCGGACTGTTACTGATATCCAGTTGGTGGCTGGCGATAGTTTCTACTGGTCACCAACCGAACGCCAAGTCGTCTACAACGCTACCGACGAACAAGCCGATTCGCTCCTTCTCCACGAACTCGGCCACGCCACACTAGGACATCTCGATTACGGCCGCGATGTCAGCCTTTTAGCAATGGAATCGGATGCCTGGGAGGAAGCTCGCCGCCACGGCCAAAAACTCGGTATCGAGATTGACGACGAAACTATCGAAAATCACCTCAATAGCTACCGTGACTGGCTTCACGCCAGAAGTACCTGCCCGAACTGTTCGGCAACTGGTCTCCAAATCGGCACCAAGCAATATCGCTGTCCCGCCTGCCAACACGAATGGCGCGTCAACGAAGCGCGAACTTGTCAGTTAAGGCGTTACTCCAAAAACTAAAATCCCCCTACCAGAGGGGGATTTTTGATCAAACTGCTTAAACTTAGGCAGTCTTTTTGCTGCGTCGGGAAATTCGGCCACCCTTTGCGCCAGCAATTCGAGCTAGCTCCGGGTTAGCGGCAAATCCACCGGTGTGGCCGTTCATACCACCCTTACGACCGATTTTGGCGTAAAAGTTTGGGTCACGTGATAAGTTTTTTTCGCGAGCCTTAAGGCCGCCAGCTTTTGTTCCAGCCATGGTGTTAGAGTTCTCCTCACCTATTAAAAAGATTTCCACATGCCAACTGGCGTGGAAACCCTCGTTTTTACCTCACACATGATATGTGTATGGTTTGTATATTAGCATAGCTTATGCTTTTTGTCAAGTTTTACACTAGCGTTATTTTATGGTTTAAGTACATTTGACAAATTGCGCCCCTGTTAAGCTAATAATGCTTGCGTCTAACTCGGATATGCGATATTATGTATATACGCCAAGTGAGCCTAGTCTCACCCCCGGCTGGCACCTGTTTGAATCCCAAATTAGATTCAAATCAAAACGACCCGATCTGCGAGATGGGTCGTTTTTTATGTCCAGACGATACTAGAGATTTTTAGATGGCGACCATCTTGAGCAAGGCTGGTAGCTGATAGGACGCATAATTGCCATAATGACTCGGTAATTCGATCAAAATAGCCGGAATGCCCATTTCCTCGCCCATCCAGTCTTCGTATTCGCCGGTCATGGCGTAACCCATAACGGCTTCGGCATTATAGAACATGGTAGAGTAGCCTACCGTCGCCGCATAAGTGTTGCCGATACTAACCGAGTCGGCATACTTGTTAGCCCCTACCAGTCGCCCCTGCGAATGGAAGGACACCTCGAGTCGGGGGCGAAGCTGTCGGGTCAGCGCCAGGATAGCCTTGGTTTCTGGCTCGGAACCAGGGCTAGTGCCACCACCATGCTCAAGAGTGCCACTAGCGGTCTCGATGCGAGCTTGCCAGTTGGCAGTTGGATAATTTCGACCAAGGTTAACATTATTGGCGTTATTACGCGATCCAGCCGCAATTCCATCAGGATTGAGATTCGGAACGACGACCACCTTCCGATTAGCCGGCAACTGATGCGCATTAGCGTACAAGTAATCAACCCAGCCCTGCATGGTCTGGACAGAACTGAGTTCGTTGCCGTGAATACCACCGGTAAACAGAATAGTTGTGGCGCCAGAGCCGAAATAATGAGCTACAATCGGCCGACCCCGGACTGAATAGCCGATGACCGCCGACGTGCCACAAACAATACGACTATCATATTTCCAGGCATCACGAGAAACTTCACTGTTAGAGCCACTGGTCAAACCCTTGTCGACTTGCAAACTGAAGCCAGCACACAATCCGCCGCCTTGGAGCTGAAAACTGATCTGATTAGCACTATGGCGTCGCACCACACTAGCGACACCAGTCGAACGCGCAAACTTGGCCACGTCGATTGATTCAGCTAGCGGCTGATCAAAAGTCACGACAATAAGCGAGCCCGGCGACACACTACTCTTGCCGACTGACACACCGGCAACTGATGGTCCACCCGACGTTTCAATAGTATATATTTTCGGCTCCGCCAGGGTGCTACCATCCCGGCCAACGATATCGAGTAGTCGAATTTCGAATTTCGCCTCTCTCGGTAGCGGCTGGGTCAATTTGACCAATAGCTCCTCACCGGTGGCAGTCGTCTCGATAGCAATGTCGGCCGCATTCTCGACTCCCGTTTGGACTACCTGGACTTTGGGCTGATCATCTAACTGGCGGCTGAATTTGAAGCGATATTCTGTTGGCACGTCGAAATGTTTATGGCCCGATTCGATACTCGATTCAACAATCTCAAGCGGCGTCAGCGTCTCTAATTCGCCACGAGCTATCTGGATCGGCGTTTGATCTTTAAATGACCTCAACAAAGCAGCTTCGTATCGCTTGCCTTGTTCGAGATCGAGCTTGGTAATATCACAGCTAATCGACGAGTCGCCTGGCTGACAAGCTACACTTTGCTCGTCGACTTCGAAATCATAATTATGGATGCGGTCTGGGCTCGATAAGGAAACTTCTAGTGGTCGAGTTGTTGATATCGCCTTGTCGATAAAATCAGTCGTCTGGGCGCGAGGGGCGGCTGGTACTTTTACCGATACTGCCCCGACCGGTAGGTTCAGGCCTTTCATAACAATCGCCAGACTGGTAGTGCCTTCAATAGGTTGAGCAATCGGCTCAACACAGGTCTGCTTCGATAGAAGCGGCCAGCTGTCCGGACCGATCAGTCCTTTAAAATCAAGTCTATAACTTGAATCATCAGTCGAACCGTACAAATGCGGCATTACCGTCAATCGATTGACGCAAGCCGCTCCGTCATAACTGAAATCAACCACCCTAGTCTGATTAACCAAAACCAAACCAAACAATGTCAGCCCGACTATCGCGCTACCCGCAATAATCGCCGTCTGGCGAGGATAAGTACGCACTCGTGTTAGCAGGCTGTGTATTTTTGACGTCACTATCACCATTTTACCACAAGCATGAGCAGATTGTGACATAGCTCTCATCTGGCCCCAAAGAAAAAGACCATCCTATTCGGATGGTCTTTTTATAATTCGGCACCGTGCTAGTTTCCCACTTGTGGCAGTATAATCGCCGCTGCTGAGCTTGACTTCTGTGTTCGGAATGGGAACAGGTATTTCCTCAGCGCCATGGGCACCGAAGGGAGGTTTCGGGAGTGCTCTTTGGGCCGATACTCTAGATCGGTGGGCTTCCAAAACCTTTCTTCGATGCCTATATTCATATAGTACACGTGCTTGCTGTAAAAAAACTTAAAAATTGACTTTGGTGATGATTTTCACCAATTACTAGTTAAGTCTACCTCATCACCTCTGTGAATAATACCCTGTAACGGACGGTATTCACGTCGATGATAAGGACATAAAAAGGCGATGGGACTATTAGTATGCTTCAGCTACATGTATTACTACACTTCTACCTTGCACCTATCAAACAGATATTCTTTCTGTGTCCTCATAGGGAAATCTAATCTTGTGGTCAGTTTCGCGCTTAATATGCTTTCAGCGCTTATCTAGAACCGTACATAGCTACTCGACAATGCAGCAGGTGGCCACAATCGATACACCAGAGGTACGTTCACCCCGGTCCTCTCGTACTAGGGGCAAATCCACTCAAATTTCCTGACGTCCGTACCGGATATAAACCGAACTGTCTCACGACGTTCTGAACCCAGCTCGCGTACCACTTTAATCGGCGAACAGCCGAACCCTTGGAAGGTGCTCCCCCTCCAGGATGTGATGAGCCGACAT
>DAICYC010000024.1 GCA_027311865.1 Candidatus Saccharimonadota bacterium
CGAAATGAAAGTACATCATCGAAAGTGCCAGAATCGGCGTCGATAATTGCCATCGAATCAAATAGAGAATGTAGCGTTTGGCCATAGTCAAACCTGCTTATGTATCATTTTGCTCTTATAATACACGATACAGCCACCAATTGACGCGTGTCTACGTGGGTAAATTAATCTCTTCAAGGCAATCTTAAGCTATGGGAATACTTCCACTATGTGCGGACCTACCCCATCGCTGCACTCATTCGGGCAAAGACGACGAAGAGTGTTGCGAACATGACCGTCATCATAATCGGAGTGATTATAGACAGCCAGTTTACCTTACCTGGACGGTATGCTCGAAGTGTTAACGAGTTGGTGACGACTGACACCGAGCTGAGGGCCATGGCTAATCCGGCTAGTTCTGGACGTAGAGTCAGGCCGGCAAAGGCAAAAATTCGAGCGGCAATTGGAATCCCGGCGACATTGTACATCAGGGCAAAGACCAGGTTCTGCTTAATTTTGCCGACCGTCGCGCGGGCCAAGCGGATTGCTTCGACAATATCGTCAGGACGATTATTGATGATTACTATGCCACCGGCTTCGATAGCCACATCGGTGCCATTACCCATCGCGATGCCTAGGTCAGCTTGAGCCAACGCTGGTGCATCGTTGATGCCGTCGCCAACCATGGCAACGACTCTTCCGGACTGCTGTAGTTGCTTGACTTGGGCGGCTTTATCCTGAGGCAAGACCTCAGCGATAATGTTAGTGATGCCGATTTGTCGGGCAATGGCCCGAGCTGTTGGTTCGTTATCTCCAGTGATCATCCAGGTTTCGAGACCGAGCTTGTGCATCTTCTCGATAGCGACGCGTGATGTCTCCTTCACGTAATCAGCAACGGCAATCAGGCCTAAGACGGTTGATGAATCTGCCAAAATCATGACTGTCTTGCCGTCGGCCTGGAGTTTCTGAATCTCGGCATCAAATGACTTGAGCTTAAGTTTGGCAACATCGTTAATTAATCGACTGTTACCAAAATAGTATAATTCTCCATCGACTTTGGCCTGCACACCGTGCCCAGGGATGGCTGAAAAGACGGTCACTTTCTGAGTTGGCAACTTCTTATCAGCGGCGTCCTTGATAATAGCTTCAGCGAGCGGGTGTTCGCTACCCCGTTCAAGACTGGCGGCTATCGACAGGAGTTTCTTGTCGTCAAGGTTTCCTAAAGCGACAACATCGGTCACAGCTGGTCGACCATGAGTCAGGGTGCCGGTTTTGTCAAAAATTACGGTGTCGATTTTACAGGCCATTTCGAGTGGCTCGCCACCTTTGATTAAAATGCCACGTTCGGCTGCTTTTCCAGTTCCGACCATCAAGGCGGTCGGTGTGGCTAGGCCTAGCGCACACGGACAAGCAATGACGATTACGGCAGTAAAGGCCATTAATGAATAAGCCAGTCCGGCTCCAATAACGAAGAACCAGGCTACGAAAGTCAAAACTGCAATAACTAGGACTGCCGGCACAAACCAGGCTGATATTCGATCGGCAAAAGATTGGATGGCGGCTTTGGAGCCCTGGGCTTCATCAATTAGTTTAATGATTTGAGACAACATCGTATCTTTACCGACGCGGTTAACTCTGAACTCGAAGCTACCTGTTTTGTTGATAGTAGCGCCAACGACTTTGTCACCGGCCTTCTTTTCAACCGGCAAGCTCTCACCCGTTACCATAGATTCATCGATTGTTGATTCGCCGCTTTCGATAGTTCCGTCGACGGGGACTTTTTCGCCAGGTCGAACCAGAACAATGTCGCCAACATTTACTTGGTCGATAGAAACTTCAACGACTTGATCGTCACGGATTATTCGAGCGGTCTTTGGTTGCATGACCATTAACTTTTGAATCGAATTAGATGTTTGATGCTTGGCTCTGGCTTCCAGCCATTTGCCTAAGATAACGAAGGTAATCAAGAACGCGGCCGTCTCAAAGTATTGTTCGTGAATCTTCTCTCCGTCTAAACCTATGAGGGATTGATTCGTGATTACATAGATCGCGAAGTAGACAAGGCTGTAGAAGAAGGCCGTCGACGTACCAATTGCGATCAAGCTGTCCATGTTGAAGCGCCGCATCTTGAAACCAGAAATCATCCCTCGATAGAAGCTGGCGCCGATAATAAACTGAATCGGTAATGTTAGAATCAAGGATACGATTGCAAAATATGGTGGCAAGCTATCGCCGCCAGGCAACGATGGC
This sequence comes from Candidatus Saccharimonadota bacterium, assembly GCA_027311865.1. Taxonomy (GTDB): domain Bacteria; phylum Patescibacteriota; class Saccharimonadia; order Saccharimonadales; family Saccharimonadaceae; genus Microsaccharimonas. The sequence continues at coordinate 2,230 of DAICYC010000024.1, forward strand.
CAGAAATCTAACAGCATGAAGTAGAGCATCGGTAAACTTAAGACAGCGCTGACGAGGAATTTGAGACGAAGTCGCTTAATCGCCCCAGCTCGTTTATCTGTCTCCGCCGAATTATCGGTTTCTTCGTTGATGATTTCGGCTCGGTAGCCGGCTTGCTTAACGGCCGCAATGAGCTGATTTTCGTCAATCGACGATTCACCTGTGACTACTGCTTTTTCGCTGGCGAAATTTACACTAGCATTGGTGACGCCGGTAACTTTATTGAGACGTTTCTCAATAACACCAGCGCATGATGCACAATGCATGCCGTAGATGGCTAGTTTAATAGAGTTACTCATGACTATTTCGTCTCCTGGTCAGATGTTTCAGAATTAGTTGCGTCATCGGCTGTGACCGTGATTGTTCCCCGCGGAACCCCCATGGCGCAAGCAATGGTGTATTTGCCTGGCTTGGTGGCGGTGAATTCGAGCTGGAGTTGACGGCCTTTTTGTAAATAAATCGGCTTATCATACAAACCGATAATCATGATCGTACTCATACATCCTTGGCCGTTATCTTTGACATCGACAACCAGTGCGGTTTTTTGCCCAACCTTGGTCGTAAATTCACTTGGGATGATATCTTCGCGTAATCGGTAGGTAGTTTGTAGAATCTTAGTATTAGGGTCGAGGTTTTGAGTATTGACTTGATTAGACTGCATTCGGTTATCAAACCACTGGCTTACACCTGACAAGGTCAAGCCGTTTGAAAGATTGATGAACGCCATCGCCACGACTACAACACCTACGATGCGAAAGAATCGTTTAGCGAATCCACCACTAACGGTTGATGTTAAGCCGCCCAATCCTAATAGCCCAGGTGTTGTACCGATAGCGAAAGCTCCCATGATTAAGGCAGCTTGACTAGGGTCGCCGGTACTGATGGCTAATAGCTGCATGGCTTGAGTAAATCCACATGGCAGGAAGAATGTTAGCGCACCGAGTGTAAAGGTATTGCGGTTGCTGTATTTCGCCGACTTAAAGCGGTCAATTTTCAAGGCCTTTGCCAAGCCGCTTGGCAGTGTCAAGCCCTTGGTGATTCGAGGTGATATCTCGGTTAACTGTAATCCGAGTCCTAGCATCACGATACTAACGACAATCGTAAGCCAGCCTAGTAATCCCCCGCTTACAGCAAAAGCCGATCCGAGAATTCCGATCAAAGCTCCTAGTACGACAAAGGAGACAATGCGACCGATATTAAAGATGATATGAGGTCGAAATTTTTGCCAAGACGTTTGATTCGGATTATTTTCAGCGTGCTTTGATGAAACACCTAGGACCAGTCCACCAACCAGTGCCATACAAGTCGAAAAGCCAGCCGTAATACCGACAACTAGTGCCATCATACCGACACTTGTGCCGCTAGTTAATGAAGCCGATAGCTGATCGATATCGAACATACGGAATATCATCCATAAGGCGACCAGAACGGCTACGCCAATGCCGACGTCTAACCAGATGCGGCCATTTCGATTGATAAGCTCAGGATGCTCATCGTCATAACCGACTTCGTAGCCAGCCTTCTCAACTGCGTCTTCAATGTCGCTCTCGGCGACTTTTTTCGTGCTGATTACGGTTGCTGAATTGGTTTTTAGGCTGGCTTTTGCTGAAACTACTCCGTCAAGTTCGGCTAATTCTTCAGCGATAATAATTTCGCAGGAGGCACAATGCATGCCTTTAATGGGTATTATTGTCTCAAGATTTGATTTCATAGGTTCTCCAAAATAAGTTTTTGATTATCTGGAGACTCTCTAGATGCGGTAGGTTGCTACCCAGACGAGCTTGTCGGGTGGTCGAAAAGAAGATTGTTGAATTAATGGTGGAGGCGATTTTTTGTCATGGCTTGAGGCGACGGTAACCTTGGCAGGCCAAGTCGGTCCTTCTAGCTCTGGCTGATCGTCGTGACGTTCGTCAGTCAATCGTAAGCGCTCACTGCTTGGGCTAGCAGCGACTTGATGGGAGGTGACACATTCGAATTGTTCTGTTGAGTGATGTGTTGCCACCGTTTTATGCGTCATGGCACCGGCCTGAATAAATCCACCCGACGTGAATGTCGACAAGCCAACAACCATCAAGATGGCAGCGAAGGTCGAAGAGGTTCGCTTGAATAGTTTCATAATGCTAATAATTACTATATAAAATTTGAATAATATATTCAATAGTTCGAATATATTAACTTTTCATTTATAATTGACTTATGACCCGTGATATTTTTTCAATTCAAGAAGAAGTCTTTAAGTTGATCGCCAATCAT
>DAICYC010000025.1 GCA_027311865.1 Candidatus Saccharimonadota bacterium
CTGTTACGGCACCTTCATCCTGGCCATGGATAGATCACTTGGTTTCGGGTCTACACCCAGCGACTGAATCGCCCTATTCGGACTCGGTTTCCCTGCGCCTTCCCTATTCGGTTAAGCTTGCCACTGAATGTAAGTCGCTGACCCATTATACAAAAGGTACGCAGTCACCCCTTTCGAGGCTCCTACTTTTTGTAAGCACGCGGTTTCAGGATCTATTTCACTCCCCTCCCGGGGTTCTTTTCACCTTTCCATCACTGTACTAGTTCACTATCGATCGTATATTATATTTAGCCTTGGCTGGTGGTCCAGCCGGATTCAGACAGGGTTTCTCGTGCCCCGCCCTACTCGATAAAACACGTATAAGGTCAATGTTGTTTTCGCATACGCGACTTTCACGTCCTTTGGTTAGTCATTCAAACTATTCTGCTAACAACAGAGTTTTCTTACCTTATCCAGTCAGTGATAGCTGCTGGTCGCAAATCAGATACCTCGAGTAAACTCGAGTTCTCTGACTTGGTCTCGTGTAATATCACAACCCCGATTAAGTATTCGCCTATCAGCTTATCTATCAAAAGATAGAAACTTAAAAGGTTTGGGCTCATCCCGTTTCGCTCGCCACTACTCCGAGAATCGTTATTTACTTTCTATTCCTCAACCTACTAAGATGTTTCAGTTCAGTTGGTTCCCGCCAAATATCCTATTTTATTCAGATACAGGTAATACGACATGACTCGTATTGGGTTTCCCCATTCGGAAATCTCCGGATCATAGCTTGTTGACAGCTACCCGAAGCTTATCGCAGTCTTCCACGTCCTTCATCGGTAATATACGTCTAGGCATTCACTTAGTGCCCTTGAGTACCTTTTTATGCATTGACTTAACTAGTAATTGGTAATAACCATTTATTACAAACTACTGCCGTCAATCTTTAAAAAATTTTCTTACATCATTTGAATTGTTAACGTCCTGTGTCTCACCTCTTGAGCGCACATTTCCTACACCGTAGTGTGCGTGGTCTGCTCTCAAGACAGCTTCTCGATATTATCACCCTTAGCGGTCGCTGTAAAGTGATAATTGTTGTGATTTAAATCATTTTTGACAAAAAAGAGAACCTCGCGACAATCTCTTTAATGTGATCGCCAGAGGTTCCCGCAGAACATACGCTTTACTAAATATCTAATATACTCGTTTTTATTGTTTTTGACAAGAGTTTTTCGGGACTATTTTCAAACAAAAAATCGGTCAACAGACCGACTCTTTATTTGGTGGGCGATGAGGGACTTGAACCTCCGACCTCGTCATTATCAGTGACGCGCTCTAACCAGCTGAGCTAATCGCCCCCGAATTGTAAAGTTCTGGTGGAGTGATTCAGACCGAAGCCTGACTCACCCCATGCAATGTGGTGGAGCAACAGGGACTCGAACCCTGGACCCCCTGCTTGCAAAGCAGGTGCTCTAGCCAACTGAGCTATTGCCCCATTCGCGTCAGAACTCTAGGTATTTTAGCGTAAAACCGTAGTTAAGGCAATATTTTCGCTCCCGTTTCACCAGTTCAATCATCGTCGTCAGCCTTCAACCATTAGCCGTAGTGGTAAGATGGGATTATGTACATGGAAATAATTGACTACATTCGACAAACGCCATTATTATCAACCGCCTTAAGTATCGCCTTGATACTGGTTGTTAGCTACTTAATCAATCGCCTAGCCCAAAAAGGTGTCGAGCGCTTCATTAGGCGCGTCATTAAGCGCAGCCATTTCAAGTCATCCCGAGATGAACAACAGCGCGAGGATACCCTAATCTCTATCTTACATACTGGACTAGGCGTTGCTATCTGGACTATCGCCGGGCTGTTGATACTTGATGCCGCCGGAGTCGATATCGTGCCGCTACTTGCTGGGGCAGGTGTAGTTGGTGTCGCCCTGGCGTTTGGGGCTCAATCACTAGTCAAGGATTTTCTGGCCAGCTTGTTCATTCTGAGCGAGAACCAATACCGAGTCGGTGATGTTCTTCAGATTAATCAAGGCGTGTCGGGCTTGGTAGAAAAAATAACCCTTCGACTCACCGTTCTGCGCGACCTAGATGGCCGAGTCCACTACATACCTAACGGCAATATTGAGTTAGCCACTAATATGACGATGGAATTTGCCCAAGTAGCGATGAACATCAATGTCAGCTATGATGCCGATCTCGATAAGGTCGAATCAGTCATTAATGAGGTCGGTAAAGCCATCTATAACAACGAAAAATGGTCTGGTGTTGTGTTGGAAGCACCGCACATGCTCCGAGTCGACAGTTTCGGTGACTCATCAATCAGTGTCAAAGTCGTCTGCAAAACCGCCCCGATTAGACAGTGGGACGTCAAAAGCGAGATTTTGCGCGAAATTAAAAAAGCCTTTGCTGCCGAAAAGATCGAGATTCCGCTCCCGCAAAGAGTAATTCATACCAAAAAATCATAATTCGCGCCACAGTCGCTTCGCCTGCCCTATACTAACTATATGAATTATCTCGTTCTCGGTGGCGGCATATCGCCCGAAAAAGACGTCTCCCATCGTTCAGCCACCGCCGTTAAACAGGCCCTCGTGGCCATTGGCCACACCGTTACCTACATCGACCCGGCCGACAAATCAACCGAGGAGCTTATCGAACAAGCTGCTAAATACGATGGTGTTTTTCCGATTCTACACGGTATCGGCGGCGAAGATGGCGCTCTCCAAACAGAATTTGACACCGCCGAAATCGCTTACTTCGGCCCTCGACCCGACGCCTGCCGGAATACTTTCGACAAAGCCGTTTTTAAACGGCTACTCGAAGCCCACAGTCTGCCAACACCGCGTTGGAATATCATTTCGGCCAATCAGCTAGCCACCGAGCCACTAACTAAACAGCCGTTTGTACTCAAACCGATCAGTGGCGGATCAAGTATCGACACTTTTATAGTGCGTCAGATACCATTCGACGACGAACCCCTGCTCGAAGCCCTTAATCGTTACGGCACGATGTTAATCGAAGAGCTAATTGTCGGCCACGAAGTTACGGTTGGCATCCTCAAAGACACCGCTCTACCAGTGGTCGAGATCATTCCGCCGGCTGATCAAGATTTTGATTATGAAAATAAGTACAACGGCGCCACCACCGAACTCTGCCCGCCAGAAAATGTGTCGGACGAACAACAAGCAACCGCTCAGCTACTCGCACTTCAAGTTCATCGAATCTCTGACTGTGGTCATCTATCGAGAACTGACATCATGATCGATTCGGACGGTCACCACTTCATCATCGACACCAATACGATGCCAGGCTTGACCGATCAAAGTTTATTTCCAAAGGCGGCCGCCACGGCTGGCTACAGTTGGACTGAGTTAGTCGAACAATTTACGAAACTGATAAAATAGCAGTCCAACAAAAAACCTCCGGACGTAACCGGAGGTTTTAATTTAACAACTTAGTAGTGCAATTTCGTATCATCGTCAATTAGCATATCGAGATTTCTTCGAACTTAGTCTTGTTCACAGAAATAAATTCCTGAGAACGGTATGAGTAAGTAAGCTCAGCTCACTCAAAAGACCGACCTA
>DAICYC010000026.1 GCA_027311865.1 Candidatus Saccharimonadota bacterium
AACGCTCCAAACAACCAAGTGAATAGCCCCAAGCCGATCCAGCCGACTTCATGAGCAATAAATAAGTACTGATTCTCGATGATTAGCGGTTCATCACCCAATAGCGACGCTGAGCCAGTACTGCCGATGCCAGCTCCCAGTGGCTGTCGGACCAGTCGTTCAGTCCCGTCGATTAACGACTCGACGTGACCATCGTTCGAACTCACGAGTGCCCCGGTCCCCTCATTTTCATGAAGGATAACATTTGATACAAAGTCGCTATCGCGTCCGGCGTATAATCCACCCAGAATGCCAAAGCCAACTACAAACAAGCCGATCCAGGCCGCCCGTGGTAATCTCCGCCCCACCGTCAGCAGTAGCACTAATCCGACCGCCACGATGGCCGCCACTACCGCGCTCCGGGAGTAACTCGCCCACAAGGCTATCGCCAATCCCACGCCTCCAATCGCCAGTCCGGCTCGTTGCCACCTCGCCAACCGACTCGCCCCGGACCGCAGCACCAACCAACTCGCCCCGAGCGTCAAGCCGATGGCCGCAATCGCCCCCAGTGGATTCGGTCCGCGCATCGTGCTGTTGATTCGTACATAGTCCGGATTCTCGTCGACCGTCAGATAGGGTTGAATCGTTTCCTCACCATAACCGATGCCGGTCAGCACATCAGCCGGCAACACTAGGACCTGGAGCAAACCGAAACCGCCAACTATCATCATCCCAATCGCCACCACGCGCAGGAAAAGCGGTCGCCATCCAGGATACAACCGAATTATTAAATAAGTCAGAACAAAATAGACAATGTAGCGCAAATCAATCATCAGACCGGCCACAACCTCGGTCCACGACTGATTAAACAGCGGCAGTAACGCTAGATGTAGCGTACCATACACCACCGGTAGTAGGACCCAGCTGGAACGTAGCTCCGTCCATCGACCGTGTCGCCAGAGGGTAGCGAGACCGACAATCACTGCTAAAATGAGCAAAATCTCTTTCCAAGCCTTAATCAATAACGCCTGATCCGGCCAAAATGAACCGAGCCAAATCGTCAACGGCGCATGAACGAACACGCCACCCAGCACGACCAGTAATAGTCCAGCAAATGTATAATCGAGCCAGTTGGCTGTCAAGCGTGTCATATCTACTAGTGTATAATAACAATTACTTATGTACCGTCGTAATAGCAAGTTTTATAGTCTCGTGCTCATCTTGTGCGATACGTTGGTGCTGATTGCCGCCTTCGTTTTAGCCTACGTGGCCCGGGTTCAATATGACCCCCGACCGCTGCTTCACAACATCTACGCTTTTGATTACCTATTCTATTTCCTGCTGATTGTGCCGTTCTGGATTCAGATTTTCGCACTGATTGGTTTGTATCAGCCGCAAACCTATAATCGCCGCTTGATTGAATGGTTCAAGATTGGCGTTGGCGTCTTTATCGGTGTTCTGCTCGTCATCGGCTGGGAATACGTCGTTGATCGCAACCTCTTCCCGGCTCGACTGGTGGCAGTTTACGCTTTGATCGGTTCTTTCTTGCTGATTCTACTGGAGCGCGAAATTCTTCGCTTTATCCGTAGTCTGATGTTCCGGTATGGCAAGGGGACCAAGCGGGTACTTCTGGTTGGCTCGACTGGCATCACGGCTGACATCGCCAAATCCCTCGACGATACCGCCCGCAGTGGCTATGAAGTTATCGCCATCGCCGGTCCAAAGCGCTATTTACCGACGAAATTCGCCGGTCACCACTATTCACGCGTCGAAGAAGCCTTGAAGAATATTCAGCTCGATCGCATCGGAGCTATCATCCAGACCGACCTCTACGAAGACGACAACCGCAATCAAAAAATCCTCAGCATCGCTCAGGAGCATCATATCGATTACAGCTTCATCCCCGCTCAAGCCGAATTCTACTCCGGCAAAAACATTATCGACGTCTTTCTCGGTTATCCGATGATTACCGTTTATCAGACGCCTCTAGTTGGCTGGGGTGCGATTCTCAAGCGCATCTTTGACTTGTCGCTGGTTCTAATTACGGCCCCGCTTTGGCTGTCAATTATCGCCTTGTTTGTGATACTTCAAAAGATTTTCAACCCCGGTCCGGCCTTTTTCGTCAACAATCGACTCGGTCGCTACGGCAAAGTTATCAAGATTTACAAGTTCCGTTCGATGATGGCCAAATACAGCGGCCAGGATGCTATCGCCATCTTCAAGCAAATGGGCCGCGACGACCTCGCCGAAGAGTACGCCCGCACCCGTAAAATCGATAACGATCCTCGTATTACCCGCTTCGGTCAATTCCTGCGCGTGACATCGCTCGACGAATTGCCGCAGTTATTAAATGTCGTCCGTGGTGAAATGAGCCTGGTTGGACCACGGCCGATTCTGCCGGATGAAAAAGGCTTTTATAAACAACGCGGCGCCCTGCTCTTTAGTGTCAAGCCGGGCATCACTGGCCTCTGGCAAGTCTCCGGTCGCAGCGATATGTCCTTCGAAGGTCGCGTCGACCTCGAACTGTATTACGCCCAGAACTGGAGCTTCTGGCTCGATCTGCGCATACTCTTCAAGACGATTGCCGTCGTTCTCTTCGCCCGAGGAGCTCGTTAATTCATGTCCGCTCGTCCGCCGCGCATCGCGATTGTTCATGACTGGCTGACAACGGCCGGTGGCGCCGAAATCGTCGTCGAAGAATTACACAAACTTTTCCCAACCGCACCAATCTATACCTCGGTTTATAATCCCGAGGCGGTACCGGCGTTTCGTGATGCTGATGTGCGGACGACTTATTTACAGCACAAACTGCCCCGCGCCCTACGTTTCAAACACACATTGTGGCCAACGGCGCGCGCCAAAGCTTTTCGTGCGCTCGACCTGTCCGATTTTGACATCATCATCAGCAGCAGTAGCGCTGAAGCCAAGGCCGTCCGCAAAACCCGGCCCGACCAGGTTCACATCAGCTATATCCACACGCCAATTCGTTACTATTGGAGTCATTACGACGAATTTCGGCGCGAGTTTAGTTTCGGTGCGCTGACGCCGTTCATTCGTCCCTTTATCCCGATGCTGGTCAAGCGGATGCGTCGGCTCGACCTCGAATCGATTGACGGCCTCGATGTGTTGGTGGCCAATTCAACTGTCACCCAACAGCGCATCAAGCAGTATTATCACCGACCGAGTACGGTCGTTCACCCACCGGTTAACATCGCCAAATTCACGCCGCCGCCGACCGGTGAGCGACGCGGTTACGTTATCTGG
>DAICYC010000027.1 GCA_027311865.1 Candidatus Saccharimonadota bacterium
GACGGGTTGTTTTCCATAACGGCGTCAGCGACGAAGAGTATCGTGAAATTTTGTCAGATCAAGCAGCCTTAGTCAGTGCTAGTATCGACGAAGGTTTCGGCATACCAGTTGTCGACGCTCTAAAGATGGGAGTGCCCGTAGCAGTCAGCAACATCGAAATATTTCACGAGGTAGCCGGTGAAGGAGCGGTCTTTTTCAACCCTCACCAACCGAAGCAAATCGCGGAAACTATCAAACAGCTCGACGACTTTAAGCTAAGACATCAAAAGATTGATCTCGGCCGTCAACACGCCGCTCAGTTTGACTGGCAACAATCGGCCAAGATAGTTCTTGAAGCCGCCCAATCACTAATCTAATCTGTTACAATACAGTCATCATGTCAGCGGCCCATAAACGTCACTCAAAAACAGCTTCCGGAGCCATCGTTAATCGACGGGCTCGGTTTGATTACACCCTCGAAGATGAAATCACCACCGGAATCGTTCTAACCGGACCAGAAGTTCGGGCCGCTCGCGATGGGCGCGTTCAACTAAAAGGCGCTTTTGTCACTATTCGCAATAATGAACTATGGCTGAATAATGCCAGCTTTAGTCTGGTCCTGAACCAGAAAGGCGCCGAAGCAACAACCGTCGACACTTCAGCCCGCAAGCTACTGGCTCATCGTCGCCAAATCGAACAACTAGAGTCGGCCAAGCAAGCCGGTCACACCATCGTCCCGTTGCGGCTACTTAACCGAGGTCGACACGTCAAAGTGGTCATCGCTGCCGGTCGCGGAAAGAAGAACTACGACAAACGTCAGACCATCAAGGCCCGAGATCAAGCTCGCGATATAAATCGACAAAAATTCTAGAAAGGGAAAAGCCCGATACGCAGAAGGTATCGGGCTTGACTCTGTTAGGCGAAGGCTGGCGACAGCCGGGGCGCGACGCGCCGCACGCCGGAGAATGAGCTGTTGGACGGGTACGACTTCAGAACCAGCGGGTTCTTTAGTCCTGGACAGACCGACAGCTGGTTCTCCTTCATGAAAAAAGTCATCAGGGTGTCACGTCCGTACCAACCGTAAGGCCGGAAGAATGCGACCTTGGTGGCTTTCGGGAAGAACCGCTCTTCGCCGCCAGGGAATCGTATCGTGGTGTCGCGCTGCAAAACGATGTTGACGTTGTTGTTGACGTTCTGGTAGCTGTCGCCACGGCCAAACTTGTGGTCGCTGATGTATGTCAACGCCCAGTCTTCCAGGTCATAGACCTTGTTTGCCATTTTCATTCCTTTTCTTTTGAAAGAACAGAGTACCGCGGTATTATAACACAAAAGTTCAATAAATACAATAAGCAACAGGCTTTCTAATTTGGTTGCTATAATGAGTTTATGAAATTATATTCCTGGAACGTCAATGGAATTCGAGCCGTCATCAACAAGGGCGTTTTTAGCGAATTCATCAATCAGCATCAACCAGATATCCTGTGCCTTCAGGAAACGAAAGCTCGTCGTAATCAAGTCGAAATTGATCTACCCGATTATCACGAATATTGGAATAGTGCCGAAAAGGCTGGCTACAGCGGTACGGCAATATTTTCCAAAATCAAACCGCTCAGCGTTCTCAACGGTTTCGCTGATGATATTGCCGAAAAATACGGACTGTCTGACGACGGCTATGGCGACCCGAATAAGGAGGGTCGAGTCATTTCAGCTGAGTTTGACGACTTCTGGGTTGTGACGGTTTATACGCCTAACTCAAAAGGCGACTTGTCGCGACTTGAACTGCGCTCCAAGCAATGGGATCCGGCTTTTCTCGAGCACCTTCAGCAATTACAGTTAACCAAACCGGTGTTATTTTGCGGCGATCTCAATGTCGCCCATCAGGAAATTGATCTCGCCAATCCGAAACAAAATATCGGCAAGCACGGCTTTACCGACGAAGAGAGATTCGGCTTCAGGCAGTTCCTCGACAATAACTTTATCGATAGCTTCCGCCACCTGTATCCTGATCGAACCGCCGCTTACAGCTGGTGGACTCATTGGGCTAATGCTCGAGCGCGCAACGTCGGCTGGCGTATCGACTACTGGTTGATTGATAAGCGTCTGGAAAGTCGGCTCGTAGACGCTAAAATTCATCCCGACGTAATAGGCTCCGATCATTGTCCTGTAAGTATCGAGTTTAAATAATGGATTATTCATACTGGCATCGCCAAGACCCAGCCAAAGCCCTATATCCAGATATTGCCTGGTCGAAACCGGAACAGCGTCATCACGCTGGGCGACTGGCTATCATCGGTGGCAACAAGCTGGGCTTTGCAGGCGTCGCGGCGGCTTATGACGTCGCTTGTCAATCCGGAGTAGGGGAGATCAGGGTCTTTTTGCCCGACGCCCTCAAAAAGACAATCCCACCGACCATCACCGACGCTCGATTTGGTGCTACCAACCCGTCGGGTGGATTAGGGTCGGCCGCTAGTAACGAGATGAAAGCCCTCAGCGCCTGGGCGACGTCGGTTATGTTAATCGGCGATGCTGGTCGCAACAGCGAAACCGCCATTCTTTACGAGCAATTTATACGTGATTATACTGGGCAATTAACAATTACCCGTGATGCGATTGATTTACTGAAGCAGGCCACCACTACTTTGGTTGAACGACCAAATACAATGATCGTGGCTTCGTTTGCGCAACTTCAAAAGATATTTCAGTCGGTTTACTACCCAAAGATGCTGACCTTCAGCATGCAGCTCACTAACCTAGTCGAAGCTCTTCATAAATTCACAATCACATATCCGGTTACGATAGTTGTTCTACATCGAGACACCCTTGTAATTGCTCACAGCGGAGAAGTCACGACCACGCCATGGCAGCAAGCCATGGCCATCTGGCGCGGTAATGTCGCCGCCAAAGCCGCCGTGTACTGGATCTGGAA
>DAICYC010000028.1 GCA_027311865.1 Candidatus Saccharimonadota bacterium
GTTGGTAGAGCGCCTGCTTTGCAAGCAGGATGTCGTCGGTTCGACTCCGTCTGGCTCCACCAGGACCTCGTATGATCGTACAGAGATTGCCTCCGCCCTAACCGGCGGTCGGCATTGATATTGTGAAGGAAGAATTGATCCGGCCTGTTCATAGGCTTTGAGGATCTGTTCGAGAGAAGACATTGTCTGACAAAAATCAGGCAGGTACCCGCCGGCATTTCTTTCCAGTCGGCTGGATCATCCCTGCATGAGTTTTGCTGAGAAACGATCAAGCGTTGAAGGGCTTCTGACGGATGCCTTGGCGTAGAGAGGCGATGAAGGACGTGGCGTAGCTGCGATAAGCTTCGGGGAGGTGCCTAGCAACCTTTGATCCGGAGATTTCCGAATGGGGAAACCCTCCAACTTTTAGTTGGAATCTTTCACCTTGTGTGAAAGAAGCTTACCCAGGGAAGTAAAACATTTCAGTACCTGGAGGAAAAGAAACCAAATAGAATTTCCTAAGTAGCGGCGAGCGAAAAGGAAGAAGCCCAAACCTAAGCATCACATTGAGTACAATTTTAAATTGCGCTTAGCGTGATGCTTGGGGGTTGTAAGGCAATAACTTCGTTTTATAAATGAGAAGAGTTAAAAAATATTTTGTTAACTGAATATGCTGGAAAGCATGACCGTAGAGAGTAATAGTCTCGTAAGTGAAAATAAAATATCTCTTTTGTTATTGTTCTTGAGTAC
>DAICYC010000029.1 GCA_027311865.1 Candidatus Saccharimonadota bacterium
CGGGTCGGGTAGTTCGGCGGCCTTGCTGCTTCAGCCGGTCTCATAATCGGCTCAGCATTTGACGTTTCTTTGTAAAGATTTCTGCTTGGCTATGATATTTGATCAGCATTATAAAAGCGATGCTAGTGATGCATCGCTTTATTTTTTCAAAATGGAGCCACGATCGGGGCTTGAACCCGAGACCTCATCCTTACCATGGATGCGCTCTACCAGCTGAGCTATCGCGGCACTTACTGGTAGATTATATCAATTATCAATCTATAAATCTACTGTCGTCTGGGCTGTTTAAGGTCGAAGGTGCTTATCGCATCTAGCTCGCCATTAGTGAGTCGATAGGCGGAAAGCCGCGATACAATCAATCTCTGCTGGTGCCTGGCTTGATTCGCGCTAGCCTGTTCGACGGTATATCCATCGATGCCACGCAGTGAGCGAGTTGAGTCTTCGAGCTCGTTGAGCCATGCCGCGTCCATTATGTCTTTGGCCATGTGCTCTAGATTGCCGCTAACGTCCTGGGCAAGGCTATAGGTAGACTCGTTAT